>PMWT01000222.1 GCA_003166025.1 Acidimicrobiaceae bacterium | reverse complement strand
GTAGCGCGTTTAGGTCACTATCTGCGGCAAGATGAACACGCAGTGTGTGGTACAGTGGGCACCGACACCGTATTTAGCCCCCACGTGTTGGACTCTGCCGCCAGTCGGGCGGCCGCCTTCGGGAGCGTTGCTCCGGACCTGGCAGCGCCTGCATCCACGTGACGCCAACCAGAGAGGCCGCTGATGCGCGGTTTGTCCACCTACCAATGCGGCGACGGGCCGTCACGTCATCTCGGCCTGCCGGTCGTCTTGAAATTGGGCCCATCTCTTCTGGCTGTGTTCTACACCACCCCCGGGGCCGCCCTGGGCCCATGGGTGCACGGCACAGCAAGCGTCGCTCAGAGCGAGAGGCGCACATGTTAACCCTACCTAGGAGGGGAACAAGCTAAATGCAAGAACCAATTGCTTCGGCAAAGACGCCGAGCGGGAGGAGACGTGCCAGGCTGCTCGCCGGCACCCTTGCGCTTACCATGGCCAGCTTCGGCGCTGCGGTGGCCATCTCGGCCGCACCCGCGTGGGCAAGCGTGACCACCAACTCTTACACGATCGGTACCCCGGGATCGGCCTTCACCACTGTGTCGGTCACTCCCACTGGGGCAACATCGCTACAGCCGCAGGCCTACGTGATCACCGCGGTAGCGCCCAGCGCCATCCCTGCCGGCGACAGCATCACGGTTACCGACAGCGCCGGCAACGTGCCAGTGTCTGGGGCGACCAACGTCTCGCTCGTAGACGAGAACGCGGCGAACTGCCTCCAGGCCGGCACCAACGGAGGCCTGGAAACTAGAAGTGGTCTTGTCATCATCCTCGACAGCATCTGCAATATCGCAGCCGGCGACACAATCAAGATCGACCTAACGGTCACGGACCCGACGTCGAACTTCTCCTTCAGCGTGGCGTCAGCTGTTAATGGCACCGCGGTCAGTTCCAACTCGGTGACGATCAACGCCATCCCGCCCACGGCGTCCGCTTCGCTGGTTACCGTCGGCTCCAGCGCGACCTACACGATCGCCGGGATCGGCACAGCACCGTCGGTACCGTGGAACTACACGGCACTAACCGCCGTCGCTAACACTTCATATTCCATTACGGCCCTCGTAGTGGAATCCAGGGTCACCGTCGTTCCCTCGACGGCCAACAGCATCGGTTGGTACGGCTCGGCCAACGGTGCCGGTTACTCGGTCACCTACACGCCGTCCGGCGGGTCCCTCACCACGGACACCGTTCAGTCCGCAACGGTTAGCTCGAGCGCATTGGGGACGAACAACGTTGTGAGCGTTCTCCTGGCCTCAGGGATCCCAGCAGGTTCGAACATTACCCTTACGGCAGAGGGCCTCAACCCCTCGACTGCCAATGTGTACCCCGTCACAGTTACGCCGGAGTGGACCAACCCCCCGACCTCGACGCCCACCACGAGTAACCAAGCGCCTTACACCAACGCTGTGACCGAGGTTGGCGCTGTCGCCTTCGGGACGTCGGTGGCGGGCGTGACGGTTACCCCGTCCACCACGCTGGCCAGCGCTTCGGCAACGTACACGGTTGGTTTCAAGTCGACCAGCGGCGTCCCCGCCGGTGGCTACATCTGCCTTGCCGAGGCGAGCAGCAGTTTCGTGACCTTGGCTGTCCGGCTGACCGACACCACGTCCGGGGCCCAGTTCGTTCTACCTTCAGCGGACGTTGCTGATGTCGCCTGTGGTACCAGCACGTTTGATTTCAACTCCCTACAGATCACTCTGCCTACCGGTGAGGCCATCATCGCCGGTGACCAGGTCACCGTAACGGGCATCAACGTGAACAACCCGACGATGGCAGGGACGTACAGCGACTTCGCCGTGTCCACGTCAGTGGACACGGTTGCCGTCGATGCGCCGGCTTACCAGATCAGTGCCAGTTCGAACGTGGGTGTCAGCGTAGCGGTCAGCCCGACTTCTCCAGGCTCGCTGGCTACCTACACCATCTCCGGTATGCACGCCAGTGCCGCTATCGTGTCAGGCGCCACCATAACTATTCAGCCGTCAGGGACGGGAACTGTGCTGCCGGACAGCGCCAGCGACTACACGTTGACCGACTCCACGACGACCACGGGCTCGGGCGGTCTAGGCCTTGTGTCCTACGCCCCCGCTACCGTGACCCCGCCTGCCGCGGCCGCCGTCACCCTCTCGCTGCCCAACGCCATCAACATCGGCGACCAACTGACCATCACGATCGATGCGGTTATTAACCCACCGCTGGCGGGGTCCTCTTATTCCCTGAGCGTCGCCAATGCGGACATCGCCGGCCCGGCGGTGGTGCCTTTCACCATCCCTGGGGTGCCCATTATCGGCACGGCCACCGCCGGGCACACCCAGGCCACCGTGAGCTTCAGCGCCCCCGCCTCCAACGGCGGCGGCACCATCACCTCCTACACGGTGACGGCCACCGACTCGACCACCCCGGCCAACGGCGGCCAGAGCGCCAGCGGGGCGGCCAGCCCCATCACCGTGACCGGGCTCAGCGCCGGTGACTCCTACAGCTTCACCGTTACCGCCACCAACGGGGCCGGCGCCGGCCCGGCCTCGGCGGCCTCGAACACGGTGGTGCCCTTGACCACCCCCTTCACCAATGTGTGGGTCACGCCCACTACGGCAATATCGGGGCAGTCGCAGTCCTACGTGATCACCATGACGGCGCCCATCGCCATGCCCAACGGCGACTCGATCACCGTGACCGATAGCGTTAGCAACGCCGTGGTCGCCACGACGAGGTTGAGCAGCGTCTCACTGGTGGACGACTGCTTCCAGTTCCAGTCCGGCGGGGGTTCGGTGGCCACTGGTGCGCTTGTCATCACGCTCGACAGCACCTGCAACATCGCAGCCGGCGACACGATCAATATCGGCCTAACGGTCACGGACCCGACGTCGAACTTCTCCTTCGGCGTGGCGTCAACTGTTAATGGCACCGCGGTCAGTTCCAACTCGGTGACGATCAACTCGATCCCGCCCATGGTGTCCGCTTCGCCGGCTAACCCCGGCTACGGCGCGATGTACACGATCGCCGGGATCGGCACAGAACCGTCGGTACCGTGGAACTCCACGGCACTAACCGTCGCTAGCGTTACAGAGCCCGCTACGGCCCTCACAGTGGAATCCACGGTCACCGGCACTCCCACGACGGCCAACAGCATCGGTTGGTACGGCTCGGCCAACGGTGCCGGTTACTCGGTCACCTACACGCCGTCCGGCGGGTCCCTCACCACGGACACCGTT
>PMWT01000215.1 GCA_003166025.1 Acidimicrobiaceae bacterium | reverse complement strand
GCTAGACGGTCGGCCGAGGCCAGCAGTAGGGGGCGCCGTGGTCCCCCGATCGGCTACCTCGGCCCAGCGGCCCCGGAGCGGGCCAGGACGCAGGCTAAGCGGTCGGCAAACTCAGCGACAGGCACGCCGGCGAACAGCACCCGCTTATCCCTCGACGTTTCTCCGGCGGTCAGGCGCAGCGATGCCGACGGCGACCCGAACTCCCGGGCCAGCAGGCGCAGCACAGCCTCGTTGGCCTTGCCCGAAACTGCCGGTGCCTGCACCCGTAGCTTCAGTGCGTTGCCATGGGCACCCATGATGCCGTCGGGCCCCGCACCGGGCTGGACGTGCAACCTGAGGACAGGACCACGCCGGCCGGCGTCGTAGAGCTCGTGGGCATCGGTCACTCGGCCGCGTCAGCCAGCGCCTCGGCCAATGAGGGATGGACGAGGCAGCTCTCTACGACATCGGTGACCTTGAGGCCGACCGTAACGGCTAGGGCGATCACCGAGATGAGCTCCGAAGCCTGGCTCCCGACAATGCAGCCTCCGAGGACGACGCCGGTGGCCGGGTCGGAGATTATTTTTACGAAGCCCCTCGAGTCGTCGTTGATAAGCGCTCGCGCCGAGGAGCCGAACGGCACCTTGGTGACGCGGATCTTGCGCCCTCCGGCAAAGGCTTCCGCTTCGGCCAGGCCCACGTCGGCGATCTCGGGCTCGGTGAACACGGCCGACGCCGCTTTGTCATAATCGATATGGCGGTGCTCACGCGTGTGGAGCCCCATGATGTGCTCGGCGATCTTGCGGCCCTGCATCGAGGCGACAGACGACAGCGGCAGCTTGCCGGAGACGTCGCCGGCGGCGTAAATATGCGGGACGCTGGTCTGGCAATGGTGGTTGACGGTTACGTAACCCCATTTGTCCACCTGGGCACCGGCGTTTTCCAGGCCGAGCCGGTCCGAATTGGGGACCGAGCCCACGGCCAGGAGCACGTGGCTGCCCCGGACCGTCCGGCCGTCGTCACAATGGACGGCGATGCCGTCGGACGACCTCTCCACGCTCTGGGCGCGGGCGCCCTTGAAGAGCTGGACCCCCCGGCGCAAGAGCTCGTCCTCCAGAGCGGCGGCCACCTCGGCGTCCTTATGAGGCAGGACGTGCTGGCGGCTGACGATCAGGCTCACCTTCGAGCCGATCGAGCTGAACATGTGCACGAACTCGACCCCGGTCACCCCTGAGCCCACCACGACAAGGTGCTCGGGAAGCTCGGGCGGGGGGTAGGCCTGGCGCGTGGTGAGGACCCTCTCGCCGTCGGGAGACGCCCAGTCGGGAACACGCGGGCGGCTCCCCGTCGCCACGACGATGGCGTCGGCCTCGAGCTCCTCTTGGCTGCCGTCTTCGGCACCCACCACCACGGTGTGAGGCCCGGCCAGGCGAGCTTCACAACGCAAGATGCGCACGCCTTGCGACGTCAATAACTCCTCGACCGAGCTCTGCAGCCGGGAGCTGACCACGCCGATGCGGTCACGCAACGCTTCGTAATCGATCTCGCGGGGCCGTGTGGCAGGGGAAAAGCCGAGCCCGCCCATACGGCGAGAGAAATTGAGTGCCCCGGCCGTGGCGATCATGGCCTTGGACGGGATGCAGTCCCAGAGGTGGGCGGCGCCGCCCACGATGTCGCGCTCTACCAGGGTGACATGAGCACCTAGGCTGGCCGCTCGACTGGCCGCCCGGTTGCCTCCCGGTCCTCCGCCGATGACGACGACCTTGATCATCGTGCCTCGGCCACCGACGTCAGCCCTCAGTCTGAGAGGCGGGAGCCGGGCCTGTGCCCTCGGCCGGCGTAGCCGGCGGACCGGCCGTTTGCGCCGCTGCCCCGGCACCTGCGCCTGCCTGGGCGTTGGCGGCAACCGCCCCCGTCCCCAGGGCGGCGGCGGGTTGGCTGTCCCCTCCGAGGGCCTGGCGGGACGAGGCGGCCAGTTGGCCCGCGTTGTCCTGGCCACCGGCGGGCAGGCCCATTTGCTGGCGCATCTGTTCGATGCGCATCTGCGCCTCCGAGGTGACACCGGCCTGCTCGACCTCGAGCATGCGCGACTCGACACTTTGGCCGGACAGCTCGGCCGTGCCGAGGGCTTTGGCGTACTGGGCCTCGATCTTGGCCCGCACGTCGTCGAAGGTCGGCACGTCCTGGTCGACTGTTTGGGAAAGGCTCGCCATGGCCGTGTTGAGCTGCTCCTGCATGCGGGTCTGGTCGAGCTGAGAGAGCAGCTTCTGGCGCTCGGCCAGCTTTTGCTGGAGGAGGCTGGCGTTTTGGGCGACGGCCGCCCGGGCCTGGTCGGCGGCCTGGGCCGCCTGCAGGTGCATTGTCTTCAGGTCCTCCACCTGCTTCTCGGTGGCGATGAGCCGGTTGGCGAAGGCCTGAGCCGTCTGGTTGTACTCGGTCGCCTTGGCCGCGTCGCCCCGGCGGGCGGCCTCGTCGGCCATCGTCAAGGCCTGCCTGGTGGTGCCGCTGACCCGCTCCAGCTCTTGCATAGAACGGTTGAGCCGCAGTTCGGTCTGCTTCTGGTTGGCGATCACGCTGGCGGCCTGCTCGACCAGCCGCCGGTGCTGGTCCTGGGCCTCCACCATGGCCTGTTCAAGCTGGACCTTCGGGTCCGCCGTCTCCTCGAAACGCCCCGAGAGCTTGGCGGAGAGGTACTTCCAGCGGCGCTTTAGAACTTTCCACATGCCTCGCATGCTAGGACCAGGCCGGCCTTGGGGCGACTCCGGGATGGCCCGGTATTTTCCCGGTCCTGTCGCTATCGGCTAGGCGACGCGACTAGCCGGCGGCGGCGTCGGGCGCCGGCGCCGGCAGGATGCGACGCGTCTCGTCCAAGGCCCGGGCCAGGGACGTGAGCTGCGAGGAAAGTACCGACAGGTCGGCGCCGGGCACGCCCGCGCTCACCACCAGTTCTCCGGCCGCCGCCACCAGGCCCTCAAGCTGTGCGCTCAACGTAGAGAGCTGGGTAGACACCTGCGCGGCCACGGTGTCCAGGTGACGCAGGGACCTCAGCTCGGACGCCAGGGCATCCTCTCCGCTCTCCAGCGCTGCTCTGTCGGCCCCATGGGCCGTGGTGGCCACGGTCTGGGCCGCGTCAAGCTCCTGGGCCACCTTCTGAGAGCGGCCGGGCGCGCCGGCCAAGGTGGCGCCGCTGCGAGCCAAGGCCCAGTACTCTTCGACGGCGGCTTCGACCTGGCCCAAGGCGTTGGACAAGTAGTCGGCCACGGGACCGGGCGGGCAGTCCCGGGCCAACTGGCGCAGCGCCTTGCGAGCGTCGAGGGCCCGGGTGGTGTAACCCCGCCACGGCTCGGGCACGGACCAGGGGTCGATCCGGGCCAGATGACGACGGCCTCTACGCCGCAGGGCGGCGCGCCGGCGGACCGCGGACCAGGCGACCCGGGCCCCATAACCGGCCGCTCCGAGTACGAGCGCTACGACGAGGCCCAGATGGGCGGCCTCGCCGATAGCGACGCCCGCGCCGGCCAGCACTATGGCCGTGGGCGACGTAGCCGCCCGAGCCACGCTCGGGAGGCGGCTGTCCGGCGGCTTTTCGAGCACCTCTCAAGGGTACGTCCCGGACCAGACGACCGGACCAGANNAGACGACCGGACCAGACGACCGGCGTGAGGATAGGAATAGGGGACCGGGCCCGCCCGTTGCAGCATTCATGGCAACTGCAGTTGTGGCTACGGCCTTCGGCGGCCCTGAGGCCCTCTCCCTGGTGGAAGTACCGGTCGGCCCGCCTGGGCCGGGCCAGATCCTCATCGAAGTAAGGGCGGCCGGCGTGAACCCTATCGACTACAAGCTGTACTCGGGCGCCTACGGCACCGACCCGTCGAAGTTGCCGGTGCGCTTGGGCTTGGAGGCGTCCGGCGTGGTCCGGGCCGTTGGTAACGGCGCCGAGGGACCGGGCGGCCCGCTGCACCGGGGCGACGAGGTCATCGGCTACCCGGTCCAGGGCGCCTATGCCACCGAACTGCTGGCCCCGGCGTCGAGCGTGCTGGCCAAACCGGCCGGGCTTTCGTTTGAACAGGCGAGCGGCCTCATGCTGACGGGCGTGACCGCCACCCACGCTCTGCACGCCACCGATGTCGGGGCGGACGACACGGTCCTGGTCCACGGGGCTTCGGGGGGCGTGGGCCTAATGGTGGTCCAGTTGGCCCTCAACGCCCGAGCGCGGGTGATAGGTACGGCCAACGAGAAGAACCACGACCTCCTGCGCCAGTTCGGAGCCGAGCCGGTGGCCTACGGGGACGGCTTGGTGGAGCGCGTCCTCGCCCTGGCCCCAGGGGGCGTGGACGCAGCCATCGACTGTATTGGCACGGACGAAGCCATGGACGCCTCGCTGGCGCTGGTTGCCGACCGGGGCCGGATCGCCACCATTGCCTCGTTCAAGAGGGGCACGGAGGAAGGCGTCAAGGTCCTCGGGATGGGACCAGGGGGCGACCCGGGCACGGAGCTTAGGGCGGCGGCTCGGGTGGACCTGTTGCGCCGGGCCGAAAAGGGCATGCTCAAGGTGGTAATCGCCGCCACATACCCTCTGTCGGAGGCGGCCACCGCCCACCGGGCCCTGGCCACGGGCCACACCCGGGGCAAGATCGCCCTCGTCCCATAGGAATACCGGAGCGGCCGCGCCGCCAGGCAATATAGCCGGGTGAAAATCATCGTCTTGGGGGCCCGTGGCTCCACGCCGGCCCCCGGGGCCGATTTCCTGCGCTACGGAGGCCATACGTCCAGCCTCGCCCTCGCCCACGACGGAGAAGTCCTTCCACGCCTGGTGATAGACGCCGGCACCGGCATCCGCCAGCTCAGCGCCCTCCTCGACGGCAGCTTTCAGGGCGGCATACTACTGGGGCACCTGCACTGGGACCACACCCAGGGCTTGCCCTTCTTCCGCGCCGGTGACAACCCGGCGTCGGTGGTCACGCTTTACGGGCCACACCAGGGGCCCGAGACCGACATGGAGTCCGTGCTCAGCCGGGCCATGTCGCCGCCCCACTTCCCCATAACCCCCGGCGAGCTGCGAGGCAAGTGGACCTTCGAGAACCTGAGCCCGGGGGAGCACGAGATCGAGGGCTTCAGCGTGCTTGCCCTGGACATACCGCACAAAGGTGGGCGCAGCTTCGGCTACCGGATCTCCGATGGCCGAGTGAGCCTGGCCTACCTGTCCGACCACTGGCCGACGGGCTTCGGGCCCGGGCCGGCGGGGCTCGGCGAGTACCACGACAATGCCGTACGCCTGGTCTCGGGGGCCGACATCGTGTTCCACGACGCCCAGTACACCGACGAGGAACTGCCCGCCCGAGGCTACTTCGGCCATTCCTGCCCGGGTTACGCCCTGGGCCTGGCCCTGGAGACGGGGGCCAAGCGCCTGGTCCTGTTCCATCACGACCCGCAGCGGACCGACGACGAGATCGACGCCATGGTCGCGGGCTACCGGGACGCGCCCATAGCGGTCGAGGGGGGCACCGAGGGGGCGGTCATCGACCTGGTACCAGGTGAGCGGTACCAGGTGGGCGGGCCCACGCCGTAATAGGCTTTGGCCTGTGGCCCTCCGAGTTGTACTGGCCGAGGACAACTACCTGGTACGGGAGGGCGTCGGCAAACTGATCGACCTGGAGCCCGACCTGGAGGTCGTGGGCGCCTGCATCGACTACCCGTCGCTTCTGAAGGCCGTCCAAGAAGAGTCCCCCGACGTCGTGGTCACCGACATCCGTATGCCGCCGACCGGGACGGACGAGGGCATACGGGCCGCCAACGAGCTGCGCTCCCTGTACCCGAGCCTGGGCGTCGTCGTGCTGAGCCAGTACTCCGAACCCGCCTATGCCCTGCGCTTCCTCGAGAACGGGTCGAAGGGCCGGGCTTACCTGCTCAAAGAACGCGTCTCGGACATAGGCCAGTTGGCGTCGGCCATACGCGAGGTGGCCCGGGGGGGTTCGGTCATCGACCCCGAGGTCGTCGACAACCTTGTTAAGGCCCGGTCCCAGGACACCCGCTCGCCGCTGCGGGCGCTCACGCCCCGCGAAGTCGAGGTCCTGGCCGAGATGGCGCAGGGCAAGAACAATGCGGCCGTCGCCGCCGCCCTGGTGCTTTCGGAGCGGGCCGTCGAAAAGCACATCAATTCGATCTTCTTCAAGCTCGGCCTCAGTGAGGAGACCGACGTGCACCGTCGCGTCAAGGCCGTGCTCCTGTTCCTGGCGGCCACGAACTGAACTACCCCGGGCAGGCACGACCGCGAGGGGTGCTGACACCACAGTTCTTGGTGGTGCTGGCCGAGTGGGCCTTTTAGGCGCTCTCTGGCAGGATTTGTTCATGCCCCCCCCGGCGGTGAGCGTGTTGGTCGTCGACGACCAGGCTCCCTTCCGGACCGCGGCGCGCCTGGTGGTGCGGGCGACGGCCGGGTTCGAGGTCGTCGGGGAGGCCAAATCGGGCGAAGAGGCCGTTGAGGCCGTCGCCCGCCTCAACCCCCAGCTCGTGCTCATGGACATAAACATGGAAGGCATGGGAGGCATCGCCGCCACCAAGCTCATCCGGGACGAGCACAAGGGCACCAACGTGATCCTGCTCTCCACCTACGACGAGGAAGATCTCCCGGCCGACGCCCGCACCTGCGGGGCGCTGGCCTACATCCACAAGGAACGCTTCGGGCCCGACATCCTGGAGGGCACCTGGTCGTCGGGCGGCACTGACGGTGGCGCGGCCAACGGGGCCAACGTCAACGCCAACGGCGGGAACTGACTCTGAAGAGCTGCCTAAAGGGGGATGCGCCCAGAGATGGACGTGCCCTGGCCCGGGGCGGAATTGACCTGGACGGTCCCGCCCATGGCGCCGACCCGGTCGCCCATGTTGACAAAGCCGGCGCCCTTGCCCTTGGCGCCCCGGGCATCGAAGCCGGCGCCGTCGTCGGAGACCTCGAAACGCAGAGAGCCCGGCTCCTCCCATACCTTGATGGTGGCGCTGGCGTCCGGACCGGCATGCTTGCCGGCGTTTTGCAGTGCCTCCAGGCAGCAGAAGTAAACCGCCGCCTCCATCTCGGGCGAGTACCGGCGCAGCCCTGCCGCCTCGACCTGCGTGGGCAGGGCGGCCCGCCCGGCGGCGCCCCGTAAGGCTTCCTCGATCCCTCTGTCCGCCAGCAGCGGGGGGTAGATGCCATGGGCCAGGGCGCGAAGTTCCTGGACGGCGTTTTGCAGGCTCTCGCCCAACTGGTCGAGGATCTCCAAAGACCCCTGAGGGTCGGTCTCGGCCAGCCGCCGGGCCAGGCGGACGTTGACGGCCAAGGCCACCAGGTGCTGCTGGGCACCGTCGTGGAGGTTGCGCTCGATCTGGCGCCGGGCGGCGTCCGAGGCGGCCACGATGCGCGCCCGGGACTCCTGGAGCTGCTCGGCCTGGAGCCGGAGGTCCTCCAGCGACTTTTGCAGGGCGGAGTCGAGCTCCACGTTGTGCAGGGCCAGGCCGACCTGGCGGGCCAGCTCGGTCAGCACCACGTCGTCGTCGGCGGTGAACTGGTCGCCCCCGGGAGGGCGTACCGCCACTATGAGCCCGAGCACCCGGCCCGAGTGGGTGGTCGGGGCGACCCGCAGCAAGGAGCTCTCCCGACCGGCGACCACGCCCGGCATCCACACGCTCAGCCAGGCCGTGCCGGTGACGCCCGCCCGGGCCACGACCGATTCCTCCTCGGGGCTCAACGTGAGGGCGGTGCTGGGCACGTCGGGGACCGAGATCGAACGCGTCAGGTGGCCCCCCGAACCGGTCCAAACCTCGGCGGAGCTGAGGGCCAGGGTCTTGCGCAGTGACTCGGCCACCTGGAGCAGTAGCTCGTCCATGGGGATGGCGCGCGACAGCCGGCTGCCGAACGTGCGCAGTACGGCGTCGGGCGCCTCCCGCTCGCCGTAGACGAGACGGTTGGCGTAAAGGGTCAGGCGCTGGCGGGCCGGGCCGTAGAGAATGGCGGCGACGGCGGCCGAGATCATCGACAGGACGAGCAGGGACCGTTCACTGCGCGAGGGCGTGCTGCCCAGCCCGGCCACCACCACCAGGTATACCGCCGCCACCACACAGGTGAGGCCGGCGAGGGAGACGGTGTGGGCCAGTATCCGGTCGATACGACCGGCCAGGCGGCGGGTGCTGCACAGGGCAATGGCGAACGCGAATGGCACCAGCGAGACCGTCAGGACCAATGGCGCCCGAGTGGGCCAGTCCAACAGGACGCGCAGGGCCAGCGTCACCAGCAGCACTACCAGGGCAATGGCGGCCGCCCAACCGAACCACTGCATGCGCTGGCGCTCGAGCCCCGTCGAACGGGCATAGCGGCGCTGCGAGACACCGGCACCGATGGCCATGGCCACCACGGCCTCCACGACCACCGGCCACAAGGGCAGGCTGGGGCGCTGGGCCCACAAGGACAGGCCCAGGGCGGTCCCGACGACGTAGCCGCCGGCCACGACCAACCGGCTCAACCGGCAGCTCCCGTCCGGGATCCCGAACAGGATGTGCATGGCGGCGACGGGCAGCAGGGCCAGGGCCACCGGCTCGCCAAAACGGGCCAGGGGCACCAGGCCCGAAGCCACCGTCCCGCCGTGGGCGTGGACGTAAACGAGCGCCGCGGACGCCGCCACCACGCCGCCCAGGGCGGCGGCCAGCAGCACCACCAGGGGCTGGCGCTCGTCCGGGCGGCGGACCAAGGCGACCAGGCCGGCGGCGGCGAAGCTGACCACGACGGCGGCCCGCACGACCTCGGTGGCGAGGTTCCCGTGCGGGTCGACGGACGGCGCGCCGGCCGCCCCGGCCAGGGCCACCAGCGCCAGGGTGAGAGACACGACGGTGGCGAGCGGCTTGGCCTCGGCCGTGCGAGGCAGGCCTCCCTCGTCGGTGCTGCGCCGGGCGTTCTCACGGATCTCGCCGAGCTGGCTGACGATTATCGGTGCGCTCATGTCGGCATGGCCACGACCGCCGCTTCAGCGGCGGAAGCGCCCGCGCCCACCTCCTCGTTCTCTATGCGGCCGTCACGCATGTGCACGATGCGGGTGGCCGGGGCGGCCACCGATTCGTCGTGGGTGACAAGCAGGATCGACTGTCCACCGGCATGGAGGCGGCGGAAGAGCTCGAGCACTTCCTTGCCACCCTCGGAGTCGAGCGCTCCCGTCGGCTCGTCGGCCAGCACCAGGGTGGGGGCGTTGGCCAGGGCGCGGGCGATGGCCAGGCGCTGGCGCTGGCCCCCTGAGAGCACCCCGGGCGCGCTCTTGGCCTTGTCCGCCAGGCCGAGAAGGTCGAGCAGGTCCCGCGCCCTGCTCTCGGCCCGCTTACGGCCGGTGCCGGCGATCACGGCCGGCAGGGTGACGTTCTCAAGCACGCTCATCCCTTCGAGCAGGTTGAAAAACTGGAACACGATGCCGATGTGGCGCCGCCTCATGCGGGCCAGAGCGCTCTCGTCCATACCGGTCAGGGGCTCGCCGGCCACCGTGATCTCGCCCTCGCTGGGCACGTCCAGGCCGGCGACGAGGTTGAGCAGCGTGGACTTGCCACAGCCCGAAGGGCCCATGATGGCTACGAACTCGCCCTGCACCATGGTCATGTCGACGCCGCGCAATGCCCTCACCGGGGCACCTTCGGACTCGTAGGTCTTGCGCAGGCCGTGGGCCTCCATAACGTTCATGAACCCTCCCAGTGCGGTTTCAGTTCAGTCTGCGGACGTTGGGGTTGTGACTGGAGCGGCGCTCAGGCGCCAGGCCGAGACGGGCGTGCCCCGGCCCTTCACCAGGGCGGGGGGCAAGGCCTCCGCCAGTGGAGGATCGGCGAGCGCGGCATAGGTGGTTTCGGACAGGACGGTCTCGCCCGGCTCAGCCCACTGCTGCAGGCGCTGGGACAGGTTGACCGTGTCGCCCACCAGGGTGTACTCGAGGTGCTCCTCCGACCCGAGCAGGGCGGCGGCCACGGGGCCGGTGGTTATGCCGATCCCGAGCTCGAAGAAAGGGAGCCCCTCGTCCCGCCACAGCTCGTTCACTTTTCTCTGCGCCGCGTGCATGGCCAGGGCCGCCTCCACCGCCTTCCCGGCGTGGTCGTCCATGGGCACCGGCGCTCCGAAGACGGCCATGACGGCGTCGCCCACGAACTGCATGACCGTCCCGCCGACGGCGATGATGGCCTTGTTCATCTCCGCCCGGTGGACGTTGAGCTGGCGGGCCAGCACGCTGGGGTCAGCCTTTTCGGCGATGGTCGAGTAGCCCCGGATGTCGGACATAAGGACGCTGACTACCATCTGCCTGGTCTCGCCCAAGTTGCAACCCTGCTCGCGCAGCATCTGGGCAACGCCCCCGGGCAGGAGCCGGCTCAAAGTCTCGCCCTGTTCCTCCCGGTTCACGATGGCCTCGTAGAGGCTGCGCAGCCGGCGCAGCGAGTTCTGGCCACCACTGCTGGCATCCTCGGCCATGCGCAGGAACAGCTTCTCCACCGCCGAGGCGGCGGCCGAAGGTGTGGTCCCGTGGGCGGCCGCGATGGCCTTGATGGGCCTTCCTTCAGCCACCAGGCGGAGCAGTTCCTCCTCGGTCGAGGTCAGCTCGCCCTTCCCGGTGACGGGATGGACCATGGCGTCGACTATCGCCGGGTCGAGCACAGAGCCCCCGCTGGCCACCGCCCTGACCGCCCGGGCGAGCTGGTCGCCCTCGGCCACCCGGTCCTTCAACAGGTAGGCGTAGCCCGCCGACCCCTCCCCCAGAAGGGAGATGGCGTACTCGGGGTCGTCGAACTGGGAGAGCACGACTATCCCGGTGCCGGGGTGGCGCTTGCGGATCTCGTGGGCGGCTTCGATGCCTTCTTGGTGAAAGGTCGGCGGCATCCGGATATCGGTCACGACCACCTGGGGGGCGAGCTCCGACGCCTTGGCCACCAGCTCGTCGTAGTCCGAAGCGGTGCCGACCACGCTGAAGTCGTCTTCGAGGGCGATGAGGGCGCGCACGCCCTCCCTCACGATCAAATTGTCGTCGGCCACGAACACGCTGATGGTCGACGACTGAAGGTCCACGTCCCGGGCCTCGGGCACTCAGGACTGGTCCTCTCGCCGGTGGCCCACGCTCAGCTCTTCGAGGGCGCCGCGGTCCACTTCGGCGGCCGAGACCATGGCCAGCTTGCACTGGGTCACGGCGCGGACGCTGGAGGTGCGGGTGCCCCCCTCCAGGAAAGCCCTCTCACCATGCATGGAACCCGGGCCGTACTCGGCCAGCCGGTCCCCGTCCACCTCCACCCGGACGACGCCGTCCAAGACGAGGAAGAGCTCGTCGCCGGGCTCACCCTGTTCGGTGATCATCGCCCCGGCGGCGAACTTGCGGATCTTGGGCTTGGTGGCGCCGTGCATCAGATCGACCGAAAGCCGGCGCTCCAGCGCCGTCTCCACCTCGGTGGCGAACGCGGGAGAGTCCTGGTCGCCCCAGGGGCTGTGCTTGCCAAATGCCCGGCGGTACCAGCTCGAAAAGTCGATCAGGCCGCTCTTTTTGACCAGCTTGTTGTCCGTGCCGTAGATCCAGTGGCGGGGGAAGGGGCTGGCCCCGAGAAGATGGTGCTCGACCGTGCCGTCCACGTGGACCTCCAGCGCCAGGGTGGTCCAGGCGAGAGGCGCGCTGAACTGTACGAACGGGGCCCGGCGGACCCGGCGGGGAGCGGGCACGCCGGTGCGGCCCCCGGCGGTCTGGACGAAGAGGGCCTTCTCAGCCGTCACGACGGGGGCCGGCTGGAGGTCAGGGAGCGGCACGGCCTCGAACACGGCTCGCCTGTTGCCCAGGCGCAGGGTCGTTGAGCCGATCAGACCGTGGCCGGACTGGCCGTAATCGACGATGCGGCCTCCCTTTACCTCGATCCATGCCTCCAGATGGTTGGCAAAGCGGAAACGGTCGGCTTGGCGCAGCTCCTCGAGGTCCTCGATGACATCGGGAGGTGGGGCATCATAGTGGGCGATACCGCTCTGGAAAGGGAGCTTGGTTGCGCCGGCGATCGCCTCAGACGGTATCCATGAGATCGATGTGACAGCGGCTTCGGTACGCATGTGCCAACGGTAGAACGCCGGAGGGGCCCGCGGAAGGGTGATGACCGGTGTCGTGGTCAGGGTGATGACAGGTGCTCAGAGGGGAGGTTGGCACCCCTGCTCATCGCCGGCGGACTGGCGCNNCGGCGGACTGGCGCTCATCGCCGACGGACTGGCGCTCATCGCCGGCGGCTCATGTCGGCCAGGGCCGCGCGCGCAGCCCCGTAGCCGCACATGCCGTGGACCCCCCCGCCGGGCGGGGTCGAGGCGGAACAGAGATAGAGGCCGGGCGATGAGGTCCGGTAGTTGTCCCAGCGGACCGTAGGGCGGAACACAGTCTGGCGCAGGGTGGCCATGCCACCGGTGATGTCGCCGCCGACGTAGTTCGGGTTGGCCCTCTCGGTCTCGGCCGCCGTCTTGGTGGCCCGGGCCAGCACCAGGTCACGAAAGCCCGGCGCGAAGCGTTCGATCTGGGCTTCGATCCGCTCGGTCATGTCGACCGACGAGCCCGAGGGCACGTGGCAGTAGGCCCACAGCGTGTGCTTGCCGTCGGGAGCGCGGCTCGGGTCGACCACACCGGCCTGGGCCACCAGGCAGAAGGGCCGTTCGGGGTGGCGGCCGGCTGCCACCTCGGCCTCGCTGGCGGCCACTTCTTCGAGCGTGCCGCCCACGTGGACGGTCCCGGCCTGCCGACATGCCGGCGCCTCCCAGGGCACGGGGCCGCTGAGGGCCCAATCGACCTTGCAGACGCCCGGTCCGTAGCGGAACCGCCCGAGGGCCGCCCTGTAGGTCGCACTGAGGCGGTCCTCGGCCAGGTTGGCCAGGTGGCGGGGGGAGACGTCGAGGAGCACGGCGTCGGCCTCGGGCAGGTCGGCCAGGCGCTTCACCCACCGGCCCGTCTCCAACTTCGCCCCGAGAGCACCGAGCTCTTCCACCAGGGCAGCCACGACGCGGCTGCTGCCGCCCTCGACGACGGGCCAGCCGTAGGCATGGGCCAGGGCCACGAACAGCATCCCGTAGGAAGCCGTGAGCGGGGTGCTGAGCGGGAGCATCGAGTGTGCGGCGGCACCCGCCAGCAACCCCCTCGCCTCGTCGGTCCCAAACCACCGGGCCAGCTGGGTGGCCGGCAATAGCCCGGGCAGCCCCAGGCGGGCCATGGCCAGCGGGTGCCGGGGCGGGGCCCGCAGCGGGGCCAGCACGGTGGGCAGGACCTTGTCGACGTCCCGGGCCAAGGGGGCGAAGAGCCGGCGATAGGTCCGGGCATCGGCGCCCAGGGTGGCCGCCGTCTCGTCCACCGAGCCCAAGATGGCACCGGCGCGCCCACCGTCGAGAGGGTGGGCGAAAGCCACGGTCGGGGTGAGCAACTTGACCCCTCTCGCCGCCAGGTCGACGCTCTGGAAGAACGGCGACGCCAGCACCAGCGGGTGGACGGCCGAGCACACGTCGTGCAGGAAGCCCGGCAGCGTCAGCTCCTCGGTGCGGCAGCCACCTCCCGCCAACGGTGCACCTTCGTAGACTTCGACGGCGCGACCACTACGGGCGATGGTCAGCGCCGCCGCCAGCCCGTTGGGACCGGAGCCGACCACGACGGCATCGAGATTGGTCATCGCCAGCCACCGTAGCGGTGCCCAGCCTGACGGCACGGGTACTGCCCGTCAAGCGGGGGTGCCCAGCACCCCTGGCGGGAATCGTGCCTCCATGGTGCCGGAGCCGGGCCGGAGCGGTCACGATGGGTACATGGGACACCCGGTGGGACCACCACCCGGCGGGACGGGCGCGCCATCGAACGGCTTGGGGGGCCAGTGACGGGCTGGGCGCCCCAGTGAACGGTGAGGTCGTCCAGCTCGGCTGGTACCGCTTCCGCTGCACCTTTTCGCGCCGGTGGGGCGAGTACCTGGCCCTCGTGCTGCTGATCGGCCTGGTCGGAGGCTTGGCCATGGGGTCCGTCGCCGCGGCACGCCGGACCGACTCGTCCTTCAGCGTCTACTGGGCCAACACCAACCCGTCGGACCTCGTCGGGGGTACCGGTGTCCTCGACGCCAGCGCCGGGCTGAAGCCCTATGAGGCCCCGATCGTCGAGACGCTGTCCCATCTCCCTCATGTGGCAAAGGTGGAGAGCCAATCGGGGATCAACCTCCTGCCCCTCCAGCCCGACGGAGCACCCGAGCAGAACGTCACCGAGTTCTCGCCCGGCCCGGGCAACGGCTACGGCAGCGTGGACGGCCTCTACTTCGACCAGGACAAGGTGACCGTGCTCGCCGGCCACCTGGCCGACCCTTCCGACCCCGACCAGTTCATGTTGAGCGCGGCGCAGGCCCAGGCCATGGACCTGCACGTGGGCGATGTCGTGCGGTTCGGGATCTACACCAACGCCCAGATACAGCTGCACGACTTCGGAACGGCCGCGGTCAAGCCCTACCGGGTCATCAACGCCGAACTGGTGGGCATCGCCGCGTTCAACAGCGTGGTCATCGCCGACCAGGCCGATCAGGGGTCGGCCCCGGACAACCTGTTCACGCCCGCCCTGACCCGGCCGCTGCTCGGTTGCTGCGTCAACTACACCGAGAGCGGCATCCGGCTAAAGGGCGGCACCCGCTACGTCCCCGCCGTCCTGGCCGAGATAAGCCGTGCCTTCCCCAACGTGCCGGTTTCTTTCGGCAATGTGGCCGCCGAGGTGCTGCCCAAGGCCCAGCGCTCGCTAAAGCCCGAAGCGATCGCGCTCGGCGCCTTCGGTGGCATCGTGGCCCTGGCCTGCCTGCTGATCGGCGCCCAGTTGATCGGCCGCCAGATCCGGCTCCGGGCCGACGAGCGCGCCGCACTGCGAGCCGTGGGAGCCGGCCCGGGCCAGACGTGGGGGGACGGCCTCATCGGCATCTTCGCCGGCGTGGTGGCGGGCGGGTTATTGGCGGTCATCGTCGCCGTGTGCCTTTCTCCTGTGGCCCCGCTGGGGCCCGTGCGCCCCGTCTACCCTGACCCGGGCCTGAACTTCGACTGGACCGTCCTCGGTACCGGCCTGGCGGTCCTGGTCCTGGTCCTGGTCCTGACCGCGGCGGTCGTCAGTTACCGCGGCGCGCCTCACCGCGGCTCGGCGCGGCGAGCCCTGGCCCCCGAACAGCCTTCCCGGATCCTGGCTGCGGCCGGGGCCGCCGGCCTACCCCTCCCTGCCCTCACGGGCGTGCGCTTCGCTCTCGTCCCGGGGCATGGCCACACCTCGGTGCCGGTGCGGTCCGCCGTGCTCGGCGCCGTACTGGCGGTCATCGCCCTGGTGGGCACAGTGACTTTCGGGGCCAGCCTCCGCTCGCTCGTGTCTCGCCCCGCGCTTTTCGGGTGGAACTGGGACTACCTGTTGGGGGCCGGAGGCGACCTCCCGGGGCCCAAGGTCACGGCCCTGCTCGACCATGACCGCTACGTGGCCGCGTGGTCCGGGGTGTACACGGGGACGCTCGACGTCGATGGCCAGCCGGTGCCCGTGCTGGGCGAGACGCCGGGGGCCACGGTGGCGCCGGCGATGCTGTCCGGCCACGGTGCCCAGACCTCCGACCAGGTCGTGCTGGGGGCCTTGACCCTGGCCCAGCTCCACGCTCACCTGGGCAGCACGGTGGTGGAGAGCGGGGGCGCCGGCGGGCCGCACCGCCTCCTGGTCGTGGGCACGGCCACCCTGCCCGCCTTGGGCGGGAGCACCGAGCACATGGAGATGGGCGTGGGCGCCGTGCTGTCCTACCAACTGATCCCCCTGTTCCAGCGCAACAGCTTTAACACTCCCCTGCCCGGCCCCCAGTCCGCTCTGGTGCGCCTGCGACCCGGCGTGGACCGGGCCGCCGCCTACCGGTCGCTCGCGACCATCGCCCAGGAGACCACCAACCCGGACAACTTCGGCGTCGCCGTCATCGGCGTGCAACGGCCGGCCGAGATCTTGAACTACCGCTCACTCGGGGACACGCCCGCCTTCCTGGGCGCAGGGCTGGCCACCGGTGCCATCGCCGCCCTGGCCCTGACCCTGGTCGCCTCGGTGCGACGTCGGCGCCGGGACCTGGCCGTGCTCAAGACCCTGGGCTTCACCGAACGTCAGCTGGCCGCCACCGTGGCCTGGCATTCCTCCACGGCGGTAGCCATTGGGGTGGTAGCCGGGGTACCACTGGGCATAGCCCTGGGGCGGACGCTATGGGACCTGTTCGCCCACGACATCAACGCCGTACCGGCCCCGAGCGTGCCCGTGGGAGAGGTCGTGCTCATCGCCGTGGGCGCCCTCGTGCTGGCCAATGTCATCGCCGCCGTCCCCGGGCGGCTGGCCGCCCGCACACCCACCGCCCTGGTGCTGCGCTCCGAATAAGGGCCTGTGGCACCCGATTTAGTGGTGGTGCTGGCGCCAGAAAAATGGCGTGCTAGCACACTGCGGGATACTGGCTAACCACCTTTTGGCGCCTGGGCACGGTTGTTAGGTTGACGTGTGACCGCCATAAGTAGTCAATCGACAACAGGAGGACGAATGGTGAGATCTGTGCGCCGGCTGACCCGCACAAAGACGGCACTTTCATTGGCGATAATCGCCGCCGGTATGGGCATGGGCCCGCTCGCCGCAAGCGCCCCCGCATTCGCGGCGGCAAAAGCGGGTGGGACCGTTATTACCACCAGGGAGGGCCCTTTCGGGACAATGTTGATAGTGGGGTCCGGTAAGTTCGCCGGTTACAGCCTCTACCTCTTCACCGGCGACAGCCCCGGCGCTTATGCGTGCACGGCGACGATCGTCAAGAGCCTCCCGGGAGGCCCGGGCTCGTGCAGCGGGACTGCGAGCGACAAGACAGCGGAGTGGCCGGCCATAACCACTACCGGCGCCCCCGTGGCCGGTGCCGGTGTGTCCCAAAGCCTCCTCGGCTCGGTGGTACGGCCGGGGATCGGTGACCAGGTCACTTATGCCGGGCACCCCCTCTACCTGTTCGACCAGGGCCCGGGCCAGGTCACCGGCGAGGGCTGGGACGAACCTTCCCTGCCGCCCTGGCACGGGCTGTGGTGGCTCGTGAGCCCGTCAGGCGCCCCCCTGGCATGGCCCGACATGCTGACGACCACCGACATCGGCGGCAAGACCGTCCTGGCCGCCACCATGTTGACCGGCATCGGCTGGGAAGAGTTCCCCGTGTACTCCTACACCCTGGACACGGCCACCACCAGCAAGTGCACCGGTGCCTGCGCCATCGGTTGGCCTCCCCTGCTGACCAACAGCAAGCCGGCCGTGGAGGGCACGGCCGCAGCGGCCAGTGTGGGCACGATCAAGCGCTCGAATGGGACGGACCAGGTCACCTACGGGGGCAAGCCCCTGTACATGTTCGCCTACGAGGGCATCGCTCCCCAAGGCGTGGGCTACGTGGCCACCGGCAACGGTAACGGCGCCAAGGTCGGGGGAGGCGTCTTCGACCTGGTCACGCCCTGAGCAGGCTGGTCACGCCGTGAGCAGGCGTCTCTTCGGGCCCTGAGCGGGGCCAGGCAGGAAGCCCGCGACCACCACCCTGGTCGCGGGCTTTTGTCTGCCAAAAACTGACAAAGGGCCCGGGCGGGCTGCCCGGCGCGATGGCTAGAAAGGAAAGTGAGAATTCGACGAGCCTGGGAGTCAGCGTGGACGTGCGCCAATGGGTATGTGTCGACGGCAACGAGGCTGCAGCTCGTGTCGCCTACGCCCTGTCAGAAGTAATCGCTATCTACCCCATTACGCCGGCGTCGCCTATGGGCGAGTTCGCCGACGACTGGGCCACGGCGGGCAAACAAAACCTCTGGGGCCAGGTGCCCGACGTGATCGAGATGCAGTCCGAGGCCGGTGCCGCCGGCACCCTCCACGGCGCCCTGCAAAAAGGCGCGCTGGCCACGACCTTTACCGCATCGCAAGGGCTCTTGCTAATGGTGCCCAACATGTTCAAGATCGCCGG
>PMWT01000173.1 GCA_003166025.1 Acidimicrobiaceae bacterium | reverse complement strand
GAGCTCTGTTCCCAAAAGCACCCCATCGGGGTGCGGGGCCCCGGACGGCGGCACGGGCCTGACGTCATGGAGAGGTCCATCACAGCCAGGCTTGACCTGGTGTGCCCAGTCCCCGCCAGCCAGTGGCTACCGCGCTCCCGCCATAACGGTCACTGCCAAATGTGAAGATGGTGACGTCTCAAATGTGAAGACGTCCTGGTGGAGACGATGGGACTCGAACCCACGACCCCCTGCGTGCAAAGCAGGTGCTCTAGCCACTGAGCTACGTCCCCGGGAGCATGTAGAAAACTTGGTGTAAACCCCGTGTAAAACCCGACGACCAGCCGGACTCGGTCGTGATGGCCGTTTTGTTCCCGCTCTTCATCCCCACCGAGCTTATCTCAGCGCCACTGCGGTCCTACCAGGGCTTGGTCGTGGGCGGAGCTGCTTAGGTCATCCGCCTCAACTTCCTGGTCAGGCCGCCTGCGGTCCCTGCTGTGATGTAATGGTCGTAGCCCCCGTGGCCATGGTGCCGGTCGCCCTGGTCTCCGGACAACACTTCACGGTCGGCACACCTACCGACTGGCTTTGGATAGGGCTAATGACGTTGGGGCCCGGAGGCGCCCATCTGGCCTCGAACTGGGCGCACCGCTTCGTCGGCGTCACCGTGTCCTCAGTCATCGTGGCGGCCAACCCCGTCGTGGCGGCGGGTGCGGCGGCCGTCTTCTTGCACCAGTCGCTCGGCCTCATGCAAATTATCGGTGGCCTGGCGGCCATTATGGCCGTAGCTGTCGTCGCCGGCCGAGCAGTGCGCATCGAGGCCGTCGAGGCCGTGGTGGCTTGATGCAACGAAAGGCGCCCCCTCGGAATCGAGGCCTATCCGATGATGAACTACAGGGCCGCTCCAGCGGCGGACAGGAACGCCCTCACCGACCACCTTGTGCCGATCCGCGACCTGCCGCTTTTCATGTGCTATGCGTGTTGTCCTAACCATCCTATAAATATCGGTGCGACGGTGGGTCCTTACTAAACACGTTTCTGACCAGGGCAAATGTAAATCACAAAAAGCCTAACGGCGGGGACGGAGAGGGTTTTTTATTACATTTCGGGGTCAGGGAAAAATCTCGGGCCCGGGGGCAGGCCGGGCACGGTCGTCTTTGGCTTCACTCACCCAGTCTCCGTCGGCTTCAGACCACCTCCGGGCGGTCCGCAACCTCCTGCCAGGGCTGCCAGTGCGGCGTTATGCCTGGCCAAGAGCACCGTGTGATCGCGCTAGTTGTGGTATCAGGTCTCAACCAACTTGGCGTCATGGCGAACCCGGATTGCTGTTACGGCTTTTGTAACACTTTCGGCCGCGCCACTCAGACGGGCGCCAGCTCCGGCCTCGGCCAACCTCCAGCGCTCCCGGCTGAGCAATCGGGCGAGAGTGGCCAACACAGCGCGGCCGATCGGGGAGTACCACGGCCGCGCCACCGGGCGGCGCAGCACCGCCAGGTGGTGACGGAGGACGGCGATCTCGACGTATTTCTGGTCCGGTGAAGGGCCGAGCCGCAGGAGGTCAAAAGCCGGCGGACGAGCAAGAACGTAACCGAGCAGCCCATGCAAACGATCTTGGCAGATGCGCGGAACCGCTGTTCAGAGCACAGATCCTGACTTTGCACCATTCAGGTCGTAGCGGCCCTGTCGACAAAGCTGCGTGCTGCGAGGCCCTAGCCACCGCCGGTCGCGGCGCCGGCCGGAACGTAGTACGGTACGTTCCCGTTCAAGCCAGGGTCGTGGACGCTAGCCCGGGTGTCCAGGCCGAGGCCCACCGGCAAGGGAGATCGCCCGCTATGAACCCTATCGGGGTAAGCAGCTGGATTTGGCTGTCCCCGTTCAGCGACGGGGACGCGCCATCGCTGGTGGCCCGAGCCCAGGAGGCCGGGGCCGAGGTCCTCGAAGTGGCGGTCGAGCAGATCGAACTGGTCAGCGCGCACGGACTTCGTGCCGCGGTACAGGGCAAGGCAATGGGCCTTTCGATCTGCGGGGCTTTCGGCCCGGCCCGGGACCTCTCAAATGAGAACGGCCGGGTCAGGGACGCCGCCCTCACGTATATCAAGCAGTGCATCGACCTGGCCCACGCAGTCGGGGCCGAGAACGTGGTCGGCCCCATGTACTCGGCCGTCGGCAAAGCTCGACCGCTCAGCGCCGAGGCCCGGCGAGAGGAGCGTCAGAGAGCGGTGGAAGGCTTGAGAGCGGCGGCCGACTACGCCACCCCCGCCGGCGTCAGCCTGGCCATCGAGCCTCTCAATCGTTTCGAGACCGACATGGTCAACACCACGGAGCAGGGGTTGGAGCTCTGCGACCTGGTTGGCAGGGCAAACGTCGGCCTCACCCTCGACACTTTCCACATGAACATCGAGGAGAAATCGCCGGCGGATGCCATCCGGGCGGCGGGCGACCGGCTCCTGCACCTCCAGGTCTGCGCCAACGACCGGGGGACGCCGGGGACCGGGCACTTGCCCTGGGCCGACGTCTTCAGCGCGTTGCGCGACGTCGGTTACGGAGGCCAAATAGTGATCGAAAGCTTCACGCCTTCGGTCGGCGAGATAGCCAAGGCGGTGTCGCTATGGCGGCCGCTCGACGCCAGCGGCGATGAACTGGCCCGGAAAGGCGTGGCTTTCCTCCGCAGCAGCCTGGCCGCCTCGGAGGCCTTGCCGTGACGGGCGGGCGCGTCAATGTCGCCATAATCGGGCTCGGTTTCGGCGCCGAGTTCATCCCCATCTATCAGCGCCACCCTCAGGCCCGCCTCCATGCCATCTGCCGGCGGGACCACAGGCTCCTGGACGAGATAGGTGATGCCTTCAGAGTGGGCAGGCGGTACACGAGGTACGAGGACGTGCTCTCGGACCCCGAGGTGGACGCGGTGCACATCAATTCACCGATCCCCGACCACGGTTGGATGTCGGTCGCCGCGCTGCGGGCCGGCAAGCATGTCGCCTGCACCGTACCCATGGCTACGACAACACAGGAGTGCCGCAAGATAGTCGAGGCGGCGGCCCGCACGGGGCTCAAGTACATGATGATGGAGACGACCGTCTATTCCCGGGAGTTCCTGTACATCAAGCAGTTGTACGGTTCCGGCGAGCTCGGCAAGCTGCAGTTCCTGCAGGCCACTCACCACCAGGACATGGACGGTTGGCCCGGTTACTGGCCGGGGCTTCCGCCGATGTGGTACGCCACCCACTGTGTCGGCCCGATGCTGGCGCTCACCGACGCTGCCGCCGAATACGTTTCCTGCTTCGGGTCCGGGACCATCCGCGACGAGCTAGCGGCAAAGTACGGGTCGCCGTTCGCCGTGGAGACGGCCCACATACGGCTGCGAGGCTCCGACCTGACGGCCCGCATCTACCGTTCTCTTTTCGACACGGCGCGCCAGTACAGGGAGAGCATCGACGTCTTCGGGTCCAAGCAATCCTTCGAGTGGGCGCTGATCGAAGGGGAACGTCATGTCCTTCACACCGCCAAGCGTCCCGAACCGGAGATCCCGCGGCGGGTTTCCGCCCCCGATTTCGCCGATCTGCTGCCCAAGCCGATCCGGCGGTTTACGACGAAAGGCGTCTACGACCTGGCCGCGCACACCCACCTGAGCTTCACCCAGGGAGCCGGCCACGGCGGCTCGCACCCCCATATGGTCCACGAGTTCATCTCGGCCATCCAGGAGGACCGGCCACCATTTCCCGACGCCCGCAGCTCCGCCAACTGGACCTGCGTCGGGCTGTGCGCCCACGAGTCGGCCCTGAAAGGTGGGCGGCTGGTCAAACTGCCGGCCTTCACTCTCGGCTAGAGAGACCCTCCGCGGTTAAAGCCTGTAGAGTCCAATTACTCCAATGTTGGCTTGACCAGCTCTGACGCGTTCCGTCATGCTGCTCGGCCGTGGTCGTTTGGTTCCTGTACCGGCTCCTGCGCCGCCTTCTCGTGCTCCTCCGCGCCCACCAGATGGACGCCCTATCGAAGGACGCCGAGATCGTCGTCTTGCGCCACCAGCTGGCCGTGCTCCGCCGCCATGTCGGGCGGCCCCGGTTCAGCTGGTACGACCGAGCTCTAGTGGCCCTGCTCGCCGGCTTAGTCCCGCGTGAGCGGTGGCGTTCGTTCCTCGTGACGCCACAGACCGTCCTCGACTGGCACCGGCGCCTCGTCCGGCGGCACTGGACCTACCCCCGCCGGCGTCCGGGCCGCCCACCCTTGGCGGACGACACGGTAGAGCTCATCTGCCGCCCGGCGAGGGAGAACCCAAGGCGGGGTTACCTGCGCATCGTGGGCGAGCTGAAGAAGCTGGGCGCCAGGGCCCGAGCTGGTCGGAGTTCCTCCGCGCTCAAGCCGAGGTCATCCTAGGCGACCGACTTCTTCACCGTGGACAGCGTGCTGCTCCGTCGTTACTACGCGCTCTTCGTGATCGAGGTGCAAAGCCGCATCGTGCACCTCCTTGGTGTGACCGCCCACCCGAACGGCGCGTGGGCCACCCAGGTCGCTCGCAATTTCGCCGCCGCGCTCGAAGACAGTGGCAGGCGCTCCCGGTTCCTGGTACGAGACCGCGACACGAAGTTCGTGGCCTCCTTTGACACGGTCTTCAGCTCGATCGGCATCGAGACCATCCGCACGCCGGTGCGGTCGCCACGCGCGAACGCCTTCGCCGAACGTTGGGTGCGGACGGTCCGCCAAGAGTGCCTGGACCACGTCCTCGTCGTGTCAGCCCGCCAGCTCGAGTCGGTCCTCTGCGGTTACGTCCGCCATTACAACCAAGCCCGTCCGCATCGAGGCCTTCACCTCGACGTGCCCGAACCGTCCTCAGGTGCGGGACGGGCCGGCACGGTCCGGCGCCGCGATGTCCTCGGCGGCATCATCCACGAGTACGAGCGCGCTGCCTAAGGGAGGGCCCCGGCCCTCGGCGGCATTGGGACCGCCCCCACATCGGCCTCGGACGGCCACGTCGATAATGGGACCGGGCATGGTTGTTTCTCCGCCTTGCCGCTCCGGCATCAAGCTCAACAAGCGGGCGACGGCCGTGAGCTACTGAGCACTCGGAGCCACGAATCGAGTTTCCGGACCCTACAGGCATCGTCCGTTGTACAACCCTGAGGCCTCGCAGCGGCAAGGGGCCCGCTTCGGGCCTGACCATATTTTCGGTTACCGCCGGCGTTATACAGACTGGTGTAATGCCGAAATGGCGTGGCTCGTCAGCCCTGAGCTCGAAGCCAACCGCCTTCGCCAACAGCTCCACACGGGCACGCTGCCTGATCTGCCGATTCCGGTCGACCCGGGGGCGATGCTCACCGACCGGCCAGCGGGGCTATTCACGCTGCTCGAACGGTGCTGCCAGCGCTGAAGGTGGACATCACTGGACAAAGGTGGACACGCTCTACGTCGGCGCTGCGGAGCTACCCGCGCTTAGCCCGTGAAACCGCATCGGCAAGCCAGCCGAAAGCCCAGGTCAAGGCCTTTCGTGATCATCTCGACACGAGCGACGAAACGAACGACGACGACGACGTTCTCTACCCACTACGCCCGAGCCCACGTTCCGGAAACAGCCCATCGACGTTCCACGAACCCGCCCTCGCCGCTCTCTAGCCAGCACCTTCGGGGTTTTCTACCGGCCCCCACGTCCCCGTGGGGCCGGGTTTATCTCAGTACGACAGCGCGCCCACCCGGGGCTTGATCTGGGGTCGCGCTGCCAAGTCCCAGCTGCCTGGACTTCCTGGTCGGGCCGCCCGTGGTCCCTGCTGTGAGGCCGCCACGTGCCGTAGGAGTTCCTCCGGAGGCCGGACCGTCCAGCGTCGCTCCATTAATAGTTACTTCTGGCCTTGGTGGAACAGTTTGTTGAAGCAACCATAATTTCATAAGTTTTCTCGTCGAAGACCGGTTCAAACCCTAGTTTTTCATATAGCCCTCTGGCAACATTATTGTCTTTTCTGACTTTGAGGCATATCTCGGGACGATTATGTTGACTGGCATGATCAAGTAAATGGCGCAACAACGAGCCGCCGACACCCTGGCCCTGGTGCTCTTGCTGGACAGCTACCGTCAGTTCGTAGGGGTACCGTTGGACATAGCGGCGGTACCATGCGGCGCCAATGCTTCTTCCCGTTGCGTTAGAAACAGCAATAACCCCATAATCTCCTTTACGCCCCCACCCACCAAGGTAGGCTTCCATAGCTTCCCCTGCTTTAGCTTCTTCAAATATTGCTATCTTTTCGTGGCCATCGGTTCTACCACTCCAACGAAACGTCGCCAAGTAACACATTTCTTGCAGAAATGGAATGTCAACGGTCTTAGCTTCGCGTAAAAAGGCCTGAGCTGACAGCGGATGGGCCCGTAGAGAGCTCTTCGCTTCGAGGTGCATGTCTGTCAGGCCTCCCTTTCGTCCCTCCGAGTGTGCGGTGGCGCCAGCTCTCATTCGTCAATCCTGATTGAATCTATCGGATCCATGGAGGTACTGAGCAGAGATACGTACTGGTCAGTCGAGGCCTGCGAGCCCGCGCCGCCATGCCTGGTCACGATGTCGGGCGTCGGGCCCGTCCGAAGGAGCGGCAACCGACGATCGCTCTGTCTGGGGGCCGACGGAGTGTCCTTCCTGCCGGCGGCGCCCCGTAAGCGGGCTGCGATTTCACCCAGAGCCGATACGAGCTCGACTGCGCTGCCCGGAGGGGAGTCACCGAGGGCTTCGACGAGCAGCGCGTCCACCCGCACTGCCCCGAAGCCGACGACAGCGTTTGGTTTCGAGCCGCTCCCTTTCACCAGCGTCCGCCGGCGGTCGGCCGGGTCGGCTCGAGTCTCCAAAATCCCCAGGTCGCGTAGCTTGGCCACCATCCCGGAGACGTAGCTCTGGGGTAGCCCGGTCCGCGTAGCGATCTCGCCGACCGAGCTGTCGGGGAAGGCAAGCGCATCAATCAGGACCAGCCGCCGACCCGGCCGCGACGGGGAACCTCCGAACGGGCGCATTGCCTCTTCGCCGAGCTTGGTAAGCCGACGTCCAAGCTGGAACAGATCGAGTGCGTCCATTACCGGCTAGGTTACAAGTACCCCTATCGTTCCCATAGTTTAACTTGACCTAGCCCGGACGCCGCGGGTGCCGTTGCCGCTTGCGCGGCCGCCACTCGAAACGGTCGCCATGTCTGGACAAAGGCGGGACAGGAGTTGCCGGCGCTCCTTGAGAGCACAGACCGAGGGAAGTCTGCGATGAAGGCCGAGGCCTAGGTTACGGGCTCCCTAAACGAGCGTGCGATCCAGGCGTCGGGGTCAGCAACGAGCCGAGCTACCTCTGGTGGCATCTCCCCGCTGGCAACCTGTTCGATCGTGATGTGCTCAAGTACGGCCCGAAGGCCCGCGCGCACGGCGATCCAAGCATCTGGGAGGTGCTTGGCCGCCCCTTGGTAGGACGTTGCTTCCGGGTGCACCCCGCGTACTTGAGCAAGGGGCCCTTCCAGGGCCCGGATGACGTCCGCGAGGGTGATCTGAGAAGCGGGCCGCGCCAAGTTGTAGCCGGCGTCGCGGCCCCGGTGACTGGCCACGATCCCGGCCCGGCGCAAGTCGTTCAGAATGACGCCCAGGAACTTCCCCGGGAGGGCCTGGTCCGCAGCCAACGCTTCGGCTGTCATGGGCTCGCGCGCAACGGCCATCACCAGGAGTGCTTGCACCCCGTAATCGACCTTTGCCGAGATTTGCACACCAGAAGTGTAGAGCCCCATCCAGACGTCATTGGCTCCTGGTGTTCGCCCAGTTCGCAGGCGAAGACAGGGGTCTCAACAGCAGGAGGGTTACGGGGCCCTCGACGTCCAAGGGGTGCTTAGGACCGGCGCCGCGCCGAGAGGGCCCGGGGTCTCGCCGTGCTCGTACACCTTGGAGGCGGGCCCGACGATGAGAGGGTCGGGGACCTCGACAACCTCAGGGTCACGGTTGGGGTATTCGAACAGGTTGAGCACGTACCTCATGGCCCCGATCCGGGCCCTTTTCTTGTCGTTGCTCTTCACCACTGTCCATGGCGCCCACGGGGTGTCGGTCCGCTCGAACATCGCTTCCTTCGCCCTGGTGTAGTCGTCCCACCGCCCGAGCGACGCCATGTCGGTGGCGGACAGCTTCCACTGGCGGACGGGGTCGATGCGCCGGATCAGGAACCGCGTGCGCTGTTCGGAACGCGACACCGAGAACCAGAGTTTGATGACCGAGATGCCGGCTTCTACGAGGAGGCGCTCGAACTCGGGCGCCTGCTTCACGAACAGCTCGTACTGGGCATCGGTGCAGTAGCCCATCACCCTTTCCACCCCGGCCCGGTTGTACCAGGACCGGTCGAACAGCACGATCTCACCGGCCGAGGGAAAGTGGTCCACGTACCTCTGGAAGTACCACTGGCCCCGCTCGCGCTGATTGGGCCTCTCGAGGGCGACAACAGTCGAGCCCCGCGGGTTCAGGTGCTCGGTGAACCGCTTGATGGTGCCGCCCTTGCCTGCCGCGTCCCGCCCCTCGAACACGATGACAATGCGCCTGCCCTCCTCCTTGACCCAGTTTTGCAGCCTCAGCAACTCGATCTGGAGGAAGCGCTTCTCGGTCTCGTACTCGGACCGGGCCATGCGCTGGTCATAGGGGTAGCCTTCCCTCCAGGTGTCGACCAGGCGCCCGTCTTTCCAGCGCAGCACAGGCTCGTCTTCGTCGTCGGACTCATCGAGTTCGAGGTCGTCCAGGTGGAGGGAAAGGTCGACGTCGAGGTCCACCGGCTGGGACGCGCGGGTGGGGCCGCTCATCGGCACTGGCGTCCCGGCACGCCCCCAGGATAACCGCCAGCCCATTGTCAAAGAACGTCGTGCTCCACGCCGCGTGCTCCGGTTAGCGTAGGGCCGATGCTTAATCTGTACGCGACCCTTACGCGGCCATGACGGCGACCACGCAGGCGCCAGCGCCCGACGTCCACCCCCGGGGGCGGGCACCGATACCAGAACGCACGCTGCGGAACGACCGCTGGTGGGCGGAGCCGACGATCACCGGAGCGGTGCTCATCAGCTTCATCATCTACTCCACGTGGGCGGCGTTCCAGAACGCCGACTACTACGCCCGCCCCTACCTCTCCCCCTTCTACTCTCCCTGCCTGGCCACGATCTGCGGCCATGCCCGGGCGGGGGCCAGCATCGTGCACCCGCCGATGGTGGGGATAGTGGGACCGTGGTGGGCCATATCACCGGCGATCATCGTGCTCGTGGTACCCCTCGGTTTCCGCCTCACCTGTTACTACTACCGCAAGGCGTACTACCGCTCCATATGGCAGGCGCCGGCGGCGTGCGCGGTGAAAGAACCTCACGCCCGCTACAGCGGCGAGACGCGCTTCCCCCTGATAATGCAGAACGTCCACCGCTGGTTCTTCTATCTAGGCCTGCTGTTCAATGCCATCCTCACCTGGGACGCCGTCGAGGCGTTCCATTTCCCCAACGGCTGGGGGCACATGGGCTTCGGCACGCTGATGCTCGTGCTGAACGCCGTCTTCCTGTGGACGTACTCGCTTTCATGCCACTCGTGCCGCCATATCGTAGGCGGCCGGTTGAAGCACTTCTCCCGGCACCCGGTGCGCTTCAAGCTGTGGGGCTTCGTCTCCAAGCTCAACGCCAGGCACATGCAGATCGCCTGGGTGAGCCTGGTCTTCGTGGCCTTGACCGACCTTTATGTCCGGCTGGTGGCGAGCGGCTGGGTACACGACCCGAGGTTTTTCTAAATGCCCGCGGAAGAAACGTTCGAGCACCATTCGTATGATGTCGTCGTGATCGGCGCCGGAGGCGCCGGGTTGCGTGCCGCCGTGGCCGCCCACGAGGCGGGCGCCCGTACCGCCCTCATATGCCGCAGCCTCCTCGGCAAGGCCCACACGGTCATGGCGGAAGGCGGCATTGCCGCCGCTCTGGGCAACCTGTGGCCCGAGGACAACTGGAAGGTCCATTTCCGCGACACGATGCGCGGCGGCAAGCTCCTCAACAACTGGAGAATGGCGGAACTGCACGCCAAGGAGGCTCCCGAGCGCGTCTATGAGCTCGAGCAATGGGGAGCCCTGTTCGACCGCACGCCGGCGGGCAAGATCAGCCAACGAGACTTCGGCGGCCACCGCTACGCGCGCTTGGCTCACGTGGGCGACCGCACGGGCCTCGAGATGATCCGTGCCCTCCAACAGCGGGCCGTCTCGATCGGTATCGACGTGTTCATGGAACTGACGGTCACGGACTTGTTGAAAGACGGCGGGAGGATCGCCGGCGCCTTCGGCTATTGGCGTGAGTCGGGCCGCTTCGTCGTCTTCGAGGCGCCCGCCGTCATCTTGGCCACGGGCGGCCTGGGCAAATCGTGGAAGGTGACTTCCAACTCCTGGGAGTGCACGGGCGACGGCCATGCGCTCGCCCTTCGCGCCGGGGCCGCCCTCCTCAACATGGAGTTCGTCCAGTTCCATCCCACGGGCATGGTCTGGCCGCTGTCGGTAAGAGGCTTACTGGTCACCGAATCGGTACGCGGGGACGGCGGCGTGCTCGTCAACTCGGACAAACGCCGGTTCATGTTCGATTACATACCTGAGTTCTTCAAAGCGGAGACGGCTGACAGTATCGAGGAGGCCGACCGCTGGTACACGGACAAGGCCAACAACCGCCGGCCGCCAGAACTGTTGCCCCGTGACGAGGTGGCCCGGGCCATAAACAGTGAAATAAAGGCGGGACGGGGCTCGCCCCACGGCGGGGTGTTCCTGGACATCGCCAGCCGCCGCACGCCCGAGTTCATCCAGCGGCGCCTCCCGTCGATGTACCACCAGTTCAAGGAACTGGCCGACGTCGACATAACCAAAGAGCCCATGGAGATCGGCCCGACGTGCCATTACGCCATGGGCGGCGTCGAAGTCGACCCCGACAGCCAGGCTTCCCTGGTACCCGGGCTCTTCGCCGCCGGCGAAGTGGGGGGCGGTATGCACGGGGCCAACCGCCTGGGCGGCAATTCCCTCTCCGACCTGATCGTGTTCGGCAAGCGAGCAGGCGACTACGCCGCCGCCTACGTGAAGGAGCTCGGAGCGGCCCGTCCCCAGGCTTCACAGGCCGACGTGGCTGACGCCGCCGAAGACGCCTTGAGCCCGTTCCAAGCAGGCCCCACTCGGGAAAACCCGTACGCCATCCACCAGGAACTGCAGGAGACGATGCAGGACCTGGTGGGGATAATCCGGGTGGAGCACGAGCTGCGCGAAGCCCTGGACAAGATCGCGGCGTTGAGCCAACGGGCCGCCAACGTGAGCGTCGAGGGCAACCGCCAGTACAACCCGGGCTGGCACCTGGCCCTGGACCTGCGCAACATGCTGCTGGTCTCCCAAGCCGTGGCCATCGCCGCCCTGGAGCGCCAGGAGAGCCGGGGCGGCCACACCCGCGACGACTATCCCATGACCGACCCGTACTGGGGAGGCCAAAACGTAGTGATCGAGCTGGCTGCGCCTTCGGGGGCGGACGCCGGCGCCACCTTGTCGTCCCGGCGCCAAGCCTTGCCCAAGCCGCCGCCCGAGTTGGCCGAACTGTTGGAGGGAGACCATTGAGCTACGACCTGACGCTTCGTATATGGCGTGGGGACGCCGACGGAGGCGGGCTGAAAGAGTACGTGGTGCCGGCCGAGGAAGGCCAAGTCGTGCTGGACGCCGTGCACAAGGCTCAGGCGACCCAGGCCAACGACCTGGCCGTGCGCTGGAACTGTAAAGCCGGCAAATGCGGGTCCTGTTCGGCGGAGGTCAACGGCAAACCCCGGCTGATGTGCATGACCCGGTTGTCGATCTTCGCCCCCGGCGAGGCGGTGACCGTCACCCCCCTGCGGACCTTCCCGGTCATCAAGGACCTCGTCACGGATGTCTCCTTCAACTACCAAAAGGCGCGCCAGGTCCCGGCGTTCAGCCCTGCGCCCGACCAGCCGGTGGCCCCTTTCACCATGTACCAGCCAGACGTGGAACGCTCGCAGGAGTTCCGCAAGTGCATCGAGTGCTGGTTGTGCCAGAACACCTGCCACGTAATACGTGACCACGAGGAAAACAAGCCCCACTTCGCCGGCCCCCGTTTTTTTATCCGCTACGCCGAGCTTGACATGCACCCCAACGACGGGGTCGACCGCAAGCGGGCGCTCCAGGAGTCCCAGGGCCTCGGCTACTGCAACATCANNACCAAGTGCTGCACCGAGGTCTGCCCGGAGCACATCAAGATCACCGACAACGCCATCATCCCGATGAAGGAACGCGTGGTCGACGTCAAGTACGACCCGCTCGTCAGGTTCCTCGGCCGCCGGCGGACGACCAAGACCTGACGGCCGGCTCGCGATCGGGCCGGCCTTTCGTCGTGGCCACCCTGATCGACTACTCTCGGCGGACGTGCCCCCGCCCCAACCCGCAGCCGCGCCAGGGGCCGTCGCGGACCGGGAAAAGCTCGAGAACACCCGGGCTGAACTGGTACGGCGCATAAGCCAGCGCAGCGACGACTTCGAAGCCACGGCCGCCCTCACCGTCGTGAACAGGGAACTGGCCGGGCTGGGCTGGGTCGACCCGTTCAGCTGGAAGCACCGGCGCAAGCCCTGACCGACTGTCCCTGACCGACTGTCCNNCCTGACCGACTGTCCCTGGGCGATGCCCTGGCCTACCAGGCCGCAGGCGTGCCCCCGCCCTCAAAGGTGAGGATGTTCACACCGCGCTCCGAGAGCTCGGCGAGCAGCTCGCCCGGCGAGCTCACCAACGACGCCAGGCCACCCGCGCCGGGCCGGAGCCGGCCCGTGGCCGCCCTCACCGCGGCGCTGGCCGCCACCGTCCCGGCCAGAAGGGCGGCTCGGCCCGCCGCTCCCAGGATGACCACCTCCGCCTCGCCGGCGCGCCGCCCTCGTACCTCGACCCTTACGGCGCCCACCGTCCCCTCTGGATGCGGCGGCCGCAGCATGGGCAGGCGAGAGGTGAAACGGTCCCGACGGGAGGCCGCAGCCCGGGCGGTGGCCGCTCGCAACGTGGGAAAAGCCCTAGTCAACAGCAATGAGTCCGGCCGGTTGACGCGATAGCAATCGGCGCCGGAGTAGCCGGGGAACCACACCAGCTCCCGGCCTGAACCGGCCACCTTCCGGGCCCAGGCCCCGTCACGCCACTCGTCGAGCACCTCGCGGAGCGCGGCGTGGCGCCGGCGGGCACAGGCAGGCCCGCCCGTGCCCAGCGTGGCCACGTGCACCTCGGTCACCTCGTCCATCTTTGTCACCGCCCACGCCGCCAGCAGGCAGGAGAGCCCCGGGGCCATGCCGGCGCCGGCCGACACGGCGACGCCCCGTCGGCGTGCTTCCCCATCGAGCTCGAGCAGGGTACGGACCTCAGCCGGGTCGTCCGACACCGACACCACCGGTACCGATGCCCTGACGCTGGCGGCGGCCAGCTCACCGCCCGGGCCGGGTGCGGCCAGGAGTACCACCCCCGCACCGGCCAGGGCCTGAGCGAAAGCGGCCGGCCTCAACTGCTCGAGCCGGACCACGCCGGTGGCACCGAGAGCCGCCACCCTGCCCTCGACCAGGGCCGGCTTGCGGGACAGCACGACCAGTTCGCTGACCGATTTCGAGGAGAGCAACTGACGAGCGCTACGGGCGCCTACCGCGCCCAGACCGACGAGGACGGCTCGCACTAGGCCTGGTCCATGGGCTCCAGGTCGGTCTCGGACAGCTGGCGCCAGCCGCCCCGGTGCGGCGGGGTCCCCCCACTGCCCCTCAGGCGGACGATCACAGCCACGAGGCCGGCCATGACCACAGCCAGAAGGGCACGGCTCAGCAGGGTCACATTGGCTCTCCGGCCGGCGCCGCGGTGCTCAGTTGCCACGCTCGCACCCTAGCGCCGTCGGGCCTTACCCGAGCGCAGGCCCACTACCATGGCGTGACTATGGTCACGCTCAAAAGCCTCGCCGATCTCAGCGCGGCTGTCTCGGGCGTGCTTCCCAGCCAACTGATATCGGAAGCCGTCGGGGCGGGGTGGGTCGACGCCGGCGAACTGCGGATCCCGCCCGGCAACGTACAGCCCGCCAGCCTGGACCTACGCCTGGGAGAAAGCGCCTACCGGATCCGCTGCAGTTTCTTGCCGGGCGAGAAGCAGGTCCAGGACAAGGTGAAAAACCTTGTCGTCGACGAGCTCGACCTGCGCCGGGAGGGGGCCGTCCTCGAGACCGGTAGGGCCTACCTGGTGCCCCTGGCGGAGACCCTCACGCTACCTGACTTCGTCCGTGGCAAGGCCAACCCGAAGAGCTCGACAGGCAGGCTCGACGTCTTCACTCGGGTCATAACCGACTACAGCTACCGCTTCGACGAGATCGCCCCCGGGTACCACGGCCAGCTGTACGTCGAGATCGTGCCGCTCTCGTTCGCCGTCCGCGTACGCCAGGGCCTCGCCCTCAACCAGCTCCGCCTGATGGTGGGCCGCGGCGGCCTGGACGACGGGGAGCTACGAGACATGCACCGCGACGGCCCTCTCCTCTTCATCGACGGCCGGCCGGCCAACGACAACGAGCTGGCCACGAGCGGAGGGCTGTTCCTCAGCCTGGACCTGGGCAGCACGGCAGGAAAACGCGTCGGCTACCGCGCCAAGGAGCACACCCTGGCCCTCGACATGGCCAAGCCGGGGTCCCACCGCACCGAGGATTTCTGGGAGGAGGTCCTGGCCGAAGAAGAAGGTCGGGTGGTCCTCGGGCCGGAGCGGTTCTACCTGTTGCTCTCCCGGGAAGCCGTCTGCGTGCCCCCGGGCCTCGCCTGCGAGATGACGGCCTACGACCCCACCAGCGGTGAGCTGAGGACCCATTACGCCGGTTTCTTCGACCCCGGTTTCGGCTACGACCCGGCCCGGGAGCTGAAGGGCTCGCGCGCCGCCCTGGAGGTGCGCGCCCACGACGTCCCCTTCATGATCGAGCACGGCCAGCAGGTGTGCCGCCTGACCTTCGAGCGCATGATCTGCGAGCCGGCCAAGCTCTACGGCACGGACATCGGCTCGAACTACCAGGGCCAGGTCGACACGCTGGGCAAGCACTTCCGCCGGCCGGAGAGTTAAGGTTTAAACGGGAGTAGCCCGCCCGCTCACCAGTGCCGCCCGGGCCAGCGGGACGTAGAGCACGACCGAGATCCAGCCCAGGACGATGCCGGCGGTCGCCGCCACCCATGCCATCACAAGAGCGGTCCGGTGCCAGCCGATCGTCGAATGAGCGGCCAGGAACAGCGGGAAAGCACACATCAGCCCGAAGGTCCCGGCCTTGCCGATCAGCGTCACGTCTATCCGCCGGGCCCCGGCCAGAGCCAGGCCGATGGCGGCCACGGCCACCAGGCCTTCCCGGGACAGCGCCAGTATGGCGACCGGAGTGGGCAGGGCTCCCACGGCGAGGATGCCGATCACGGACGTGGCGAGAAGGGCCCGGTCGGCGGTCGGGTCGAGGATTTTCCCGAGGTTGGTCACCTGGTCGAGCCGGCGGGCCAGCTGTCCGTCCACCCAGTCCGTAGAACCGAGGGCGGCGAGCAGGACCGCCGCCGCGAACCAATCCCGGTGGTGGGGCTGGACCAGAAGCCATACGAACATCGGCACCAGTACCAGTCGCACGCTGGTTACCACGTTGGGCAGCGACAGGATCCGGTCCTCGCCTGTCCGGCGAGCACGAGGGGGGCGGGCTGAGGTCGGGACCACGCCCTCAAACCTACGACTGGTCGACAGAGACCGTTGCCATGGGGACGGGCGCCATGGGGACAGGGCGCGGCCCACGTCGTGGCGGCCGCATCAGCCACCTGGCGCCCGCCACCTCGACGACGAGCATCGCCACGACGACCAGTCCGCCACCTACGAGCACTGACCAGCCCAGTTTCTCACCGACGCTCCAGGCCACCAGGGCGGCGAACACCGGCTCCATCGTCAGCACCACCGCTGCGCCGGCGGTCGACAGTTGCGACTGGGCCCAGCTCTGGACGACAAAGGCGATCGCCGTCGCCACCACGGCTGTGACCACTATCGCCACCCACTCGGAGATCCGAGCCGGGGCGCGCGGGCCTTGGGGCAGGGTGGCGAGCCAGCAGCAGGCCGCCACCGTGAGCAGCTGCACAGTGGCCAAGCCGTAGGCGTCCTGGGCCGAGGACCAGAAACCCAGCCCCACGATCTGGCCGGCGAACAGGAGGGCGGCGCCCACGGTCAGCAGCTCGCCTAGGCCCAAGGTCATCCCGTGCAGCGACATGACAGCCAAGCCCCCGATGGCAAGCGTCGTGGCCACCAGCGCCCTGGCCGCCGGACGGTGGCGGAAGAGCAACCACGCCAGCAGGGGGGTGAACACAACCTGTAGGCCGGTCAGAAAGCCGGAAATAGCGGCCGACGTATAACGCAGCCCGTACGTCTGGAGCACATATCCCCCGGCCAGAGCCAGGCCGAGGACAACGCCCTGGGCCCAGCCCTTTCGCCCGAGCCGCTGCAGCGAACGCGGCCTGGCCACGGTCAGGAGCCCGCCCGCCACGAGGAAGCGCCAGGCCAGGAAGCCGAGGACCGAATTGTGGGCGGTGGCCCCCTTCACAACTACGAAGGTCGCGCCCCACGCCGCCGTCGCGGCCAGGAGCAGTACAAACGCCAGCGCCTTGGGATCGCTCCGGAGCCTGTTCACCAACCCTGCCTCACCGTCCCTGCGGCCCGCCGCTTCACTTAGTGCAGTATATTGCACTGGACGGCACTGGCGCCCGTGCGGGGGGAGAATGTGCACGTGCAACCCGGTCGGGCCCCTTCACCACGTGACCCTGGGCGCCCGGCACCGTCGTCGCTCTTTCAAGCCGTCGGTGCCCGGGTGCGAGGGCTTCGTCTCGAACGTCAGCTCACCCTGGACGAGCTCAGCACCCGTTCGGGTGTGAGCCGGCGCATGATCGCGCTGTTGGAAGCGGGCGAAGTGAACCCCAGCCTGGGGACACTGGACAAACTGGCCCATGCGCTCGGGACTGATTTCGTCTCCCTGGTGGCGGCCCGGCCAGTGGCGGCGCTGGTGCCCAAACCGTCCGAGGAGGTGTTACCCGTCTGGGAGGACGGGCTGGGCAGCACGGCCCGGTTGCTGGCGTCGAGGCCCGGCGCCGGGACCACCGAACTGTGGCAATGGGAGCTCGTCGCCGGCTCCCGGTACGAGGCCGAACCGGACCCCCCTGGCAGCGAAGAGATGGTCCTGGTCTCGAGCGGGCGGCTCGTGATCGAGGTGGGAGAGGACAGGTTCTCCCTGGCCCCGGGGGGTTACCTCCGGCTACCCACGGACCGGCCCTATGCCTACGCGAACACCGGGAGGACCAGCGTCCGCTTCATCAGGGTCATAGTGTCGGCCTGAGGGCCCCCTGTCGTCTCGGTCGTCTCGGGTATGGGCAGGCCCTATCGAGACGGCGTTGGTAAAGGCCGCGGGCGGGCGGCGACCGGTCCTCGCCGACGACGCTTGTGAGGTGGACCTGCGCTCTCCCGGATGATCAGCTTCGCATCGGGGAATGGGGCCCATTGGTCGATCGAGCTGGGATCGAGAAGTGACAACAGGCGGGCGAAGCACAGTCGCCCTAGAGCCACAAAGTCCTGACGGACGGTCGTCAAAGACGGGCTGCAGTAGAGCGCAATGGGAATGTCGTCAAACCCGACGATGCTGACGTCAGCGGGGACGGAACGCCCGGCGTGGTGCATGGCCCGCAGGGCCCCGATGGCGATGTCGTCGTTCCCGCATAACACCGCGGTCACGTCCGGGTCCGAAGTCAGTAACTGGCCTGCTTCAAAACCCGACCGTGGTTCCCAACTACAACACAAGGGCTCCGGGACGGGGGCGCCGGCGTCCACCAAGGCGCTTCGCCAGCCCGCTAGGCGCGGATTGGTGTCAGCCCAAGCCGGGACCGAGAGGTAGTGAACNNTCGATCCACACCCACGGCTTACCAACGGCCTCGTCTGCCGTCGGAGTAACGACTATGGCTGCTGAAGGGAAATCCGGCGGCACCGCGTGCAGTGCGGCTATGGACTTTTGTTCCAACGCAATAACGATCAGTGCCCCCCCAAGCTCGACGGCCTGGGAGACGGCATCGTCGGCCGCTTGGGCGCCGGGCTCGACCACTCGCACGCCGACGGTGAACCCGGCAACCCGAGCCGCCGCTTCGATGCCCTCCAGGGCCCCGGCAAAGCCGTAAAGACGTGTGTTCGCAGTTAGCACTGTCACAGACTGCACTGGCGCGCCAGCCAAGGCCCGAGCGGCCCGGTTGGGGTGGAAATCAAGGCTGGCAACGCTCCGAAGGACCACTTGGCGCGTCGATTCCTTCACCCGCGGGCTCCCGTTTATTACGCGAGAGACGGTCTGGTGAGACACACCGGATGCAGCAGCCACATCCCGGATGCTCGCCGTAGGCAAGCGCTCAGCCCCCAACGCCATCTCGTCCCCCCTGCCATCCAGTCCTATGTGACCGGTAACATCCCTACAAGGAGTCTTACCGGTCGCATGAGCCCTGTCAAGTCACCTGCTGGGTTACGCCCCTTGACCGCTTGCTCCTGAGGTCCAAGTGCCTCGGAAGGTCGGCCCTCGCTCGGCCCGGCGCAGACCAAACTGCGCGGTGAGACGCATCATCCAAAAGAGAGCGACCGGGAGCCCGATAATCAGTAATGGCGGATCGAGCAGGGCGAGCAGCGCAGCGACCACGATCTCGACGAGGAAGAGGGGCCCGGTGACGAACAGGTTGCGCACTGCCAGGCGGATGGCTAGCGACCAGATCTCGCCAGCCTGGCCCTGAAAGCGACGCGCCACGAAAAGCAAGATATAACCGACCGAAGTGAGCGCGATAACGAAGGCAGCGAGCCCAAGGCCGAAGCAGATCCGGGCGCCGAGGCTGTCGCCGCGGATGAAGTAATGGACTTCTTCCACGGTCAGCGCCGTCACCGCCAACGGTACTCCGACCAGAAGCGTCGTACGCAGGACCGGGCCCGACCTGATCGCGATGAGGAACTCCCGCGCTACGCGATCTTCGCCGCCGGCCCGCCAGCGGTCGAGCGCGGTCCACGCCCCGTTCACGGCGATCGGGACGGTCACGACCGGCAAGCACACAACCAGAAAGACGAGGTTGAGCATTAAGAGGTTGAACAGCGAACTGAGGGCGGCCATGACCCGTGACCGAAAAATACCCAGTAGCGGCGGGTTTTCTGCCGCTTTCGTCATCCTTTGGTCCCGGTCCCCTGTATGGCGATCCCACCCATAAAAGTCCGCTGGGCAAAGAAGAACAGTACGACGATCGGCGCTGTTGCCGCCGCCGCCGCCGCCATCACCCACGGCCAGTTGGTCGAGTACGTCCCCAGGATCAAGCCCAGCCCCAGCGACAGGGGGTACCACACCTGGTTGTTGATGTAGATCAGGGGGCCGATGTAATCGTTCCAGCAGTATATGAACTGGAACAGGACCACTGTCGCCATAGCCGGCTTCGCCAGGGGGAGGATGATCCGGCTGTATATGTAAAACTCGTTGGCCCCGTCAACGCGGGCCGCGTCAGACAGCGCTTCGGGGATCGTCATGAAGAACTGGCGCAGCAGGAACGTGCTGAACACCGAACTTCCAAAGAAGGTCGGTATTTCGAGGGGCAGGTACCAGCCAACCATGTGGAATTTCTTGTACAGCACGAACAGCGGGATCAAAGTGGCAAAGAAAGGTATGAGCAACGTGCTCAGCATCACGTAGAAGAGGGTGTCCCGCCCGCGCCAGCGCAACCGCGAAAACCCGTAGGCCACCAGGCTGCTAGAAATGCCCACGCCGACGATCGTTATAGCGGCGTACAGGAGTGTGTTCAGGAAAAATCTGTAAAAGGGCACCGCAGAAAGTACATCCGGGTAGTTGCTCCACAGGAACGGGTGTGGCCACCAGACGACAGGGGTTTGCAACGCCTGTGGGTTGGACTTGAGCGATGACAAGAACATCCAGACCAGGGGGAACCCGAACACCACGGTAAAGATGAGGAGCACAAAATGCTTCGTACCGCTGGACGCGAACTTCTTAGGCGTCCAGCGCTGTCGCGAGGGGGGGACTGACGGTAAAACCCGTTGTTCCTCTGGCGCCTTTAGAGCTGTCGTCACTGTCGAACTCCAGTTCGCATTTCTAGAAAGCCGCCGTCTGCCCCGCGCCTAGCGGTCGTCGCCGGCATAATATACCCACCTCGATGACGACTTGAAAAGCACAACGGTAATAATGCCGGTAATGATGAACAAGAAGAAACCCATCGCCGAGGAATAGCCGAACTTCAAGAACTGGAACGCCTGGGTGTACAGGTACTGGACGTAGAACCATGTGGAGGTGCCGGGACCACCGATGTCCTGGCTCTCGATGACCTGAGCCTGAGTGAAGTACGAGACGCACAGGACCAGCTGAAGTACACCGTTGAACAGGATGATCGGGCTGATCATGGGCAGGGTGACGAAGCGGAACCGCTGCCACGCGCTTGCACCTTCCAGGGCGCACACTTCGTACATGTCCTTGGGGACTCCCTGGAGCGCCGCCAGATAGATCACCATCGGCTGGCCCAGGCCCCAGAGGCCCAGGAGTATGAACGACGGCTTTGACCAGGCGACCGAGAAGAACCAGTCCGGCGAGGGGAGGTGCGCGTCGGAAAGCAACGAGTTCATTATCCCGTTGGTCGGGTTGAATATCCAGACAAAGATCATGCACGAAGCGACGAGGGGCACGATCGACGGGATATAAAACACCGTGCGGTAGAACTGCTGTCCCCGGACGTTCATGTTCAGCAGTAAAGCTAACCCGAGAGCGACGCTCGTCGACAGGGGCAGTTCCACGGCAGTGTAATAGACCGTGTTGAACAGTGAGGTCCGGAACAGGCTGTCGTGGAACAGGGCCCAGTAGTTGGCGAACCCGATCAGATGAGCGTGGCCTATGCCCGTGTAGTTCGTGAAACTGTAGAACAGGGTGGCGAAGAACGGGTAGAGGAAGAACGCCAGGAACCCAAGGATCCACGGGCTCACAAAGAGCAGTCCGATCCTTATCCGGCGGCGTTGAAGCGCCCGGGAGATCTCTGATGCCGACCTCGGCACCTTGACCTCCGGTGATTTCAGCGCCGTGCTCACGTCTTCCTCCACCCCGTCCTTCGCTGGCTTAGTAGACCAGGTTACGTGTTGCTGTTGGCCTGAGTGTCGATGTAGGTCAACGCCTGGGCCGGCGTGTACGTCCCGTCCTGGACGTTATTGCTGGCCGTGACCATGGCTGTCTCTGCCTGCGACTCGTGCGTCGAGAGGACGGGCGCCTGGGAGTACTTGCTTGACATCTGCTCCAGGTATGTCGACATCCATGGGAACTTCTTCACATAGGCCTGGTAGGCGGGGGCGGCGGCAATCGTCGGGCTGGCCGGCACCCAACCACCCTGGGGGTCAATGTTGGCCGTGAACTTCACGTTGTTAAACCCGGCGAGCCAGGTAATGAACTCGAACGCAGCTGTAGGGTCAGCAGCACCCTTGGGGATGATGTTGAAGTTGCCTTGCCCGATCGTGCTGGGGCCAGCGACCGTACCGGGGAAAGGCACGACACCGAAGTTGCCTACCATTGAGGGGTTGGCGTCGGGGACGTTTTGCGCGCCCTCCCACGGCCCGTCCATGTTGAAGCCTTCCTTGCCGGCAACGAACGGGTCGTCATCGCCCCCGGCCACAGCGCCGTAGGTAGCGTTCATCGAGTTGACCTGCGCGTACGGGTAGGGCTTGAAACTGGTGAGCCAGTCCATCAACTTCGTCGCACCGGGGCAGGTCTTGGTATTGGCATAGTCGTACTGGCCGGCGGAGTTGAAGCAGTTGAGCGCACCGAAGAAGGTGGCAAAGTACTCAAAACCGTTGCCACCGGGGTACATCCCTATCTGCTGTAGTTTGCCGCCCTTGATGATCCACTCTTTGGCCTGGTCGGCGGTGAGCTGAGCCAGCGTCGTGGGCGGGGAGGTGATGCCCGCTGCCTTCAGGATGCTCTTGTTGTAATAGAGCGCCCACGAGTTGAGCGACATGGGGACACCGACCAGCTGGCCCTTGTAGGTGCCGGTGGCCGCCGCGAGCGGGTACTCCCAGCTCTTGAAGTTCTTATAAGCTCCCGTCAGGTACGGGTTCATTGAGATTATCGACCCGTCCGCGGCGTACTCGCCGATCACCGGGTTCCACTCGGTGAAAATACTCGGTGGGTCGCCGGCAGCGATCTGCGACTGGAGCTTGGCATCCCCGGTGGCGCTGGGGATGTTGGTCTCGCTGACGACGATGCCCGGGTGGCTGGCATTGAACGCCGTGGTCATCTGCTTGAGCAGCAGCAGGGTCGGGCCTGACCACATTGTTTCCCACGTCAGGTTTACGGTGCTGGCCGCGGGGCGCAAGCTCGTCGCGCCGGCGGTCCCAGGGATGACGAGGACCAGGACGGCGCAACCGGCGGCCAGTGCCTGCGCCCCCCGGCTCCTCATCTTGGATTTGCCGGCGGCCCGGCGGTCGTCCTTCATTCTTGCGATCATGCTATACCTTCTCTTTCTTTGGAGATGCGCCTGCTGAATATCGGATTACAAACTGCCTGACCCTCGTCGTAAAGCTGGTCCTTCGCCAGCTGCAGGCACAGGGCAAGCTCGTGGGGGGACGGTAGGTCGATGTGTGGTTGCTCAAACACCTCCTTTGGGCTCTGGTGGGGTCCGCATTTTGCGAGCCGGACGATGGGAAAGGTTGGGCCTGGTCGTGGCTCCAGCCGCGACCCGTTCCGCGTTGTTCCTCAGAGCGCCACTTGAAGGAGACGTCGGAGGCGGGGCAGCGCTGTCCCGCAGGACCAGCTCGGTGCGGAGCAGCGACGGGCCTTCCCAGCTCGTGCCGTCCAAGACTGACATGAGCCGGGCGAAGCACATCTGGCCGAGGACCTTGAAGTCCTGGCGAACAGTCGTGAGCGGTGGGCTGAAAAACGGGGCGAGAGGTATGTCGTCGATGCCCACGACGCTGAGGCTGCCGGGGACCGGGCGGCCTACCTCGTTCATCGCCCGGATAAGGCCCATGGCGAGGTCATCGTTCCCGCACAGCACAGCCGTAACGTCCGGGTCCCGCGCCAGCTTCTGGCCCAGCTCATAGCCCGACTCCGGGCCCCAGCCACCTTCCAGCGGTTCCGGCACGGCGGCGCCGGCCTCCTCCAGGGCCGAGCGCCACCCTGACATCCGCTGGCTGCTGTTGTCTGTCCAGAGCGGTATCGACACGAAGTGGACGGTTCGGTGCCCCAGGCCCAACAGGTATTGCGTGGCGTCCCGGGCCGACCTGCCGTCGTCGATCCACACCCAAGGCTTGTCCAACCCCTCGTCACCCCGGGGGGTCTCGACGATCGCCGCCATGGGGACACCCGGCGGGACGGCGTTCAGCGCGGCGATGGCCGGCCGGTCGTAGGCGACGACCAGCAGGGAGCCGGCGGGCTCGATGGCCCGCTCCACCATGTCACGCACCCTCTCGGGGGTACCGGGCTCGATCACGCGCACGCCCATGGCCAGACCGGCCGCTCGGGACGACTCCTCGATACCTTCCAGGGCGGCGGCCGGACCGTACAGACGGGTGTTGGACACCAGGACCGTGACCGATTGGACGGGACCACCGGCCAGCGCCCGGGCGGCGCGGTTTGGACGAAAGCCGAGCCGGGCTATGGCCTCGAGGACCTCGCTGCGGGTTGACGCTTTGACCTTCGGGCTCCCATTGATCACCCGGGACACCGTTTGGTAGGAGACGCCCGCGGAGCGGGCGACGTCTCGGATGCTCACTGACGATCTCCGCCTCACCTCGCCCGCCGTGGGCGGGTCTGGCGTCGAGGTGGTGTGACCGATCACAGCGCACTATTGTGATCGGTCACACCAGGGCTGTCAAGCCGACCCCTAAGGAGACATGAAGATGGCTTTTCGTTCCCTTATCGACTGTGGTGACCTCGTTCTCGGTTTCGGGCGCGAGGGCAGCACGGGCGGGATAACGCTCGCCATGGTGCCCGCCTCGCACCGCGAGGCCCTGGACCGAGCAGTTGACGCATCGGAGCAGTCGGTCAAGGGCGAACCACTAGTACAAGTAGCGCTGTCAGGCGAGGCGGGCCCAGGGGACCGCGCCCAGGGCCGCAGCATGCTCAACGGCTCGACCACGGCGGCGTTGCACTTTGTCGACCAACGCGTGCAGGGATCAGCTGAGGGCGTGTGGGTCGAGACTGACCTGCAAGCCGATGGGCTACTAGCTGTGACCCAGCGCACTGACTGGACCGCAGGTGACCGCGCCGTCCGTGCCCACACCCTTGTGAAGAACGTTTCGAGCATGCCCTTGGACCTGACCATGGTGACAAGCTTTTGCCTGTCAGGCTTGTCGCCGTTCCCCGGCGGTGGCCGGGCCGGGAACCTGGTGGTACACCGGCTCCGCAGCGCCTGGAGCTTAGAAGCAAAGCTTGTCAGCGAGACGTTGGAGGACATGCACCTTGAACCAGCCTGGGTCGACAACGTAGCCACTATCGAACGCTTCGGGCAGGTGGGGACCATGCCGGTGCGCGGGTTCGCCCCCTTCGTGGCCGTCGAGGACGTAGCCGCCGGGGTGACCTGGGCAGCCCAGGTTGCGTGGAGCGGGTCGTGGCAGATCGAGCTGTGCCGACGTGGCGACGCTCTCGCCATCTCCGGGGGCCTCGCCGATCTCGAGCTAGGGCACTGGCGCAAGACGCTGGCTCCGGGCGAGGTCTTTGTCACTCCTGCGGCGCTGCTCACCGTGGTCGCCGGCGGTGCCGACGAATGTTCACAACGCCTTGTCGAGCTGCAGCGCCGGACCTTGCACGCAAAGCCCCGCAATGAAGCCGACGTCCCGGTGATGTTCAACGAATGGTGTACGAACTGGGGCGCGGTGACTCACGGCTCGGTGGTGGCCATTGCCGACCGTCTTCAGGGCACGGGCGTGCGCTACCTCATCATCGACGCCGGGTGGTACGGGAAGAACTGGTTTTTAGAGCACGGAGATTGGGTCGCAGACAAGGACAAGTTCCCGCTCGGCCTCAAAGCGGCGGCGGCGGCGGTCCGCCAGCGCGGTCTCGTCCCGGGCGTGTGGTTCGAGCTGGAGACCTGCGGCTGCGACTCGGACGCCTTTTCTCGGGTAGAGCACCTCCTCAAGCTGGACGGGTCGCCGGTGACCGCCGGCCAGCGGCGCTTTTGGGACCTAAACGACCCCTTCGTCGTCGATTACCTGACCGAGCGCGTGATCGACGTGCTCGAGAACAGCGGGATGGGCTACTTGAAGATCGACTACAACGAAACGCTCGGCATCGGCTGCGACGGGGCGGAGTCCCCGGGCGAGGGCCTACGACGCCAGGTCGAAGGGATGTACAGCTTCCTGGGTCGGCTGCGGGCTCGGCTGCCGGAGCTGGTTGTCGAGAACTGCTCCTCGGGTGGCCACCGGCTCGAGCCTGCGCTCATGGCCCACTGCGATGTTGGCTCCGCCACCGACGCGCACGAGTGCCCGGAGCTACCCATAGTCTCGGCCAACGTACTGCGCCTCATTCCTGCGTCAAGATCCCTGGTCTGGGCGACCGTTCGCAAAGACATGAACGCCAGGGAGCTCATCTATCGCCTGGCGACCGGCTTCCTCGGCCGCCTCTGCCTTTCGGGCGACGTCGTCGACCTCGATAGCGCGCAGTGGGAACTTACCCGCAGGGCGATCGAGCTCCACGCCCGAGCGGCCCCGCTGCTCAGCGACCGTGAATGGGACCGCTCAGGCCCCCGTGTTGACGCCTACCGCTCGCCGAACGGTTGGCAGAGTTTGGTGCGCCCGACCGAGGACGGTGGAGCGGTCCTCGCTGTGCTCCACAACTTCGGCGACGAGACGTCGTCCGTGGCCGTAGATTTGCCCAGCGAAGACTGGGAAGTCGAATGGGTCTTCGCCGAGGACAGCGCCAGCTTGAAGGTAGAAGGGCGGGCCCTGCGCTGGGTGCCACCGGGCCCGTTCAGTGCGGCCGTGGCCTGGTTGGTGCGACCGAAGGTTTAGGTGATGACCGTTCAGGACGACTAGCTGCCCTGGGCTGCCCCTTCAGCACGTCCTGGGTGTGGGCTATGCGTTGGTCCAGGTCGGCCAGGAACTTGCCCATCGCAGCCTGCTTGGTCCGGACGATGACCCTAAGGTGCTCCAGCAGGGCCAGGCACTCCCGGGCCAACTCCAGGCGTTCGGCTTCTCCGGTGCGCTCGTCGTGGTAGGCCTGTCGGATCTCGGCCAGGCGGTCGTCGTTCGCCAGGACGATGGCGATCTCGTCCAGTTCGAGCCCGAGAAGGGACTGGAGCTCGCGGATGCGGGCGACCCGGGCCAGGTCTGCCTCGGAATAGCGGCGGGTGCCGCCGGGCGTACGACCGCAGCTGATGAGGCCGAGCTGCTGGTAATAACGCAGCGCCCGCTCGGAGACGCCCAAAGCCACAGCCGCCGCGCCGATGCTCACCAGGTCGCTAGGGGGACTGGTCCCCGGCTGTTCCTCCTCTTGCTTCAGCTCTCGGGCCGGCGTGCTCACCGGACCACGACCCCCAGGCGTGAGCCCTCGTTGACGCCGGTGGCGGCGGCGCTCTCGGCCGCCCCTTCGGCCAGTTCCTCACGCAACGGCGCCGTTTGGTGGACGTAGCGGCCCCCGCGCAGCGCGCTGGCGGCTACGGCGACGAAGGTGGCCCCGGCGGCGAAGTCGAACGCCAGGTGCAGGCCGTGGGCGAAGGAGGCCTCGATGAGCCTGGGGAAGAAGGAACGTCCGGTGATGTACGCGACCTGGCTAGCGCTCATGTGCGAGAGAGCGCCGGTAGGCCCAAGAAGTTGCTGTACCGGGTTGTAGCCGAGAAAGGCCGAGAACAGACTCCCGATGGGCGGCTCGTTGGCCACTTGGCGGGCCGGGCCAGCGGCCACGCCCGCTGCCGTCAAGCCGTGGAAAAGGTGCGATGGCAGGCTAGCCGCCAGCCCCAGGGTCACGATGGTGAAGAACAGCCCCATCGACAGCACGGTCGCCGAGTTTTGGAAGGTGTTGAGCATCCCGGCGCCGGCACCGCGCTGGTCGGAGGGCAAGCTGTTCATCACCGACGCTTGGTTGGGCGAGAAGAAAAGGCCCATGCCCAAAGCGAAGGCGAAGATGAGCAGGGCGAACCAGATGTAGCTGAAGTTCATAGGCAGCAGTTCGAGCAGAAGGAACGTCGCTCCGCTGATGGCCAGGCCGGTCGTCGCCAGACCACGGGCACCGAGGCGGTCGGACAGGATGCCGGACACCGGTCCCATGACAAGGAAACCGACGGTCAGCGGCACCATGGATATCCCGGCCCACAGAGGGGTCTGACTGAAGCTGTAACCGTGCTGGGGCAACCAGATCCCCTGCAACCAGATGATCAACATCAGCTGCAGGCCGCCACGGCCCAGCGCACCGAGCAGGGCCGAGATGTTGCCGGCGGTGAAGGCCCGGATCTTGAACAGGTTGAGCCGGAACATCGGTTCGGCGACGCGCGTCTCGATGACGACGAACGCCACGAGGATGGCCAGACCGCCGAAGACGCCGGCCAATACCCACGGGTTGGTCCACCCCGTCGGGTGGCCACCATAAGGCAGGAGGGAGTATACGATCCCGGTCAAGAGCGCGACCAGGCCCACCGCAAAGGCCGCGTTACCTGTCCAGTCGATCTTGGAATGGACGCGGGCCCCGTTGTCCTTCAGCTTGAGGTATGCCCATACCGTGCCGAACAGCCCGAAGGGCACAGAGACGAGGAAGACCAGGTGCCATTGCAGCGGGGCCAGCACCCCGCCTAGGACCAGGCCCAGGAACGAACCACTGATGGCGGCCACGCCGTTGATGCCCATGGCCTTGCCCCGCTCGTTCACGGGGAAGGCATCGGTGAGGATGGCGCTCGAGTTGGCGAACAGGAACGCCCCCCCGACGCCCTGGAAAACCCTCATGGCGATGATCCATATGGCCCCGGCCGCACCGGTGAGCCAGGTCACCGACAGGAGCACCGAGAACACCGTGAAGACGGCGAAGCCGAGGTTGTACATCTTGACCCGACCGTAAATGTCGCCCACCCGGCCCAGGCTCACCACCAGCACCGCCGTAACGAGCGTGAAGCCCATGAAGACCCAGAGGAAATAGGACGTGTTCGACGGGGTCAGCGGGTTGAGCTTGATGCCCCGGAAGATGTCGGGCAGCGAGATCAACAAGATGGACTGGTTGATGGTGACCATCAGCACGCCCAGCGTCGTGTTGGACAGGGCGATCCACTTGTAGTGGCGGTCTACTCCCTGGCCCGTCTGGGGACTGTCCTTACCAACCATGGCACCCGTCATTACGCCGCTCCTCCTCCTTGGCTTGGCCGCCATAGTAATCGCTTCTTGACGTTAACGTTAGATTTGCCAAACGAGGGGCGTTAGGGCTGGCTACGAAGCTTGCGTCGGCTCCACTACCGAGGCGTCCCACCTGCTCGTGCTCTCGGAGCAGCGCGCTCGGCGGCATTTGGGAGCCCGTTCCATAGTGGTCACCGGTCGGTATAGCAAGAGGCAGTTCTCGCTGACCTCGGGCCCCTGCCAGTGCCCGCTGGCGGTAGTTAGGCTGACGACATGGAGAACACTGCCGCCCAGGCCATCGAGCCCGTGCCAGTAGAGATTTGTCAGCTGAGCGACCAAACCTGGGGACAGCCGTGATCACCCTCGACGAGCGTCTTCGGGACGAAGCGGTCGAGCTCTTACAGAGGCTGGTCCGCAACCGCTGCGTGAACGACGGTACTCCTGGGTCGGGGAACGAGACGCGCAGCGCAGAGGACATCCGGGACTACTTGTCCGTGCCCGGAGGTCCCGACATGGATCTCCTCGCCCCCCTCCCTAACCGGGGCTCGCTGGTCTTGCGGCTGGATGGCACCGACCCGGACGCCCCGAGCCTGTGCCTGATCGGGCATACAGATGTAGTGCCTGTCAACCCGAGCACCTGGAGCAGGGACCCCTTCGGCGGGGAGGTGGTCGACGGCGAAATGTGGGGCCGGGGGGCGGTCGACATGCTCAATCTGACCGCAAGCATGGCCGTAGCTGTCCGCCACCTGCTCAGCGAGGGTTTTCGCCCGCGAGGCACTTTGGTGTACGTTGCCGTGGCTGATGAGGAGGCCGGCGGCCAGTACGGTGCTGAATGGCTGGTGGACCACCACTACGACCTGGTCGGGGCCAGTTACGTGGTCACTGAGTCAGGCGGGCTGTCCCGGCCCGGCCCGGACGGGCCGAAGCTGCTTATTGCCACCGGTGAGAAAGGCCTGAGCTGGGGCAAACTGACGGTCAAAGGTACCCCTGGCCATGGGTCAATGCCCTTCGGCGGCGACAACGCGCTTATCAAGGCCGCCGAGGTGATCGGGCGCCTGGCTGCCTACCAGCCTCCGGCACGGGTGAGCGACACCTGGCGGCAGATGGTGGAACTGCTCGATGTGCCCGTCGAGGCACGAGCCGGCTTGATCGACCCGGGCCGCGTGGACGAGACGTGTGGTGCCCTGAGCGACGCCAGAACGGCCGCTTTCGCCCACGCCTGCACCCATCTAACGATGTCGCCTAACGTCGTGCACGGAGGGGAGAAGACCAACATCATCCCCGACACCGTAGACATCGACGTTGACATCCGCACCCTGGCCGGTCAAAACAGGACGGACGTCGAGCACTGTTTGGCGGAAGCACTGGGTGACCTGTGGCCCACGGTCAGCTGGTCCCCCTACCGTGAGTCCGAGGCCAGTGAGAGCCATTTGGCTACGCCGTTGGGCGACTCGATAACGAGAGTGGGCCGGGCCTATCGACCAGGAGCGTCCCTCGTCCCTTGGACGACCACGGGAGGCACCGACGCGCGTTTCTTCCGGGCCCGGGGGTCGGTGGCATACGGGTTCGGGTTGTTCAGCGACGAGCTCTCGCTGGACGACTTCAACACGAGGTTCCATGGCAACGACGAGCGGGTCGACATTGCCTCAGTCGGGCTCAGCACGCACATGTGGGCCGACCTGGTCCGTGACTTCCTGGGCTAGACATCCTACGCTCGAGGCTTTCCGGGCCGTTGATGCACGAGCGGGCGTCAAGCCCCCAAGCGGGCGGGTGAGGGGCTCGTGGCCCTCCCTGATGTAACCTCTCCGCCATGAGCCAGCGTTGGTTCGCGTTGGTTGCGCTCCTAGCGGCCACGGTCTCACAGCCCGGTCTCGACGTGGGCCCCGCGAGCGCGACGTCGACGGGGGCCAAGGTCGATCTCAGTTTCGAGTTCGAGGGCAAGGCCGACTTCACTTTGTTGGACGAGGCTCCCTGGGTATGCACGGGCACGAACACCAATGAGAACGAGACTGGGCATGTGTCCTGGAAGACCACCTACGACGAAGGCATGGCCGTGGCCATTAGCGGCGGGCATTCTGCCTTCAAACAGTCCGGCGTAGCGGTTGAGGGGTCAGAGCACACTTGGAGCTACACCGGCAACTCCCCTGGCTGCAAAGGCGCCCCGGCGGCTCACGTCCACTGCACTTCTGACAACATTATCCCAAGCGTCCCCGACGGGACGCCGCCGGAGATCGATGTCATAGAAAACAACCAGGGCGGTATCAAGATCGGCCAAATCGACGCTACAGGGGACGACTTCTACGCCCAAAACATTACGGGGACGGCTGGGGTATGTACCGTCGCCAGTAGTAATCGAATGGCGTTGGCTGTGCTGCTCGGCGAGGAGAAGGAAAGTATCCCAAAGCTCTTCAGTGGATCCTGGGACTTTGTTTCGCCGTCTGATATTTCGCAACTTGCACAATCGGGGGCCCCCATCCAGATCCCCTTAGAGAGCCACATAGGCGGCAAGTGCGTGGACCAGTACCACCCCCAATGCTCTGTCGATATCGACGAGGACGCCACCATCACTATCACGAAACACACCTAACAGTCAGCCGACCAGGACAACGCCCTCTGGGACACCCCGGAAACGTTCGACAAGGCCCTCGATGACTGCGGGCAGGGTACCGGCATCAGACCCGGTCGCCCAAGTTGATCGTTGGCTGCTCCCTGGTCGTTCAGCGAAGTACCGTCCGTGCTCCGAGCAAATCATGCAGCTCCGGCGCCACGACGTCCCCCGAAGACCTCTGGGGCGCCAGCACGAGGCAAACACGATCGGAGCTCGTAGTCCTGGCCCCGATGGCCCAGAGCCAGTGGCTCACCTCAGCGGTCAACACCGGCGGCTGAAATCCGGTCGCTAAGAGACACCCTCGAGTCGCCCATATCAGCCCTGACCTGCATCTCTCCTCCTGCCGGTTTGGTCGAACGATCGTCTGTTCCCGGCCGACTGCGCTGAACCGTGGGCTTTCGTTGTAGTGGGGCTACTCAGAATCGAACTGAGGACCTCAGCATTATCAGTGCTGCGCTCTAACCGGCTGAGCTATAGCCCCTAAGCACCGGCTGGCCGACCGGCGCCACAAGCGTACCGGGCGGCCCCGTCTAGGCCAACTTCATTGCCGCCGGGCGCCACCATGAGGACGGCTCCGCAGGCCGGGACGTGGGGCGCAGCCCGATACTCATGCGTCCTTATCCGCCGTCAAGGTGACCCTGACGCCGCCCACCACGTCACTGATCAGGTTGTAGAGCAGCGCGACCACGACGTTGACCAGGACGCCGAGGAAGCAGAGCCCGCCACCCACAGCCGTCCCCCAGGCCAGAGCGGTCAGGGGACGAAGCGTAAACGAGGTTAGAGCGAACAGTGACCGCACCAGCTTGTCCAGGCTGTTGATCACTCCGAAGTCGCTGGCGACGTTCCAGAGGGCGACACCGGCGATCACAAGGACGGCGAGAACGAGGAGATAGAAGATGAGGGAGACCTTGAGAACGCTCCAGACGCTCACACGCCTTACAACTTGACGTCTGACAGGGACTCGAGCGCTCTGAGGCTTGCCGTTGCCCTCTACCGGTACCGGCGGACCGTAGGGCGTGCGCCGAGCCGGGGCCGTCGAGCCCGGCGGCGCCATGGGCCCGGCTGGGGGCCGCGGCCGCTGCAGGCCGACGGCCTGAGTCGTTTCTCCCGGACGGCCCCGCCCTGAGCGGCCCGGCGGGGGCGCACCGGTTTGGCCGGGGGGGTAGTAGCTCCCGCTTCCCGGTGCGCCCGCATAACGGGGCATGCCCGCGGGCTGGGGTTGTCCCCAGCCGGGCGGCGGGGGCGCGGTCGGCCTACCCGGGCCTACCGGCGGCTGTCTACCCGTGATGGGCCGGCCCGGCTGCCGAGGCGCGGGATCGGCCATCAGTCTTCCTCTACGGCGAGGACCGGGGCTACGGAAGCAACCTCCTGGCCCGGGTCGACGCTCACCACCCTGACACCGGTAGCGTCCCGGCCCTGGCTCGATATCTCGCGGGCGGCCAGGCGGACGACAACCCCAGACGAGGAGATCACGAGGATCTCGTCGTCAAGCCCGACGGTGAAGGCCGACACCACGCCGCCTCTCTTGGTCGTCAGCTTGATCCCGCGAACGCCCAGGCCACCCCGCCCTTGGCGGTTGAAATGGTGAAGTTGGGTGCGTTTGCCATAACCGGCGCTCGTCACCATAAGGATACTGGTCTCGTCGCGGGCGATATCGGCGGCCACCACCTCGTCGCCGGCACGCATGGCCATGCCCCTGACACCGGCGGCGTCGCGGCCCATAGCCCGGACGTCGGTCTCTGAGAACCGGATCGTCATCCCTGCTCGGCTAACCATGAATATGTCGTCCTGCCCGGTCGTAACGATCACCGACACCAGCTCATCGCCCTCACGCAGGTTGAGCGCTATAAGACCGTCGCGTCGGCTGCGGTCGTACTCGGCAAAGGCCGTCTTTTTGACCTGCCCCTGCTTGGTGACAAAGACAAGGTACCTGTCCGAGTGGAACTCGCGTGTGTCGATGAGGGCCTGGATCCGCTCGCCGGGGTCGAGGGGGAGCAGGTTGACGATGGCCGTGCCCCGAGAGGTCCGCTCCTGCAGCGGCACCTCGTACGCTCGCAACCGGTAGACCCGTCCCAGATTGGAAAAAAAGAGCAGGTAGGCGTGGGCGGTCGTATAGATGACCTTCGCCACGATGTCGGCCTCGCGCAGGTTTGTGCCCCGCATGCCGCGTGTCCCCCGGCCCTGGGTCCGGTAAGTCGAGGCCGGGACCGCCTTTATGTAGCCCGCCCGGCTCATGGTGATCACGAGCTCGCCGTCCTCAATGAGGTCTTCGGGCGCCATTTCGCCCGGGTCGATGATGACCTGCGCCAAGCGGGGCGTAGCAAAACGCTCTTTGATCTCGGCCAGCTCGGACTTGATCACGCCGTTCATGAGGACCTGGTCGCTCAATAGAGCCTCGAGCTCACCGATGGTCTGGCGAAGTTTGGCCATCTCTTCTTCCAGGTCGGCCCGGCCCAGCCGGGTCAGGCGCGCCAGTTGCATGTCCAGGATGTGCTCCGCCTGCACGTCCGAGAACTCGAAGGGCGCCGTCATCAGCTTGTCCCTGGCCTCAGCCCGACTGTCCGACTCGCGGATCGCGGTGATGATGGCGTCGATCATGTCCAGGGCCTTGATGAGCCCTTCGACGATGTGGGCCCTCGCCCTAGCCCGCCGGAGGCGGTACTCGCTGCGCCGGCGCACGACGTCGACCTGGTGGGCTACGTACGCCTCGAGGGCGGACTTCAGCGTGAGCGTCCGAGGGACCCCATGCACCAGGGCCACCATGTTGACGCCGAAGCTCGTCTGCAGCGGCGTCAGCTTGAACAAGTTGTTCAGTACAACGTTGGCGTTGGCGTCCCGTTTGAGGGGGATGACGATCTTCGTGTCGTTGCCCGCCGACAAGTCCTGGATGTCCCGGATGCCCTCCAGTTCCCGGCTGTTGACCAGTTCGGCGATGCGTTCCTGGATAGCGCGTGAGCTCGACTGGTAGGGCAGCTCGGTCACAACGATCTGCTCACCACCGCGGGTCTCCTCGATGGTCGCTCGGGCCCGCATCCGGACCGAACCGCGCCCGGTGCGATAAGCGTCGATTATTCCTTGTCGGCCCAAGATCAGTGCGCCGGTAGGGAAATCCGGGCCCTTGACAAACCTCATCAGGTCCTCGGTGCTGGCTTCAGGGTTGTCGATGAGATAGATCGTGGCGTCGATAACTTCGCCCAGGTTGTGGGGCGGGATGTTGGTCGCCATACCGACGGCGATGCCCTGGCTCCCATTGACCAGAAGGTTGGGGAAGCGGGCGGGAAGGACGGTGGGCTCGTCTTCCTCGTTGAGATAGTTGCGCCCCATGTCGACGGTCTCTTCGTCGATGCTTTCGAGCATCTGCATAGCCAGCGGCGCTAACCGGCACTCCGTGTAACGGGCCGCAGCAGCTGGGAAATCGGGAGATCCGTAGTTGCCGTGAAAATCTATTAGGGGTTCGCGCAGGCTGAAGGGCTGGGCCATCCGCACAAGTGCGTCGTAGATGGCCATGTCCCCGTGAGGATGGAACCGGGCCATGGTCTCGCCCACGACCTTGGCGCACTTCACGTGCGGCCGGTCGCCCCGGTAGTTCTGCACGTGCATCGTGTACAGGATCCGGCGGTGCACCGGTTTCAGGCCGTCACGGGCGTCAGGCAGCGCCCGTGACACTATTACGGACATGGCGTACTCCAAGAAGGAGCGCTCCATCTCCACATTGATCTCGACTGGCTCGACACCCGTTACGGTGCCGTCACCTCCGTCGCCGTCACTCCCATCAGTGCCGCCGGCTCCCGGTAGAGGGATGTCCGTCATCAGATGTCCAGGAACCGCACGTCGCCGGCGTTGTCGGCGATGAACTTCTTACGCTGTTCGACGTCGTCGCCCATCAGGACGCTGCACCGGTCGTCAGCGATAGCGGCCTGCTCGATCTCGACCTGCAGGAGAGTCCTGTGCGCGGCGTCCATGGTGGTGCCCCCGAGCTCGTGCCAGTCCATTTCACCCAGGCCCTTCAGGCGGTTGAACTCAGCCTTGTGGTTGGGCCGCTCAGTCAGGAACCGTTGGCGCGCCCCCTCGTCCTTCAGGTAAACCTTCTCCTTGCCGACAGTGGTCGAGAACAGGGGCGGTTGCGCGCAGTACACGTGCCCCTCTTCGACCAGCGGTGTCATCTGCCGGAAGAAGAACGTCAGGAGAAGCGTGCGGATATGGCTGCCGTCGACGTCGGCGTCAGCCAGGATGACCACTTTGTGGTACCTGATCTTCGAAACGTCGAAGTCTTCGCCCACACCGGCCCCGATGGCCGCCACCAGAGACTGGATCTCGTTGTTCTTCAGCATCTTGTCGACCCGGGCGCGCTCGACGTTGAGAATTTTTCCTCGTATCGGCAGGATGGCCTGGTTCTCCGGGTTACGGGCCCGTACCGCCGACCCGCCAGCCGAGTCTCCTTCAACAATGAACAGCTCGGCCGCGCCCGGGTCCCGTGTACGGCAGTCGGTGAGCTTGCCGGGCATGCCGGCGCCCTCCAGAGGCGACTTGCGGCGCGTCGCTTCGCGCGCGTCGCGCGCCGCCACTCTCGCCCGGGACGCCTGGATGGCCTTAGCCACGATGAGGCGGGCCTCGGGCGGGTTTTCCTCGAGCCACTCGGCAAGTTTCTCGTTGGTGGCCCGCTCCACCAAAGAGCGGATCGAGGTGTTGCCGAGCTTGGCCTTGGTCTGGCCTTCGAACTGCGGGTCACGCAACTTGACCGAAACAATGGCGCACATCCCTTCCCGGATGTCCTCGCCGAGGAGGTTCTCTTCCTTCTCCTTGAGCAGGCCGCGTGCGCGGGCGTACTTGTTGATGACGTTGGTGAGGCCCTTCTTCAGGCCCTCGACATGGGTACCACCCTCGATGGTGGCTATCCCGTTGGCAAAGCCGTGCAAGCCTTCGTTGTAGCCCGTGTTCCACTGTAGGGCGACTTCGACCTCACCATCGTTCTCACCGACCTTGAAATAAGCCACCCGCTTGAAAAGTGGGTCCTTGGTCGAGTTGAGGTACTTGACGAAGTCGATTATCCCGCCCTTGTAGCAATAGGAAATGGGGGCCATGCCACCCTCGCGTTCGTCCCGGAAATTGATCTCGAGACCGGCGTTCAGGAACGCGTACATCTGGAGGCGCTCGACCACAGTCTGGCCCCTAAAGGTCACCTCTTCGAAAATGGTCGAGTCCGGCCAGAAAGTGACGGTCGTCCCGTTGTGGTTGAGGGGAGATGGGCCTACCACCTCCAGTTTCCCGACGGGCGTGCCCCCGTTGGCGAACTCCATCCGGTGGTGCTGGCCGTCGCGGTCGACCTCGACGATGAGGCGCTGCGACAGGGCATTGACGACCGACACGCCGACCCCGTGCAGACCGCCTGAGACCTTGTAGCCGGTGCCGCCGAACTTGCCCCCGCCATGGAGCTTGGTGAGCGCTATCTCGACGCCTGACAGGTTGTACTGCGCGTTCACGTCGATGGGTATGCCGCGTCCGTTATCAGTGACGCGGCAACCGCCGTCCGCCAGCAGTGCCACATCGATCTGGGTGCAGTACCCGGCCATGGCCTCATCGACTGAGTTGTCCACGACCTCCCACACCAGGTGGTGCAATCCGGTGGGGCCCGTCGAGCCGATATACATGCCCGGACGTTTGCGGACAGGCTCGAGACCCTCGAGCACGGCCATGTCCTTGGCGGAGTACCCGTCGTCCAAGGTGTTCAGCTCCTCTTCAACCTTGGTCATTATCGGCCTTCGGTTCTCCTGGTGGTGTACGGTCGGAACACGACGTCGCGTGGGTGCGTCGCAAGGTGGTTGCAGGTCTTTGACCCGAGTGTTGCAGGCGGGTCACCCGCGCCAACAACCAGGTAACCAGTCTACCAGCCCCGACCTTCCCACGGGCTGACCTGGACCGTCAGAGAAGCGATGTCAATGTCGGCGGCCCGCAGGCGGGCGACAAGGTCCCCGGAAAGCAGCCGCAGCTCGCTGGCCCAGGCATGGTGGTCGGTACCCAGGGCAAGGGCCCCGTTCTTCAAAGACACCGGCCACGAGTGGGCGGCTACGTCGTCCCCCACCAGGGCGGCCCATCGGCGTGCCAGCTCCGCCAGCTCCAAGGCACCATCGGCACCCATGATGGAGGCAGCGCTGGCCAGCGAGGCACTGACCTTTTTGGGCTCGCCCGCGCTCCGAGCGCGGCGGCCCTGGGTGGGTTGCCGCCGGCCCCTACCCTCACTTTCCACCGTTGCCAACCCTACGCCGTTCACGGGTCGCTCAGGCCGCTCACCCGTCGCCTCGTCCCTCGCCTCAAGCCGTCCCCCGCTCGATCGGCCCACCATCGCTCAGCGCCGGGCTGAGGTGTACGGTACCGGCGCAGACTTGTACCCGCTCGACGACCGGCAGTACGTCCGGGACCGGGCCGGCGGCGGTCAGGAGGGTCTGGCCATCCGGCAGGCAGGACGCCAAGGCAACGCAGCGGCCCGGGTCCAGTTCCGAGAACACGTCGTCAAGCAGGAGGACCGGGCTCGTGCCTTGGCGATCCGTGACCAGGGCGTGCCCGCCGAGCCTGAGCGCCAGGGCAACGCTCCTCTGCTCGCCCTGTGAAGCCTGGGTACGTGCCGCCAGACCGTGCACCCAGATCACCAGGTCGTCGCGCTGGGGACCTACGGAGGTGACCGCCCGCCTCACGTCCTCAGCTCGGCTGGCGTGCAACGCATCCAGGAGGTCGCCGTCCCAGCTGCGCTCGTAGGAAAGGTCGACGGTCCCGGCTGCCCCCGCTGCCCCGGTGCTTAGCCGGGAGTACGCTCGGTCAACCTCTGGCCGGATACTTAAGACCAACGCCTCGCGCTCGCGTGCCACCGTTTCTCCGGCACCGGCCAATTTGGCGTCCCAGACGTCGAGCACGCCCTCCATGTTCGGCCTCAAGGTGCCATTGGCAGAGCGAAGAAGAGCATTGCGCTGCTTCAGGACACGTTCGAGCTCGGCACGCGCTGCGTGGTGTTTTGGGTGTAGCGAGACAAGCAAGTCATCGAGGTAGTCCCGCCTCAGCTGAGGGCCGCCTTTGACCACTTCGATGTCGTCAGGAGAAAAGACGGTGACGAGGACGGACCCCAAGACGTCGTCGTTGCGGCGCAAGGGCTGGCGGTTGAGCCGGAACCTGTCCCGGCCGACCAGGTTGAGCTCTGCTTCTACCAAGAGGCTGCGGCCGGCTCGGTCGGCGCGAGCCCGAAGCACAGCCTGTTGTTGAGCGCTCCTTACCAGCAGTGCCGCCGGTGCACCCCTGAAACTACGAAGAGTGGCGAGATAGGCGACCGCTTCAAGTAGGTTCGTCTTTCCAGCGCCGTTTTCTCCCTGCAGCAACGTCACGCCCTCGCGCGCCGGCTGCAACTCCGCCGAGATGTAATTGCGGAAATCAGCGAGCGTTATTTGCTCTACGAACACGGCCGGGGATGGCTGGGAGGGTGGATGGGGAACGGGCCCCGTTCAGGCCACTCGCACGGGCATGAGCAAGTAGACGTAATCGCTCTTGTCGGTGGGTTTGAGAGTGGCCGGTTTCAGAGCATCGATGGTCTCGAGGACCACTTCCTCCCCCACGATGGCCTCCACCCCTTCTGCCAGGTACTGCGGGTTGAAGGCGATCGTCATCTCGGTGCCCTCGTACTTGGCGTCGACTTCCTCGACGGCTTGGCCCCAATCGTTGGTTATGACGCTGAGCTGCACGGTCGCTGAGCGCAGGGAGATCCGGGCCGGCGTCGTAGCGTCGCGCGCCACCAAGCGGACGCGGCGGATGGCATCAATGAACGCCTCCCGACCGATGACCAGTCGGTTTGGATAGTTGAACGGTATGAGCTGGCGATAGGGAGGGAACTCACCTTCGATAAGCCTCGTTGTCAGCTTCACTTGGCCGACGGCAAACTTGGCATCGTGTGTGCCCAAGTGCATCTCTACAGCCTCGGCACCGCTACCCAGGAGCCTTTGTAGTTCGCTCAGGGCACGAGATGGCACAAGGACCTTCTGGCCCTCGGACAAGACCCCTTTGGCACCCGGGAGGTCCTTCACGGCCAGGCGGTAGGAGTCCGTGGCTACCAACCTGATCCCTTCGGCTTCGGCGGCCATGAGCACGCCGGTGAGCACTGGACGGGTGTCCTCCGACGAAGCCGCCCTCACGACCTGGCGGAGCGCTTCAGCCAGGCCCGCAGTCGAGAGTGACACGGTCTCCCCGCCTGACGACGGCGGGTGGGGGAAGTCCCCCAAACGGTAAGGCCGCAGCATGAACTGGGACCGACCAGCCGACACCTGGAGCTCCTCCTCGTCACCTTGGACGATAACGGCACCCGGCTCGAGTGCCCGGACGATGTCGGTCAACAGCCGGCCTGGGGCTACGACCACGCCGTCGGCCTGTCCGGCCACCGCCACCTCCGTCGAGATGGTGAGGTCCTGGTCGGTCCCAGTCACCTCCAGCCGGTCTCCCGTCAAGCTCAACCGGGTGCCCGGCAGGACGCCCGGCCCCCCGGATCGGCCCGACCCGGCCCGGCCGGCCGTGGCCAGGGCATCGAGGAGGTTGTCACGCTCACATCGCAACTTCACTTGGTACCCGCTCCTCTACTAAAAAGAGTTAAAAAGTTAAAGGCTGTAGCTGTAGTGCTGTGGATTGTGAAGTAACCGACGTCCGGGCTGCTTGCGGCGGATGTCGGACAAGAGGGCCATGTGGACGGCCGATTGGTGGCCCGGCGGCCGAAGAGCCGCGCTTGTGGACACCTGGCCCGTCGTCCCCCGAATTACAACGGCCCGGCACAAGATCTTCATGTGAGCCCGGCGCAGTCAGTCGCTGGCCTTGATCTTGTGGATCAGGTCGGTCACTTGCTCGTACACCTGTCGCTTCTCGCCCATGAGCCGCGCCACCTTCTTCTGTGCGTGCATCACTGTCGTGTGGTCCCGGTCGCCGAACTCACGGGCGATGGCCGGGTAGCTATAATCGGTGAGCTCCCGGAACAGGTACATAGCTGTTTGCCGGGCCGCCACCAGAGGCCGGCGTCGACTTGGGCCGCACATTTCTTCAATAGTGAGGTCGAAGGCTTTCGCCGTAGCCTCGAGGATCCGCCGTGCTGTCACTTGGCGCGGGGCACTGGCCGCAATGACATCAGAGAGGACCTCAGAAGCTAGTTGGACAGTCACGGGCACTTGGTGAATGCTGGCGAAGGCGGAAAGGCGGATCAGCGCCCCTTCAAGTTCCCTTATGTTGTCTTTGACATGGATGGCAATGAGCTCGAGGACGTCCTCGGGCACCATCGCTCTTTCGCCTTCGGCTTTTTTGCGAAGGATGGCCAGACGGGTCTCGAGTTCCGGCGGCTGGACATCGGTTATTAGTCCTGACTCGAAACGGCTCCGTAACCGGTCCTCCAGCGTAGCGATGGCTCGCGGATGGCGGTCCGACGATATGACTATCTGTTTATCAGTCTCGTAAAAAGAGTTGAAGGTGTAGAAAAACTCCTCCTGAGTCTCCTTTTTGCCTTCCAACAGCTGGATATCGTCCACCAACAAGATGTCGTAAGCACGGTACCGACGCTTGAAGGCAGTTTGTCCACGGGTACGGATTGAGTCGATGAACTCGTTGAGGAAAGTTTCCGTCGACACGTAACAGACGGTCAGGTTGGTGAAGTTCTGGTAGACGTAATGCCCGATGGCGTGGAGCATGTGGGTCTTGCCCAGCCCCGAGGCCCCGTAGATGAACAGAGGGTTGTAGGCTTTGGCGGGCTCTTCTGCAACGCGTTGGGCGGCCGCATGAGCGAAACGGTTGGACGCGCCGATGACGAACGCCTCGAAGGTGTAACGCGGGTTGAGGGCTATCTGCGGGCGGCGGTCGTTGCGGGGCAGAGCACCGGCCATCGTTGTCCCCGGTGCTGTAGTCCTCACAGTGCCGTTCGTGGTCACAGAGTGGCCGGGGTGGGGCTCGGCAGCGACTGCCAAAGCGTCTTCCTCGTCGACCTGCTCGTCGCTCACCACGGGAGCCTGGACCACCAGTTCCACATCCGGCGAGGCGGTACCAGTGACCTCGGCTAGCACCTCCTGTATCAACGTGTAAAAACGTGTCATCACAAGCTCGAGGACTACAGAGTTGGGCGCGGACACCACGAACTTGGGGGGGCGTGCGTCTACCAGCGCCAGCGGGGCGATCCATGCGTTGAAGGTCGGCTCCGGCACCTGGCGACGCAGGTGGGCCGAGCACGTGGACCAGAGCTGTTCTGCGGTGTCGGTCATCGTCCCGTCACGGCCGGGTAGTATCATAATTGCCCGCAATCCTGTTGACAAACTTGTGGAGATTGGATTCAATGCCGCTGTTACCAGCGGTTTTTCCCCGGGGCCGGGGGGAAGGGGCCGACCTCTTAGAGTTGCTTACTGTCTGAACCGTCCACACCCACCGAAGCGGGTTGTAGGGAGTCGACGCTAGCACCTCAGCAGGTGAGGGCAAGATGGCCATCTATCGAACATAAGTTCGGTAGCATGGAAGGCCGTGACACGTGTTCTGACAGCTGTTCCCCAGGGCGGTTGCCATAATCCACGGGAAATCAACACCTTTGCCCCTAGTGAAGCACAGGCTGGAGCTGGGAGGCTAGACAGTCGTGGCCCAATCGATCGCTGACATCCGAGAGCGCGCCCAGACTGGTCGGGCACGGGCCGACCGGGTGCCGCCCCATGACCTCCAGGCAGAGGAGTCCCTGCTGGGGGCGATGCTGCTTTCGCGTGATGCCATAGCTGCGGCTGTCGAATGTTGTAAGGCGGCAGATTTCTACCGACCATCGCACGGCCACATTTTCGAAGCGGTCTGTTCGTTGTATGCCCAGGGCGAGCCGGCCGACCCCGTGACTGTCGCCGATGAGCTGAAGCGGGCCGACCTCCTAGAGGGCTCGGGGGGCGTAGGCAACCTAGTAGCGCTTCAGGCCAATACGCCGGCCATTGCGAATGCCGCCCGCTATGCCCGTATCGTCGAAGAGCACGCCCTGCTGCGGCGGCTGATCGGTGTCGCCGGGGAAATAGCGGAGATGGGCTACTCGCTCCCCGAGGACGTCGTTAGCACCCTGGACCGGGCCGAAGCGATGGTGTTCGACATCGTCGAACGACGGGTTACCGACTCGCTCAAGCCACTGCGGGAACTGCTGGCTGCGAGCCTCGACCATCTCGAGGCCCTGTACAACCGGGGGGACGCCATCACCGGAGTGCCTACGGGCTATACCGACCTGGACGAACGCCTGTCCGGTCTGCAGCCCAGCGCCTTGATCATAGTCGGGGCCCGGCCGTCGATGGGCAAGACATCTTTCGCTCTGGGGGCGGCTGCATATGCCGCCATCGAGAAAAGACTGCCTGTTTTGTTCTTTTCTTTGGAAATGAGCCATCTCGAGCTCACCCAGAGGCTGCTGTGCTCTGAAGCACGGGTGGACTCCTCGCGCATGAGGAACGGGAAGTTGCACGAGTCGGACTGGCCCAAGGTAGTCAACGCCATCGGCAAGCTGGGAGAAGCCCCGCTGTTCATCGACGACAACCCGAACCTGACGGTGATGGAGATAAGAGCCAAGGCTCGCCGCTTGAAGAGCCGAGAAGGGCTGGGCCTTATAGTCATCGACTATTTACAGCTCATGTCGAGCCACGGGCCCAGTGAAAGCCGCCAGGTGGAGGTATCAGAGATCAGCCGTGGCCTCAAAATTCTGGCCCGCGAGCTGAGTATTCCTGTGGTGGCGCTTTCCCAGCTCTCCCGTAACCTGGAAGCCCGGGGCGACAAGCGCCCGGTCCTGGCGGATCTCAGGGAGTCAGGCAGCCTGGAACAAGACGCCGACGTGGTCTTGTTCATCTACCGTGATGAGGTCTACAACAAAGACTCCGCCGATAAAGGATCTGCTGAGGTAATCATCGCCAAGCACCGCAACGGTCCGACAGGTATGAGCCAGCTTGCCTTCTTGGACCACTTCACCCGTTTTGCCAATATGGCGAGAGTTTGAAGGAGCCTTTGGGAAGAACGACAGCAGGGCCAGGTGACCGCGACGGTCACCTGGCCCTGCGTCTGTGCTCTTGTCGGTTCTCAGGCCCTGACGACTTCCACCGTCACTGGGAACTCGACCTCGGGGTGTAGCCGCACCGGTACCTCGTGCGTGCCGAGTGTCTTGATCGGCTCGGGGAGCTGGAGGCGGTAGCGGTCGATTTCCAAGCCCGCTTGTTCCGCGATGGCATCAGCAATGTTGGCGGTCGTCACGGAGCCGAAGAGCTTGCCTTCTGGTCCGGCCCGCATCGGGATGTGGATCACCTGCTGGACCAAACTACGGGCCACGGTCTCGGCGATCTGGCGGTCATGAGCATTCTTGGTCTCACGGGCCCGGCGCATCTTCGCCGCCTGGTCGGCTATCCCGGAGCTGGCTGGGATCGCTCGGCCTTTGGGGAACAGGAAGTTACGTGCGTAGCCGTCGGCCACGTCGCACATGTCCCCCCTCTTGCCGAGGTTGGGCACGTCAGAACGGAGCACGACGCGCATCATGGCTCGATCTCCGCCAGCTCAGGTTCGATCTCGGCCTCTGTGTCGTAGCTCAGAGCCTCGGGAGGTTCCAGAACCCCTTCCAGCCCCGCGCTCTCCTCCCGGCCCGGGGCCGTCCGCGGCCGTCCTGGCCCTCGCTCGCTCGCCGTCCGCTGTACGTAAGGCAATAAGGCCAGCTCTCGTGCGGTCTTGATAGCCACCTGGACGTCGCGCTGGTGCTGCGTGCAATTGCCTGTTACTCGCCGGGAACGGATCTTGCCACGCTCGCTCATAAAGCGTCGGAGAAGCCCGACGTCCTTGTAGTCCACCCACTCGGCATGCTCCTTACAAAAGACGCACACTTTTCGTTTGCCGCGAGGGCGCGTCTCCTTCGGTGCACGTTTTGGGTTACGGTCCCTGTCGTTTGTGCGTGCCATCGCCTAGAAGGGCTCCTCGTCCTCATGGCCCGAGCCGTAGCTCACGGGCGCGGGGTCAGCTGCGGGCCGCTGGTAAGCCTGTTCGGGCATGGCGTGCGAGTCGCCGTTGGGGCTCTCGGGGCTACGCCGCTCGTTTTTGGTGACCTGGACCGTCGCCCAGCGCAGACTGGGCGCGATCTCGTCGGCGGTGATCTCGACCTTCGAGCGCTTCTCGCCGTCCTGGGTCTCCCAGGACCGCTGGTCGAGACGACCGGTCACCACGACGCGAGAGCCCCGGCTCAACGAGGTGGCCGCGTTTTCGGCCAGGTTGCCCCAGCAGACCACGTCGAAGAAGGAGGTCGACTCCCGTCTCTCCTGGCTCTGGCGGTCTGTCCAGCTCCGGTTGACCGCGATACCGAAAGTCGCCGTCGCCTGGCCGCTGGGGGTGAAACGCAATTCCGGCTCCCGGGTGAGGTTGCCGACGATGCTAACTGTGTTGTCTTGTGCCATCCTCATACTTCTTTCGTGTTGGCGCCCACTGCGGTGGTCGTCTCTGGGGACGCCGCCGGCCGAGATCGGCCCGCGGCAGGTTCGGGGAGCCTCAGTACCTTGTGCCTGAGTACCTCGTCGGCGAGGCTGAGCTGGCGGTCGAGGCCGGATAACGCCGCAGGCTCGGCGTTGGCTTCCAGGACCACGTAGTACCCCTCGCTACGGTGCCGGACCGGGTACGCCAATCGGCGCTTGCCCCAGGTGTCTGCTTTGACCGACTTCGCGCCCGCAGCAGTCAGCTGCTTGGTGAAGCGGTCGACGAGGGCCCGGACGGCATCCTCTTCCAGGCTGGCGTCGAAGATGACCATGACTTCATAGGGCCGCATAAGCGGCTCACCTACCTTTCCCTGTGGGCCAGTCCGGCGGCTCGCCGCCATCCTGGGCTCCGGTCGTTCCGGAGCAGGGCCTTACTGATTGTGCCTAGCCATGGTAGCTGACGCCTGCGATCGTCCATCAGCAGGAAGGCTGCCACAAGGCGGTGACCGTTATGAAGGCGGTGACCGTTAGGTCAGTGGGCGTAGCTTTCGCCGGCAGCCGGGAAACGCCCTGCCCGCACGTCGGACGCCCACGTCGTCACGGCTTCGGAGGCCAGGGTCTCAAGCTGGGCGTAGCGACGTACGAAACGAGGCGCTCGGGGACCGCCCAGCCCGACGATGTCGTGGAACACGAGGACTTGTCCGTCGCAGGATCTGCCGGCGCCAATGCCGAAGGTGGGCACAGGTACCGCACGGGTGACCTCAGCCGCCAGGGCATCAGGCACGCCTTCGATGACGAGCGCGAAGCAACCCGCGTCGCTTATGGCTATGGCGTCCTCGACCAGGAGCTTTGCTTCAGCGGGGGAGCGGCCCTGTACTCGGTGGCCTCCCATGGCATGGAAGGACTGAGGGGTCAGGCCTATGTGGCCCATGACCGGGATCTCTGCGTCAAGTACCGCCCGTATGACCTTCAAACGCTTGGTCCCGCCTTCCAGCTTGACGGCCCCAGCCCCAGCGCGCACCAGGCGGACGGCGTTGTTGACCGCTTCTCTGGGCCCGGAGTGGTAGCTCGCCCAGGGAAGGTCCGCGACTACTAGCTGGGGGGGCTGTGAACGGGCTACGGCTCCGGTGTGGCGCACCATGTCCTCGATCGTGACGTGCAACGTGTCCTCGAAGCCCAGCACCACCATGCCGAGGGAGTCGCCCACCAGGATCACGTCGACGCCGCCGGCCGCTGCCGCCCTCGCCGTCGGAGCGTCGTAAGCGGTGACCATTACGAGCGGTTGGCCCTGACCCTTACGGGCCCGGATCCCGGGCGCACCTAATAGGGAGGCCCTTTGTACTGTCATCATCTCAACCTCCGGCGGTCCAGTGCCTCTCGGGGCTACCGGCCGCAGGCGCATCCTACCCTCGGACGGCGCGGCATGCCCGCGGCCGTCCCGTTGGAGCTTTTAGTTCGAACCCTTGCTAGTGAGCGAGAAAGCTTGCGCCAGGTGGTTCCAGGAGCAGGAGACGCACACCTCGATCACGTAACAGGCCAGGTCCCGGCCGGGGTTAGCCAATTTGGCAAGCTCTTTTTTGGAGGCGACGCACCGACCGGAGGGGGGTAGCCGGTGCCCGAAGACGTAGGACACCAGCCGTAGTTTGACGTCCTCGCAGATGGGGCAGTCCTCCTGGGAGTCCTCCCCGGCATCGAGCGCGGCCCGCAGCAGTTCGGGGTGGGCATCGCATATGTCCAGGCGGGACAAGTGACCCTTGCGGTACTCGCTCACCACCACGTTGCGAGCCAACCGGTAGTCCACGTTGCCAAGGACACGCAACGACGAAGAGCCCTTGACGGCCGCCTTTGGCAAGTACGTCATCGCCATACTGCTACCACAGGCCACAGGGTACCTGGTCGGCGAGCCATCTCCCGACGTTGCCGGATCTTGGACGATCGAACGGCGTCGCGCTGTACTGGGGGAGCGGCTCTCCCACCTGGCCACCCGGGGTCGGGGTACCTCACGGGCCGGGACAGCTTCAGTCGTTCTCCACGGCACCGGGCTGGGCTGCCCACCATTGGTCGAGGAGGTGCAAGGCCTCGTCGTGCGAATGGGGGCCTTCTTCCAGGCGTGCCTCGAGGAGGAAGGCGAGGGCCTGGCCGACCAGGGGCCCGGGCCGCAGGCCCAGGTGGGCCATGATCTCCCGCCCGTCGAGGTCAGGGCGAATGGCCGCCAGCTCCTCCTTTCCGCGCAGCTCGGCGATGCGGGCCTCGAGTTCGTCCATGCGCTGGCCCAGCGCTTTGGCACGTGCCACGTTGCGCGTGGTGCAATCGGCGCGCGTCAGCTCGTTGAGATCTTCCAGGAGATCGCCGGCATCGCGGACGTAACGGCGCACAGCGCTGTCTGTCCAGCCCATGCCATAGGTATGGAACCGGAGGTGCAGCTCCACCAGGTGGCTGACCTTGTCGATGTCGTCCACCGGGTAGCGCAGGGCGCGCATACGGTCACGGGTCATCCTCGCGCCCACGACCTCGTGATGGTGGAAGGTCACGGTGCCACCTGGGCCGAAGGAACGAGTTTTGGGCTTGCCGATGTCGTGGAAGAGGGCCGCCAGCCTCACCGTCCTATCGGGACGTGCCCTCTGTACGACCGCTACGGTATGGGCGAGGACGTCCTTGTGGCGGTGGATGGGGTCCTGCTCGAGGGCCAGGGCCATGAGCTCGGGGAGGAACTCGTCGGCCAGGCCCGTCTTCACCAGGAACCACAAGCCCTCGGACGGGTCGGTCACCACCATGAGCTTGTCAAGCTCGTCGCGCACGCGCTCATCTGAGACTATGTCCAGGCGTCCGCGCAGAGCAGTGACGGCCTCGACTAGTTCCGGGCTGGGCCGCAAGGTGTACCCGGCGATGAAACGCGCCGCTCGAAGCATTCGTAAAGGGTCGTCGGTGAAGGACACCTCGGGCGATAGGGGTGTCCTCAACCTCTTGTCGGCCAGGTCGCTCACACCATTGAACGGGTCGACCAGCTGCAGGTCGGGCAAGGAAAGGGCCATGGCATTGACGGTGAAGTCGCGTCGCGCCAGGTCGGACTCCAGGGCGGTCGAAAAGATTACCTCCGGTTTGCGAGACGAGGCCCCGTACTGCTCGGCACGGTGGGTCGTCACCTCGACCCTCGTGGCGCCTTTGGCGGCACCTATCGTCCCGAAGCGCTTGCCCTGGGCCCAGACGCTGTCTCCCCATCCGGCCAGGATCTGCTCTGTAAGAGACGGCATGGCGTCGGTGGTGAAATCGAGGTCGCCGCCGCCGCTCAGGCGGTCGGCCAGGAGGTCTCGTACCACCCCGCCGACCAGGTAAAGCCGGGCCCCGGCGGCCTCGAAAAGCCGCGCTAGCCCGTTGGCTGTGTCCAGGGTCGGCCTAAGCCGTTCGGGTACCACAGCCGAGAGCCTAGATAGAAGCATGGAGATGCGAGCGCTAAACGGATGGGAGCAGGCCGGCCGTCTGCAACGCCACCCGGAAGTCGTGGGGGTTGGTGGCGGCCTGTAAAGCGGCGCGTAGCGAGATCTCACCTGCCTTGAACAGGTTGAACAGGCTCTGGTCGAACGTCACCATCCCGTGGTACTCACCGTCGGCGATCACGTCTTCAATGGTCTCGCCCGAGCCGCCGTTCGGGTCAAGGATGCGGTCGGAGATACGGCCGGTCATCACCATGGCTTCGACCGCGACCACGCGGCCCACGCCGTCGGCCCTGGCTACGAGCCTCTGGCTGATGACGCCTCTCAGGACCGCGGCCAGGCTTATGCGCACCTGGCGCTGTTGGAAGGGAGGGAAAAAATCGACGATCCGGTTGATGGTCTCGGTCGCGTTGGTCGTATGGAGGGTGGACAGGACGAGGTGGCCCGTCTCGCCGGCCGACAGGGCGGCCTGGATCGTTTCGGGGTCCCGCATCTCGCCGATCAGGATCACGTCGGGGTCCTGGCGCAAGACTCGCCTCATGGCTTGGGACCAGTCCCTGGTGTCGGTGCCGATCTCCCGTTGGCTGATGATCGACATCTTGTCCCGGTGGAGCACCTCGATCGGGTCTTCGATGGTGATGATGTTGGCGGACCGGTTGTTGTTGATGTGGTCGATCATGGCGGCCAGCGTCGTCGTCTTGCCTGAGCCCGTAGGCCCGGTGACGAGCACGAGCCCTCGGTGCTCCTCGGCCAGACGGGTGACGACCGGAGGTAGGCCCAGGTCTGTGGCGGACAGGGCACTCGGGAGCACTCTCCGCAGGACCAGCCCGGCGGTGCCCCTCTGGCGGAAAGCGTTGCAACGAAAACGGCCCAGGCCGCTGACCGAGAGCGAGAAGTCAGCCTCACCGGTCGACTTGAACTCCTCGAGACGTTCGGGCGGGAGGACGACCTGGACGAGCTCTTCACATTCCTCGGGCCCGACCACAGAGAAGGGCGTCATCCGCAGGTCTCCATTGACGCGAACCCTTGGAGCGGACCCGACCTTGATGTGCAGGTCGGACGCACCTTGTTCTACAACATGGCGCAAGACGGCAGGTAAGTCGATCACCACGAACGGGTATCGGCACGTTTTGGCCTCAGCCTGAGCCCGGCTGCGCATCCCGGCGAAGTTCTGCCAAGCTAGATCTGGCGGCTAGGCTTCAAGGGCCCACGATGAGCTGCTGAAAGCCTTTGCCCCGACCACTGATGCCCTCTTTTGGCAACGTCATCCGCTGGGGTACTGAGTCCGCCCGGGTCGGGCGCTGGCGGGCTGACGGCTCGGTTGCCTTCTTCGTCCCCATCCCCGACGGGACGCCGGCGTCGGCCGAGTTCGCTCGGCGCTGTCTGAGCGTGCTGGCCGAACAGGGCTTCGAGCGCGTCATAACCAGTGCCGTGTCGTCACGCGAGCAAGCCGGGCTGTTGCAAGCCGGTTTTGAAGTCCACGAGCACCTCCACTTGCTGGTCCTGCACAGAGGGGTCGCGCTCTCGCCGCTGCCCGCCGTGCCGCGCCGGCGCCGGGCCGGCCCGCGACGCAGGAACGGTCTGTTGAAGGTCGATGGGGCCGCTTTCGCTCCGTTCTGGCGTCTTGACCGTGCCGGGCTCCGAGAGGCGGTGAGGGCGACGCGCCAGCACCGCCTCCGGGTCGTGCTCGGCGACCATCGCGCCGTGGTCGGCTACGCCATCTGTGGCACGTCGGGCGGCCGAGGGTTCGTCCAGCGCCTGGCAGTGGCGCCACGCGCTCAGGGAAGGGGTATCGGGAAGGCACTCCTCCTGGACGGGCTCCATTGGCTCCGAGCTTCGGGCGCCCAAGAGATCGCCGTCAACACCCAGGTCGGCAATGACCCGGCCCTGGCCCTCTACCGAGGCGCCGGTTTCCGGGACGACCCGGACGGTTTGGCTGTCCTGTCGGCCAGGCTCAACGTCCGGGACGCGTCGGAGGTGAGCTGAGCATTGTGGCCCAGCCCGGCCCGTGCCTTGACGTCGGCCTGCGCCTTGGTCCGAGCCCGTAGCCTCATGGCCGTGCTGTTCCTCGGGAGCACCGTGCTGATGGGGTTCCCTCCGGTCCCCGTCGCTGCTGACCCGGCCCCGGCGCCGTCGACGACCACTCCGGGGCGCGCCGCCTCCCCCCCGGCCCCGCCCGTGGCCCGGGGGCACAACATCTCCACTGGTCGGGACAACCTCACTCTCGTATCTCAAAGCGCCTGGGTGGGCCCGGGACCGGGAGAGTTCCAGTTACGCCTGGCAGTGACGGCGAGCCACCAGGCCGATGAGTCGTTGGCCGTCATCGTCTATGGGAAGTTGTTCGCTCGGTCTCAGTTCCAAGCCGCCGTGGACGGGGACGTGTACGGCCCCTATTACGACGGCCCCGGCGCAGGCAACACGCCGGTCCCGCTGGACGACCTGGTCGATGACCCGGCCGGGGGGGTCGATGTGGACATTCCAATTAATTCACCGAGCGGAGGTTTGTCCTTTACGACCACCGGGGTCTACCCGGTCCAAGCGTTCCTGGAAGACAACGGCGTCCGGACCGGCCCGACACTCACCACGTTCATCGTGTACGTCGGCAAGGATGCCAGTACGCTGCGGCGCCTTGACACCGTGCTGGTCGTGCCGGTGGGGGCCAAGGTCCCGATCGGCCAGACGGGCGTGCCTGGGCCTTTACCGGCGGCGTCGGCGAGCACCCTGGAGGCCGATGCGGCACAGCTTCAACTGTGGCACGTCCCGGTGACCATCCGCGCCGAGCCCGCCGCAGTGCTGTCGCTGGCCGAAGGAGGCGCGGCCGGCAAGGGCGCGGTAGGCAAACTGCGCGACGCATTGGCCGCAGGTGACGAACTGCTCCCGACCACACAGTTGCCCATCGACCTTGGCGCCCTGGTCAGTGCCGGTCTGACCGCAGACCTGCGAGAGGAGCTCTCGTCAGGCATTTTGAGCCTGGGCCGGACGCTGGGGCAAACACCGTCCCTGAGCACGTGGGCGTTTTCGGGCGGGGTCAACGCTGCCACCATGGCTGCACTAGCCGCGCTGGGCGCCAGGCAGGTCGCCGTGCCCGAAGGAGACCTGTCGGCCCTCCCGCCGTCGACCGTCGACCTGACATTTTCCCTGCCCACGGAACTGGCGGCACAGAGCAACACGCTCCGGGTGATGGGCGTCGACAGCGAGCTGGCGGCGCGCTCGGTCCAGGCGTCGGTGCCCGGGCAAACGGCGCTAGTGGCCAACCAGGTCCTGGCCGAGCTGGCCATGGTCGACCTCGAGGCGCCCGGCCACGTTCGCGGCATCGTCGTCGCCCCTCCGCCAGGCGCCGTGCTCGTCCCCGGCTTTTTGTCCGTCGTACTCGCCGGACTGCACGGTAACCCCCTGCTGAACGCCGTAACTCTGTCCCAGATGTTCCGAGACCTCTCAGTGGCCACTCAGGCTAACGGGCGCCTTTTGGTACGCCAGCTAGAGGGCCAAAGCGTTGCCGCATTGGGGGGGACCGATCTGCTGGCGACGGCGCGGGCTACGGTCTCGGCCGACGCGGAACTGTACGGCGCCACTTACCCTGCCGTCGGGTCGCTGGACCAGGAGCTGGACGTCAGCTTGTCGGCTGTCTTCTCGGTCCTCCAGCGGGCGGCCCTGATCGGTGCCGTCCTGCGTGCCTCGGAGTCCGACCTATCCAAAGTGCGGCTACCGCCCTCCAGCTCCATAACGCTTACCTCACGCCAAGGGCGCCTTCCTCTGACACTGCTGTCGAGCGCGGGCTCGCCGGTGAGGGTGCTACTCACCCTTACGAGCGAGCAGCTGAGCTTCGTGGACGTCAGGTTCGCCGGTGTCGGTTCGTGCCGCTCGGTCAGCCCCGGCTCAGAGAACTGCCAGCTCACCTTGAGCCCGCTCCACCCCACGGTCCTCCAGGTGCCGGTGGTGGTGCGCACGAGCGGCGCCTTTCCCTTGGCGTTGCAGCTGGCCACGCCTTCGGGCTCAGAGGAGATCGCCTCCAGCACCGATACCGTCCGCTCGACGGCCATCTCCGACGTCGGCCTGGTCCTCATGGTCAGCGCGGCGCTCTTCCTAGCCGTTTGGTGGGCCCGCAACGCCCGGCACGGCCGGCGGGCGCGTCAGCTGGTCCCACGTCCCGCCGACGACGAGGGCCCTGAGGGGGGCCCTCAAGCCGACGCTGTCGAGACGGGCCAGGTAAACGCCCGAGCCTCCCGGTGAGGCGCGCCACCGGCGACGCGGGCCACCCGCTGGCTCCGAGCTCTCTGTGAGCGGGGGCGAACCCAAGCGTTGGGCCGCCGTGCGGGCCGCTCCCTGGCTGACCGTCCTGCCCGGGTGGGCCGGCGGGACGCCCGACGCTCTGCCTACCCGTCCACATGCTTCGTCTACTCGCAACGCCGTCGTCATGGCCGCAGGGACGACGGTTTCCCGGCTGAGCGGGTTCGGGCGGGTGCTCGCCGTCGGCTGGGTCCTGGGCCAGGGCCGCCTGGCCGATGCTTACAACCAGGCGAACACAGTTCCCAATACAATTTACGAGCTCCTCTTGGGCGGGGTGCTCTCGGCCACCCTCCTGCCCGTACTTATGGAGGCGCTCAGCCGCAAGGGCGACGACCGGGACGAAGGCGCCGTCCCCGCCGTCGTCACCTTTCTCTCCGCCCTGCTGGTCGTCGGGACCGCCTTGTTCTGGCTATGCGCACCTTTCATCGTGGATTTCTTCCTGCTGCGGGCCAAAGGTGGCGATGTGGCCGGCGAACGTGCCCTGGCCACGACGTGGCTGCGATTGTTCACCCCACAGTTGCTCTTCATCGGCCTCACCACGCTCACCACCGCACTTCTGAACGCCCGTCGACGCTTCGGCGCGGTCGCCTTCAGCCCGGTCCTCGCCAACATGGTGACAATTGCCGCCCTGTTTGCCGCCGACCACATGGTGAAGCACGCCTCGATCAGCGCCTACCAGGCGGACACGGCGGCTCTGGCGGTGGTGGGGATCGGGACGACCGCCGGCTACCTGGTCCAGCTGCTCGCCCAATTACCGGCTCTGTTGCGGGCCGGCGTCCCGCTGTGGCTCTCCTGGCGCCCTTCACATCCGGCGCTGCGCACCATAGGAAGGCTCTCGGGCTGGACGATCGGTGCCGTGGTCTCTAACCAGCTCTCCTTTACCTTGGTCTCCGTCCTGGCTAACTCGAAAACGGGCCAGCTTTCTGCTTTCATCTATTCGTACACCTTCATGCAACTGCCTTATGCCGTTGTGGCTGTGTCCATTTCGTATGCGGTGGCGCCGGACCTGGCTCAATTATGGACAGGGAAAGACCATGAGGGTTTTGCACACCGGGTGGGCTATGCCATGCGCTTGACCTTAGCGTTGTTGTTGCCGGGAGGTATCGGGTACGCGTTATTGGCTCACCCTATTGTTTTACTGGCTCTGGTCCATGGCAACTTCAGCGCCGCCGAAGCCGGCCTCACCTCGACGATGCTCACCATCTTTTCCCTTGGCCTACCTGGGTTTAGCGCGTACCTCCTTTTGATGAGAGCCTTCCAGTCCAAGCAGGATACCCGCTCGATGTTCTGGCTTTATGTCGTGGAAAATGGGCTCACAATTGTGGCTGCGCTAGTCCTGTACCCGCTCGTCGGTGCGCCCGGGCTAGTAGTGGCGTGGATCGGGTCGTACACCGCTACCGTCCCATTTGCGTGGCGCCGGCTCCGACGGTCGGCACCGATGGAAGTTCCCGCCGGTTGGTTAGTACGGGTAGGTTTGGCCACGGTGATAATGACGGCCGTAGTGGGGGCGCTTTTGGGCCTGGTGCCTGGTCCGGGTAGTGCAGCGTGGTCTGGCGCGCGCGTGGTATTCGTTGCGGCAGCCGGAGCAGCGACCTTTATAATGTGCGCCCGAGCCTTGGGAGTTTCTGAGTTCAACGGACTGAGGGCGCGCTATCGTTCGTTGGTACGATAAGCGACCGGGCTAAAAGGGCCACGAGGATAGGAGCGACGTGACGGTACGGATAGTGACTGACAGTGCCTCCGATCTCCCCCAAGAAATGGCGGAGGCATTGGACATCGTCGTTGTCCCGCTCCATGTCCGCTTCGGTGCTGACGAGCTGGTGGACCGCCACCAGCTCAGCGTGGCCGAGTTCTGGGCCCGGTGCGCCGCCTCGGCAGACCTGCCCGAGACGGCCGCTCCGTCCCCGGGCGCCTTCAAATCCGCTTTCGACGACCTGCTGGCCGAGGGGGCGGACGGAGTGGTCTGCGTGACGTTGTCCGCGAAGCTCTCGGCCACAAATGAGGCCGCTTCGCAGGCGGCCCGGGCGATGGACGACCCTGCGGCGGTAACCGTCCTCGACTCGTTCAGCGTGACGATGGGCCAGGGCCTCGTGGCCGTGGCGGCGGCCGAAGCCGCCGCCGACGGCGCGAGCATGGGCAGCGTCGTAGACGCGGCTGAGTCCACCCGAGAGCGACTGACCGTCTGCGGCGTCATCGATAGCCTCGAGAACCTGCGCCGAGGGGGCAGGATCGGTGGCGCCGCCGCCGCCCTGGGGACCCTATTGTCCATCAAGCCCGTCATAGAGGTGCGCGGGGGCGTGGTGGAGCAGGAGTCGAGGCAGCGCACCCGGGCCAAATCACTGAGGTACCTGGCGCAGAAGGTGCGCTCGGCAGCGCCATTGGAACGGCTGGCCGTAGTGAATGCGCAGGCTCCTGACTTCAACGAGTTCCTCAGAATGGTGGATGACGTACGGTCCACCAAGCCGGTGGTGGTGGGCGAGATCGGCCCGGTCATAGGTACGCATGCGGGGCCGGGCACGATCGGCGTGGCATGGGTGAGAGAGCGTCGTTGAAGGCTGGGCCCCTCGTGGCCCCCCAAGTCCCGGGCGGAGGGGGTTGAGGGACCGAGAAGGCGGCCGAGGCGGTAGCCTTGGTGGCAATGCCAGGTCTTGCGCCCGGTCTACCGCGAGCTCTTGCCGGGCGTTACCGGCTTGTCCGGCTCTTGGCCAAGGGTGGGATGGCCGAGGTCTGGGAAGGCCGCGACGAAGTCCTCAACAGGCCCGTCGCCATCAAGATGCTGCTGGCTCATCTGGCGGCGGATCCTTACCTGCAAGAGCGCTTTCGCAGGGAGGCCGTCACGGCGGCCCGCCTTGTCCACCCCGGGATCGTCGCCATCTTCGATGCCGGCGTCGAGGTCCTAGGAGAGGCTGGGACCGACGCGGGGTCGCTGTTTTCTGTGGGCTGGCCCCGGGACGAGCGCACCAAGCCGGACATGCCCTGGCCTGACCAGCCGAGCACGGCTTTCATTGTCATGGAGCTGGTCCCCGGCGAGACGCTTCGGGACCTGATCGCACGCGCCGCCCCACTGTCCCCCCGGCTGGCCACGGCGATCGTCGCTCAAGTGGCCGACGCGTTGGCTTACGCCCACGCTCAGGGCCTCGTGCACCGCGATATCAAGCCCGCAAACGTCCTGCTGCGGGACGAGGGCTCCGACGTGGTGCGTGTCAAGGTGGCCGACTTCGGGATCGCTAAGGCCGCGGCGACGGCCGGTGGTGACCTGACTGCCAGCGGCACGGTCCTGGGTACGCCTAAGTACCTGTCGCCTGAACAGGTGCAAGGCAAGGAGCCCGATGCCCGGGCCGACCTTTATTCGCTGGGGGTCGTCCTGTTTGAGATGCTGGCCGGGCGACCGCCGTTCCAGGAGAGCACGGACATGGCGACGGCCCTGGCCCAGGTCCAACAACCAGTCCCCGCCCTTGACGAGCTGGTCCCAGGTTTGCCACGGCAGCTGACGGACATCGTGGGCGCCCTGTTGGCCAAGGACCCGGCGGATAGGGTGCCGTCCGCGCTGGCTCTCGGTGGTTCTCTGGCCCGCGTCGGGCGCAGCCTGGGGACCTCGGAGGCCTCGAACGAGCCCGGTGCCGACGTCCACACCGGCCTGTTGCCAACCTTGCAGAGCCCATCGGGGCCCAAGGACGCGAACGCCAGGCCGGCGAGCGCGGGTGGCACTATCGCCCTGGCCAGCGAGCCGACGGAGGCAGCGGCGCTGGCGGAGGGGCCCACCGGCCCCATCCTGGTCGAACCGGCCGGCGAGGCCGTAAAGGCCGGACGCGGGCGCCGCAAGAGTAGTCGGGAGCGCGTCCCCAAGAGGAGCTCGGCCCGCGGGCCCGGGCCCCACCGTAAGCGCCGGCCCGGACGGTGGGCGAGCATCGTCGTCGCCGTGCTGCTGGTGGCGGGATTGAGCTTGGCTGGCGCCCTCGCCCATTTCCCCGGGCCGGCGCCGGGGACCAAGCAGGACGCCGGGGGCGATGGTGGCCGGGCATCGTCGGGCTCGAGCTCCACTTCGGCTCTCACCGTGGTCTCTGTCCATGAGCTCACCCAAGACGGTAACCAACCGAATGACAACGTGAGCGAGTTGCTCAGTGTCATAGGCAACAACCCGAGCGGGTACTGGGAGAGCGATATATACAACAGCGCCGAGTTCGGTGGTTCCGGCGGCTTCGGCCTCGTACTGCAGCTTGCGGGGCTACATGTGTTGCGCCAGTTGACCGTGAGCACGCCGATGCAAGGTTGGACCGCAGAGGTATTCGCCTCCAGCTCCGATGCTGGCGCTCTTAGCGGTTGGGGCCAGGCCCTTTCGCGCCAATCGGCGATCAATGGCGACTCGGTGTTCTCTCTGCGCGACAAGAGAGCCAGCTGGGTCCTGCTCTGGATGATCGATCCGGGCCCGACCCGCCAAGCCGTGGTGCGCAGGCTTTCAGTGACCTAACTCCTGGCGAGGACTATTCTGCCGGGCATGCCCGAAAGCGACGAGGTTCCCGCAGCGGCCCCGGTGGTCCCCCCGGGCGACGGCGCCGGACCAGCAGGTCGGAGCCCGCAAAGTGTCGATATGGCCGATGCTGCCAGCGCCCACATCATCGATCTGGTTAGCAAGGTCCGCGCCCGGACGACGCTCAAAGTGGTCACGCTGCTACGAATTGTCGTGTACGGATTAGTGGTTGCCATAGCCCTGATCACCGCTCTGGTACTGATCGTGCTGGGCGTGGTGCGGATTTGGGACGCGTACCTGCCGTTGGGCCCGGTGGGCCGGCGGGTCTGGCTGGGTTACGTGGTTGTGGGAGGTCTTCTTTTCCTGGGAGGGGCCGCCCTGCTTGGACGGCACCGAACGGCGCGGCGATGAGCGTTAGACGGGCAGGGCCGGAGGCGACGGCCCCGGAGTTGGAATACGGCCGGACCGGCCAGAGTTGAGCATGGGCGTGCAGACCGAAATAGAACTTGACCAAGAGCTGAGGGACGTAGTCATCATCGGGTCTGGCCCGGCGGGCCTGACGGCCGCCGTCTACTGTGCCCGGGCCAACCTCGTCCCCCTGGTCCTTGAGGGTGAGCTTTCGTCCACGGGTGACCAACCCGGGGGACAGCTCATGCTCACCACGGAGGTGGAGAACTATCCCGGCTTCCCCGACGGCGTGCTGGGCCCGGTGCTGATGGCGCAGATGAGGGCCCAGGCGGAGCGGTTCGGTGCCCAGTTGGTGGCCTCCAAAGCCACCAGGGTGAAATTGCAGAGCGGGGGCCCTCACACTGTTTGGTTCCGGGATCCCTCGAGCGGCGAAGAGCTGGAGGTCGGGGCCAGGGCGGTCATCGTGGCCACGGGTGCGCGTTCGCTCATGCTCGGCTTGCCCAAAGAGCGGGAACTGCTCGGCCACGGCGTTTCCACCTGCGCCACTTGCGACGGGTTCTTCTTTCGGGGCCAGCACATCGCCGTGATCGGTGGAGGAGATTCGGCTCTGGAGGAGGCTGTGTTCCTCAGCCGGTTCGCGGAGTCCGTAACCGTCGTGCACCGGCGGGGCGACTTGCGAGCGTCGAAGATCATGCAGGACCGAGCCCTCGCCAATCCGAAGGTCAAGTTTGCCTGGCACTCTGTGGTGGCCGAGGTCTTAGGCGATCTGAAGGTGGAGGGCCTAAAGCTGCGCGACGTCAAGAGCGGGGCCGAGAGCGTGCTGCCCGTAACCGGTGTTTTCATTGCCATCGGGCACGCCCCCAATACGGACCTCCTGCGGGAACAGGTCGTGCTGGACCCGGAGGGCTACGTCGTCACCCAGTCCGGCACGACCGCCACGAGCGTCGATGGGGTGTTCGCGGCGGGTGACCTTTCCGATCGTCGGTACCGCCAGGCCGTCACGGCCGCCGGAAGCGGGTGTATGGCGGCCATCGACGTTGAGCGTTGGCTCGAGGAGCACTGATCTTCCTTCTCCCCGCCGGGAAGGAATTAGCGACGGGCCGGGCAGGTTGTTACAAGGGCGATCCGTGAGTCAACCTTCGAGCAGGGCGGGTAGAGCCCGGCAACAGAAAGGGAAGAGGTCACCACATGTCATCGACCACCTTACTAACCGACGCCACTTTTGATGAAGAGATCGGGTCGGCGACCGAACCTGTCCTCGTGGACTTTTGGGCGGAATGGTGCGGACCGTGCAAGATGATCGAGCCCGTCCTCGAAGAGATTGCCCGGGAGAACGAGGGCCGTCTACGGATTGGCAAGGTCAATGCTGACGACAACCTTGAAACGGTACGGCGCTTCGATGTCATGAGCATCCCGACCTTGATCCTGTTCAAGGATGGCGAGCCTCAGTTGCGGTTGGTGGGCGCCAAGGGTAAAGCGCAGCTTCTCCAAGAACTCAACCGTTACCTCTAGACCTCTGCGGCTGGTCCCTCGGTCTTCGGACATCGTCGTAGGTCGCCGTAGCTACTGAGGGCTTGTTTCAGGGCCCTATGAGGATGGACGTTAGGCAATCCACAAGGCTGTGCACAGTTGTGGATGAGGTCGAGGTGACCGATCCTGAAGTGCAGGTAAATGCCTGACCTGCACTTTTGGTCACCGAAACGGAGGCGTGGGGCGGGAAGCCCGGTTTTAGCGGCAGCTCGTGGCCGAGTGGGCCGCGGTGCCGGTAGGCCCGGAACGAGTGAGTCGCCACCTCCAGAAAGGCTCATGCCGCTGGAGAAAACTGCGGTGCGGCCCGGCCACACAACTCGGCCGCCGTAATGATGGCCAGGGGGCTGGTTTCTACCCTGGGTTCAAATCCCTTCGTTGGGCTCCGTCATTGCTTTGTAGATGCGCTCCAGGTCCTCAAGCGTGGCGAACTCGATGACCACCTTCCCTCGGTTGGCGCCCATGTCTACTCGCACCTTGGTGTTGAGGCGGTCAGCCAAGAGTTCTTCCAACTCGAGGATGCCGGGTGGACGGAGCCGCCCGGATGGCTTTAGAGAGCCGGGATCATCGTCGGGAGCGGTCACCTGGTTACGTTGCCGTACGGCTTCCTCCACCTCGCGTACTGACAGTTGCTCATTGGCGGCTCTGCGGGCCAGGGACTCAAGGAAGGCACGGTCTGGGGTGCCGAGCAAGGCCCGGGCATGACCGGCGCTAAGACGTCCTTCGGCGACCAGGCGTTGGACCGACGGCGGTAACTGGAAGAGCCTGAGGGCGTTAGTGATAGCGGCACGGCTCTTACCGACCCGGGTGGAGAGCTGCTCGTGCGTCAGGTCGAAGTCCTCGATGAGTTGCTGGTAGCCCGCCGCCTCCTCGAGAGGGTTGAGCTCTTCGCGGTTCAGGTTCTCAATGAGCGCTTGCTCCAGGCTCTCGCTGTCGGAGGCGACGCGAATAATGGCCGGGATCGTGGCCAGGCCAGCTCGACGCGCTGCCCGCCATCGCCTCTCCCCGGCGATCAGCTCGTAATTTTCGTCTGAAATGCGCCGCACCAAAATGGGTTGGAGGATCCCGATCTCCCTGACTGAGGCGGTCAGCGCGGCCAGAGCCTCTTCGTCGAAGTGGCCCCGTGGTTGACGAGGATTAGGGCGGACAGCCGTGATCGCCAGTTCCGCCAACGCTCCTCTGTCTTTCAGTACGTCGGTAGGGATCAGGGCCCCCAGGCCCCTACCCAACCCGCTGCGGCGCACCACCACTTACCTCCTTGGCTAATTCCCGGTAGGCCGTCGCGCCCCTACAGGTCGGGTCAAAAACGATGATCGGTTGGCCGTAGGAAGGGGCCTCCGACAACCGCACTGTGCGCGGCACGACGCTCCGGCAAACCTTGTCTCCAAAATGCCTGCGGACTTCGTCGACTACCTGCTCACCCAGTCTCGTTCTGGCGTCGAACATGGTCATGATGATGGTGGTGACGCTCAGCCCGGGGTTCAGGTTCGCGCGCACCCGCTCGATGTTGCTGAGCAGCTGCCCGAGACCCTCAAGTGCGTAGTACTCGCACTGGATCGGGACAGCGACCTCGTTGGCCGCCGCTAGTGCGTTTATCGTCAGCAGGCCGAGGGAGGGCGGGCAGTCGATCAGGACGAAATCGAACTCGTCGAGCACGGGAGCGATCGCCCTCTTCAGGCGAAGTTCACGGCTAAAGGTGGGAACGAGCTCGATCTCAGCCCCGGCCAAGTCGATCGTCGCTGGCACCAGGAACAAATTGCGCAGGTTGGTCGGTTCGGTGCAATCCTCGATCGGGACGTCATGCAGGAGGACGTCATAGATAGAGGTATCGAGGTTCCGAGCGTTGACACCCAATCCCGTCGTAGCGTTCCCTTGTGGGTCCAGGTCCACTACCAGAACGCGGTACCCCATCTCGGCCAGAGCTGCGCCAAGGTTGACGGTGGTAGTCGTCTTGCCGACCCCACCTTTCTGGTTGGCTACCGCCAGTACGCGGGGAAATGGTGGCTTGCCTGGCGGTGCAGCGCCAATGCTGCCCGACGGAGCCCTTTGTGCTGATTGCGCGCTGGCGGCGGCCAGGCCGGGCGCATGCACCTCTTCGCGTTCCGCGTGAGCCCGACTTGAGGAGTTGACGGTCACCGTGCCGTCTTCGGACGCCGTTCGAGCTGAGGTAGAGGTCCCCTCCTCGCCTCTCCGGTCGGAGTCGTTCATTGTGTCACCATCCTGTCTCGCCACGACCCTAACGGCAAGCACTGTGACTGGGTCGGGCCCTTACCCGCAATCCTGCCACCGTTGGTCCCTACTTCATGTTTCACGTGGAACATCCTGGGGCCAGTCTTTGCGCATGCCGACGGCCGGCGGTTTACGTTTTGGTGGCCCTACGGCCAGGATCTCGGCACGCCCGCCGAGGTCGTTGACCGCGTCCTCCCCCTCGCGCTGCGAAGTGGACCTGAACGTGGGCAAAGCCGACGAGCGGCCCATCGGCGATCGATAACTGACTGGGCCAACGTGGGGCCGCCATGAAACGCTAACCACTCGCTCGGGCCCGGTTGGAGATCAGCACGGCTCAGAACAGCGGGCGCTTGAAAGGCACCCCAACGCGTCGGGGATAACGCGGCGGGCATGGCGAAGTTGCCACCAGACCACTAATCGTCGTAGGACCGCCCCCAGTGTCGACGACCTGGGTCCGCTGCAGGGCCAACCCAAGTTCTGCCAGACCTGCTACGGACCACCGCGACGGCAAGGAACCGGGTGGCTCGGCGACGAGCAGGAGAGCGCCGAGCTTCAGTAGCGGGGCCGCGCATTCGGCCGTCGGGGCGGGTGGAGCGAAACTGCGGGCCGTAACGAGGTCGGACGCTCCTCGCAGGGCCGTGCGGGCGACGTTCTCAGCCCGGTCGCATAAGACGTCGACCCGACTAGCTGAGCCCAGCGTCTCTAGAGCACTTTTCAGCCAAGCCGCTCTCCTTTGGTTGCTCTCGACAAAAACCCATCGGCTGCTCGGCCACGTCAAGGCAAGGACGAGCCCCGGAAGCCCGCCGCCGCTGCCGAGGTCGACAGCGATCTGCGGCACCGCCGTGACCATTTTGGCGAAAGCCAGGCTCCGCTCCATCTGGGCGGTTACAGGTCCCGGACCGAGGAAGCCGAACCGGCGAGCTTCGTTTAGGAGCGCTTCGAGCACGGCCGGCTCGTAGCTGGAGGAGGGTTGAGCGCCGAACTCAGTCACGCGGTCGCTGCCCGGACGGCCTAAACACCGGTGGCGGCAAAGACGCTAGGAACCGGGGTCTTCTTCTCCAGCGAAGGTTGCGTCGAGGGGAGCGGACGAGGAAGCACGCTCGGGTGCGGCGTCAGCGGCCAGCGGGATAACGACGACACGACGGTATGGCTCTTCGCCTTCCGAGATCGTCCCCACACCTTCGACGGTATTAATAGCGTCGTGCACGACTTTCCGGTCAGAAGGGGGCATCGGTTCCAAAGCGCGCTTCACGTTGCTGGTCTTGACTTCGGCAGCCACGTTCTGAGCGAAGCGGGCCAGAGCCTCCTGCCTGCGCCGTCTATACCCGTTGACATCGATGACGAGCCGGCAATCGCTGGGCGACGCCTGACGCTGGAGCACCGTACGAGTCAGTTCTTGGAGCGCTAGCAAGGTCGTGCCTTTGGGACCTATAAGCGTCCCCAGGTCCTCCCCCTCGATGCGGAGTTCCACCAACTCATTAGTCAGTTCGCTGCTGGTGATGGTGGCCTGGGCGCCCAGCTCCGAAAGGAGGCCCTGGAGGAAGTCCTCAGCCAATCGCACTTGCTCTTCGATCGAGGCGGTTGTCACGGGGTCGAAACTAGTGCTTTCCTGCGGCGCGCTGTCACCGGCCGCCTTCGGTGCCCGGGGCCGCCGACGGCGAGCTGCCTGCCCGTCACGGTCACCCCGCTCCGCTCCGGTATCGCGCGTTTCGCCGGGCGACCGGGTAATGGGAGCAGGGCCCTCCTGCTCGGAGTCGGCCGGTCCGCTGCTTGCGTCAGCCTCGGCCGGCCGGGGGGCCGCTTCGTGGGCGGCATGCGGGCGACTGCGCTTGCGGTCCCTCCGGTCCCCCTTTGGCCGTGGGTACCGCGGTTGGATGCGCGCCCGCACTCGCGCTTCTTCCTTCAGACGACCGAAGAGCCCGATCTTTGGTTCGGAGATGATCTCGAACTCGGCTTCGTTCTCGGCCACCCCTAACTGCTCGAGCGCGGATTTCTTAGCCTCTTCGACTGTACGACCAGTCGTCTCTACCCATTCCATTCGTCTATCGGCCCTTGCGTCTGCGGTTACGGGCACGCTGGTTGGCGTTGGTCCCCAGGTTACGGCCGACTTGCTGGCCGCTCACCTTGCCATTGCCAGCCCCGTTGCCGGTGGGGAGCTGTTTGGGAGGAGGCGGCCGCCTAGGCGGTGAGGACTTCGGGAGCGCCGGTCGAGCGGGCTTTCCCTCGATCTCTTCTAAGCGTGCCTCGACAACTTCGATGTCTCTATCGTCTCGGGCCACCAGCGCCTTCACCTTGGGGTCGTAGCGGTACATCATCCACTGCTGGCCCACGCGGAACAAAGCGGAAACGGCGTAGTAGAGGATCAGGCCAGATGGGAGGCGGATGCAGATCAACCCGAAGAGGATGGGGAAGTACCGCATGAGCTGCATCTGCGAGTTCATCTGCTGGTTCTGGCGGACCATGGGGTTGAGGTTGGTGATCTGGACCTGCTGGTAGTAGTTCGCCCCGATCATGATGAGGAGGAGCACGCAGGAACCAACGACCTCGCCCACGCTGTGGGTCTTGGTGATAGCGGTCCAGGCGCTGGTGGCCAGGTTGATGCCCAACGAGTGGATCTGGGCGCCCAGGCCAGTCCCGCGGGCGCTGGCGACCAGGTTTTTGTACATCTTGGTGTTGGGGCTCAGGTACAGCGGGTGGGCCCGGTAGCTATTGCCGAAGCGGACCTTGGCCCCCAGGCCGACAATGACCCGGTAAAGAACATAGAAAAGGGGTAACGGCAGGATTGCCGGGAGACAGCTACCGAAGGGGCTGACGCCCTCCTTCTTGTAGAGCTCCGTCAAGGCCTGGTTGAGGGCCAGCCGGTCGTTCTTGTGCTGCTGTTGCAGTTGCTTCATCTTGGGTTGAAGCTTCTGCATGGCCAACATCGAACGGGTCGACTTGAGGGTGAGCGGGACGACCAGGACCATGAAGCTCAGGCCGAGCAGCACGATGGCGGCGGCGTAGTTGGGGACCAGGGAGTAGAAGCCGGCCAGGACCCACGCGACCAGCTTCTCGAGGCTTGTCACTCTCCGGTCCCTTCAGCGACTGTCTGCGGGTAGGTGGCCGGGACGGGGTCGAAGCCGAACGGCCCCCGGGGACGGCACCTCAAAAGTCGCCGCAGTACGAGCGGTACCGCTTGGCGCGGCCCGAACCGATCGAGGGCTTCGACGGCATACTCCGAGCACGACGGGACAAACCGGCAAGCCGGACGACTGTTGACGGTCAACGCCCGGTAGAAAGTGATCAGCGCCTTCAGTGTTGACGTTGCGACTGACCGTGCCGGCCGCTGCTGATTTTCAATTATCACATGCCGTCCTGCTCTGTTTGCCGCCCGGCTGATGGTCGTGCCAGACCGGTCCTTTTCTGCCGGCTCGCCAGCAAGCTTACGGCCTGCCGCAGATGGTCCGATATTTCCTGAAAGCTGAGGGCAGCTGCCGCCGGCTTCGCCCGTACCAGGTAAAGGCCGGCAGGCAGCACTTCCAGGCTTCGTGCCGCTTCTCGCAAGCGACGCCGGAGACGGTTGCGCACCACCGCGTTGCCCACCTTCTTGCCAATGGCGAACGCGAGAGCCGGAGGGCCCCCGGCAGGCCCCTCGGCCCAGGTAACGGTGAGAGGTCCGGACCTCGCCGTAGCTCCGCGGCGGAGCCTTTCGAACGCGGAGCGACCCCTGGCCCTCCACGTCAGACTGCCAGGCGGTTCCGGCCCTTCAAGCGGCGCGCCTTGATTACCGCCCGCCCGGCCCTGGTAGCCATGCGATGTCGGAACCCGTGGGTCCGGGCGCGCCGGCGATTGTGAGGTTGGAAGGGACGTTTCACTCATTGCCTCCTCGGTGAGACTTGGCCTCGGGGCGCCGCTGTCCGACCCTTACGCCGCGATAGACATTGGGGCCCACGTCGCCACAAACGGTCGAAGCTGGCACGCGTTGACCAAACCGGCCTACGGCGTAGGCCCCAGCGTAGGGGACGGCGGGGCGTGGGCGCCAGCAGGGCGGGCCCGGTGGCCGAGCGCCTCTAGTCCGGGCGCAGGCAGTACGTTCGGGATATGCCCGCTTCGAGCCTCCCCAGCTGGCAAAGACCAATGTCCGCGGGCCCACCTCTCGATGAGGGTGCCAGGGCCGCTGAGAGCGCGTGGCCGGGCCTGGCATGGCCGCACGAGGGCCTGTCCGAGCCGGGGCCCGCCCCCTTCCCGGCGGAAGGTCGCGGTGCTACGGCACCTGCTCACGAGCCGGGCGATGGCGGCAACGGTGAGCCCGGCTTCCCCCCTGGGACCGCATGGTGGGCGGTACCCGGCGCGCTGGTGGGCATCGTCCTGGCCGGGCTTGGTGCCAGTGTCGGCTACGCCCTGACCGACAGCAAGACCAGCGCCGCGTCTGACCTGCTCGGGGAGGCCGGCCTTTGGGTGGCGATGCTCGGTACGGCCGTCTTTGTCTCCCGCCGCTTTGGCACAGGCAGCCTGGCCCGTGACTATCACCTCGCCATCCGGCCCAAGGACCTGGTCTGGGGCGTGATCGCCGTGATTGGCGCGCTGATCGTGGTGCAGGGCGTGCTCGGCGCTTTCGCCGGCACCAAGTTCGCCGGTAGCAACGACGAGATCCTGACCCAGCAAAAAGGCAACAGCGCGGGGCTCGTAATCGTGGCTTTGCTGGTTGCCCTGGGCGCTCCTTTCTTCGAGGAGCTTTTTTTCAGAGGTTTTCTGCGCACCACTTTGCAGCGGCGGTTCGGCGGCCACGGCGCCGTTTGGTTGCAGGCTGTTTTTTTCGGTATGGCTCATTTTGGCGAGGCGGCTAACTCGGCGGGCAATGTATCAGTGGTGCTGGCCATGTTCGGTGTGGGGGTCGTGCTCGGTTACGCAGCGAAGCTGACGGGCCGTCTGGGCGCCGGCATGATCGCTCATTGCCTGTTCAACCTGCTGGCGGTGGCATTGGTCCTATGAGGGGCTCATGAGGTCTCGCCGCAGGCAGCCCGCGCCCCCGTCCGGCCCCCCGGACCTCTCGGGGGAGGCGGTGCCCGCGTTCTCGCCGGGCCCGGGAGTTGCCGGTCCCATTGAGGGCGACGGTGAAGCGGGGGCAGAGCCCCGCCCGGAGGCCGAACTCCACCAGAAGGCCGAACATCATCACCGTAATGTTCAGGGGGGAGCGGTCCGGGCTGCGGTCTTCGGGGTGAGCGACGGTTTGGTGACCAACGTCTCGTTGATCCTCGGTGTGGCGGGCGCCCAGACGGGGGCGAGCTACGTACGGCTGGCCGGTTTCGCCGGCCTGCTTGCCGGGGCTTTCTCGATGGCGGCCGGCGAGTACGTGTCAATGTCGGCGCAACAGGAGCTTTTGGGCCGGGAACTCGAGGTCGAACGCCGTGCCCTGCACCTGGCGCCGGAAGCCGAACGAGAGGAGCTCGCTCAGATTTACGAGCGTCGGGGCCTCAGCGTCGAGGCGGCCGCGTACCTGGCCCAAATGATGATGAGGACGCCCGAAATGGCCTTGGAGGCGCATGCCCGCGAAGAGATCGGCATCGACCCGTCTGTGATCGCGTCGCCCTATCCGGCCGCCGCCTCCTCCCTGGCCAGTTTCACTCTGGGAGCGGCAGTGCCTCTCGTCCCGTGGTTCTTCTTGACCGGCGGCGTCGCCGTTGCCGTCTCGGTCGTCGCGGTAGCTCTATCGTCCCTGGTGATCGGCGTGGTGCTGTCGCAGGCCACCGGCCGTTCACCCTTGCGCAGCGCGTTGCGCCAGATCGTCGTCAGTATGCTCGCGGCCGGTGTCACATACCTGGTCGGAAGGCTTATCGGCGTCAGCGTGGTGCACTGAGCTTGCGCTCCGTCGGCGGCGCCGTCGTGTTGGACGCGCTGCGGACGCCCTACGGCCGCCGCGGCGGGGCGCTTTCCACTTGGCACCCGGTCGACCTTGCCGCCGAGCTGCTGTCCCAGCTGGTTGGCCGCCACGGGCTCGACGGGTCGCTCGTTGAAGACGTCGTGCTCGGCTGCACCTCACAGGTGGGCGCGCAGGCCGGCAACATAGCCCGCAGGGCTGTCCTGGCCGCAGGGTGGCCCGAGAGCGTCCCAGGTGCCACCGTCGATCGGCAGGCGGCGTCCTCGTGCCAGGCCGTCCACTGGGCGGCTCAAGCCGTCATGTCAGGGGCGCAGGATCTCGTTGTCGCCGGGGGGGTGGAGGTGATGACAGCCGTCCCGCTGGGTGCAAACCTGGCGGTACCGGCGGTCGGAAAACCCTATGGGCGGCGCCTACAGGAGCGCTACCGAGCGGGCGGGGGACTGCTGCCACCGGGGCTGGCAGCGGAGGAGGTGGTGCGGCGCTGGTCGCTCCGTCGGGCCGACCTCGATGCGTGGGCCCTTGCCAGCCAGACGAGGGCACGGCGGGCCCAGCGCCACCGACCGGGTTACTTCGTCGCAGTGGCGACGGCACCCCTGTCGCCTGGAGCGGCAGCCAGCCTGCTGGTAAGCGACGAAGCCTTGTCGCCGCGCCGCTCGCTTGCCGACCTGGCCGCCTTGGTGCCTATGTACGTTGACGGCGGAGCCATCACCGCAGCAAATATGGCCGCAGAGGGAGATGGCGCCGCCGCGCTGTTGATCGCCAGTCCGAAACGGGCCAGTGACCTGGGCCTGAGCGCCAAAGCGGTGATGGTGTCGTTCGCGGTTGCCGGCGGCGGGCCTGAGGTGTGGCCGGTCGCCACCATTGCAGCCACATCCGAAGCATTGCGCCGTGCAGGCCTGGTCCCCGACCAGGTGGGGCGTTTCGAAGTGCACGAGAGCAGTGCGGCCGCGGTCCTGGCGTGGATGGCGGGAACAGGGGTTCCCCCTGAAAGGGTCAACCCGGAAGGAGGGGCCCTGGCCACGACGGCCCCCCTCGGTGCCGCCGGGGCCGGGCTGTTTGCAGCCGCCGTTGCCGGCCTCGCCTCCGGTGACGCGCGGTACGCCCTGGTTTGTTGTGCGGGTGAAGGCGGTGTGGCGACCGCATGCGTGCTCGAGAGAGCATGACCGTCCACAGCTGTGGACAACACTGGGGAGTGTCACAGTGCTGTAACTCTGCGTAAATCTCCTCCCCGGTCGGCGTGCCGGCCTCGAAGGCATCCTCGAACATATGTGTTTGGTCACACGCTCCCGTTAGCGTGTTTGAGATGGGCACCAGAACATCCTCTTTCGGCGCAGGCAAGAGAGAGGGCCACGACGCGTCCGCGTTCTACTCCCGGGGCCTCAGCCAAGCCGAGTGGGCGATTGACAAGCACGTCAACGAGGTCCCCTCTAAGGTGCTGAACAGGGTGTTCGAGCACTCGTCCGAACAGATGTCCGAGCTCCCCGACGACTCCGTGGCGCTCATGGTCACGTCTCCCCCGTACCACGTGGGCAAGGAGTACGACGGGGACGGCACCTTTCAGGAGTACTTGAGCATGATCAAACGAGTGCTCGCTGAGACGTACCGGGTCCTGGAGCCGGGTGGCCGCGCCGTGGTCAACGTTGCAAACCTGGGGCGTCGGCCCTACATACCGCTGAGCGCGATGGTGACGTCTATGGCCATGGAGATCGGTTTCTTCTGCCGGGGAGAGGTCATATGGGTGAAGGCGGCCGGGGCCGCGGGGAACTGTGCGTGGGGTTCGTGGATGTCTGCCTCCAACCCAACGCTTCGAGATGTTCACGAGTACTGTCTGTGCTTTTCCAAGGGCCGCATGGACAGGGTACGCCGGGGAGAGTCGACCATTGAGCGCAACGAGTTCATGGAGGCGACCCTCTCCGTTTGGCACCTACCCGCCGAATCGGCCCGCAGGGTGGGGCACCCGGCGCCCTTTCCCACTGCGCTCCCGCGGCGGTTCATCGAGCTCTACACCTTCACTGGCGATGTGGTGATCGACCCGTTCATGGGCAGTGGCTCGACTGCGGTCGCAGCAGTTGAGAGCGCTCGCCGCTGGGTGGGCTACGAGACCGAACCCTCCTATGCCAGGCTTAGTCGCCGCCGGGTTCGTCAGGCACTGGCAGCTGGCGTCGTCGCGGCGGAGGAAGCACTGGCCTCGGCGGTCGACGTGCCTCTCAACCAGTCATCCCCTGGTCGTCCAACTCACACTCGAACGTTGCAGCGATCGCACTGATATCACGCAGTTCGCCCTCATCGAGGCCCGTAGCCGAGGCCAGCCCCTCCAGTTCGTCGTCGATGACGTCGCCGTAGCCCGCCGCTTCAATATCGTCGAGCACCCGCTTGTGGGCGAAGGCAAGCCTATGGTCGGGCAACGTAACTCCTCGAACAGGCAAGCCGCGCAGCATGGCCCACAGCTCATGTGGCCCACAACTGGCGGATTGCAAGCATGCGAGGGCCGACCTGCCCAGTTGCATGCGAGCTTCGTCCGGGGTCATCAAGACCGTTGGGCAACCGGCGCGACGTGCCCTTGCGTCCCTCGGCGGGCGGGTCATGTGCTGGCAGCTCCCCGCGACGGCCATGGGCTGATGTCCCTCCACCATCGGTCCAGGTGCAGGACGGTGTTTACCATGGCGTCGATGACACCCTCCAGCGATGTCCCTTCGTAGCCCGCTTCAGACAAGTCGAAAAGGAGCTTCCCTTTGGACTTCTGCGCGGGAGTGTCGAGCTTGCGAGTGTGGCGAGCCCGGCTAGCGACCAAGAGGTCCCCTGTGGACCAGAGGCACCAACGTCGGCTTGGAGCGTCCCACACGAGCAAGAAGGCAAACCGACCGGCGTCGGTGATCTTGCGCAGCGCCAGCTCGTCAAGGACGAAGAGGTCAGCGGCCTGAACGTCCGGGCGTAGTTGGCGCCACCCGGCAGAGAGCGGTTGGTACTTCGCTTTGAGTTCCAGCTCGACCAAGTGGTCACCGAAGACGAACTGGAAGTCCAAGCGTTCGAAACTGCTGGTCGAGCTGCGTAGCAATCCCAGCCTGACATCGGCGGTGAGGGCCCATTGCACCTTTTGTTCGACCTCGTGACGACCGTTCAGGTCGGTCACCCAGTCCGAGGCGCGGCGCGGTCGCATCACCTACCGCCCATATCGTCTGCTGAGCTGGTGACAGCGAGATCAAGTTGGTCGTTGGCCGCCCGCCACGGTGCCGCCAAGGGCTCCCCACATGGGGGCTCCGACGTGAAGTAACGCTGAAGGCGCCGGAACCCGGCGAGGTCGCCGGTCACGGCGACGGCGTCCCAGAGCGCGTTGGCGGCGCCCAGCTCTCGCAGGATCCGGGCGCTTGAAAGGTGTGGCGATGGCATGTGGGAAGTGACGAGCAAAAGGCGAGGGACACGGGCCTGAAACTGGAGATGGAGGTAGAGGGCCTTGTAACCGAACTTCAGCATCGTGTCCTGACGGCGCATCCCCGCCTGTGGGCGCAGCGCACGGTCTGGCGTGCCATGAGCGTCGACATGAAAACGAAGTCCGTTAGTTCCCTCCACGATTGCATCGAGGGGGTGGCCTCCGACCCTGACCCGCGTCTGCACCATGCGCGCCCCGGCCCTCTCCAAGTACTCGAAGGCCTCAATGTCGAACTCGCGACCGTCCCTCGAGGCGCGTGCCTGCGACTCAGACACCGGGTCCGGGGGCAGGTCCCCTTCGTACAGCGGGTCATCGCCACACGGAGGCACCGGGAAAAGGGTCATGCTGTCAACGCCCTCCCCTCCGTCTCATTGACCGTCCCACTTCCTTCCGTCCCANNCTTCCGTCCCACTTCCTTCCGTCAACGGATGTCGGCTTAGGTGAGGGAGCTTCGCCCTTACCCCCCGGGGGTTGTAGATGACCCAGGCGCCTCCTCCTTCAATCCAGGCGAGGGCATCTTCTGCGCTGACCACTTGGAGCGGGCCCGGCTCCCCCGAGAGGTTCCACAAGATACGGACATCGGCGTCCGGCACTACAAGCTCAGCTACCGCTGGCCCGGCCACTCCGGTGCTCACCCCGGACTGGGCCAGGTGGCGGAGCAAGTCCAACCTGATGACATCCGAAGTCGAGTACTGTCGCCGGCCCCAACGGCCTTCGCCCCGGTCGATCGAGGGGACGACCCAACCCCTTCTAGCCCAATGGTCGCACTGGCGGTAGCTAATGCCGGCGACCTCATGGGCCTCGGAAGCCGAGATAGGGGTGTCCTCTGGCTGAGCAGGGTGCGTGGGTTGTCTGATTACCTCCAGAGCAGCCTGTGTATCCATAGGTTCATTACATCACAGGCACCCGGTGTAGTCAAGGAGCATCTGGCAGTCAGCCAGTAAACCGCTAAGCCACGGCTTGAGGGAGCCGGGCGGCAACCCCGTCCAATAGGCAGGCGAGGCCGAACTCAAACCGGTCGTCGCGGGTTTCTGCTGCGTCGGGGTCGATCCCCTCACTGAATATGCGGAGCACGCGTACGAACATGCCGGACCGGTCGAGCCGGTCCCACCAGGCCTGCATGGAAGCGGCGATGTCAATGTCAGTGAGCCCAGCCTTGGCCCGGGCCTGCTCAGCTCGGACCTCCCGGAGCTCGTTCAGGACCGACCCGGTGACATAGGTGTCGACCGCCGTCAGGACGTACAGCTTCGCCCGCGTGCCAAGGCCGGAACCGTCCAGGACCGAAAGGGACCGTTCGACCTGTAACAGCGCGTTGGGCCCCAAGGGCGTCCTCTCGCTGATGAAGTCCAGCACCCAAGGGTGGCGGAGGAGCAGCCTGCGCTTCTGCTTGGCGATGTGGACGAGGTCTGTCCGCCAATCGCCGCTTGGACCTGCCGGTACGTCCTCGCCCTCGACCGCGTCCAGCATGAGGTCCAGGAGCTGGTCCTTGTCAGTCACGTGCCAGTAGAGCGACATGGCGCCAACGTCGAGCTCCCTGGCGATGCGCCGCATGTTGACCGCCCCTGTGCCCTCCGCGTCGGCCAGGCCGACGGCGGCTTTCACGATCTCGTCTCGTGATAAGGCCGGGTGGCGTCGAGCGTGTTCGGGCGGGGCTTGGTCTCTTCGCCGGGGTGCCGCTGTCGGTGAAGGCGGCCAGAAATCATCGAGGTCTGTCATGGCCCAAACTTTCGGTTCGCACCTCGTACATTGTATGTTACAGTACATCGTATGACAATTGCCTTACGTCGTACGGGACGGGCGGAGAACGCAGGGCTCGCCATAGAGGCTGTGGGCCTGGAGAAGTCCTTTGGCCCGACCCAAGCCCTGGCCGGTCTCGACTTGGAGGTCGAGCCCGGCACGGTCCTCGGCGTGCTCGGCCCCAATGGTTCAGGCAAGACCACAGCCGTGCGGGCCCTGACCACGTTGTTGCGGCCGGACCGGGGCATCGCCCGGGTCGCCGGCTTCGACGTCGTGGCCCAAGCGAGCGAGGTGCGGCGCCGGATCGGCCTGGCCGGCCAGTCGGCGGCCTTGGACGAGTCCCTGACCGGGACGGCCAACCTCGTCATGATCGGCCAGCTCTTTCGCCTTCCTCGGTCCGAGTCCCAGCATAGGGCGGCCGAGCTGCTGGCCCGCCTCGACCTGGCCGATGCCGCTGGCCGGGGGGTCAAGACATACTCGGGGGGCATGCGCCGGAGGTTGGACCTGGCCGCCAGCCTCGTCAGCCGCCCGCCGGTGCTGTTCCTCGACGAACCCACCGCTGGCCTCGACCCTCGCAGCCGCCTGGTGCTCTGGGACATCATCCGCAGCCTGGTGGCCGACGGCACGACCGTGCTCCTCACCACGCAGTACTTGGAGGAAGCCGACCAGCTGGCCGACCGGGTCGTCGTCATCGACAAGGGCGCGGTCATTGCCCAGGGTTCCTCAGACGAACTGAAAGCCCAGGTTGGCGGGGACCGCATCGGCGTCACCGTGGCCGCCGAGCGCGATCTCGCCGCCGCCCGTGAGGTGCTGGCCCGCTACGCCCAGGGCGAGGTCCACACCGACCCGGACCGACGAGTGGTTGACGCATTGGTGCCGACGGGCGCCGGTTGCATCCCGGCCATCGCGGCGGCAATGAGCACGGCGGGTGTGGTCATGGACGATGTGGGCATGCTCCGCCCCTCGCTCGACGACGTCTTCCTCACCCTCACTGGCCACTCCGCTGGCCCCGCTGCAATTGCCGGCGAGAAAGTGGAGCAGCTCGTATGACGTCCACCTTGACATCGCCCTTCCCCACTCAAGTTGAGCCGCTGCTCTCTCGGGCTTGGTGGTCGTTCCGCAACGCCCTTGTGCTGGTCCGTCGGGGTGTCGCCCGCATCGTCCGGGAACCCTCCCAGCTCTCCGACGTCACCGTCCAGCCGGTCATCTTCGTCCTGCTCTTCACCTACGTCTTCGGCTCAGCCATCCACATCCCTGGGGGCGGCAATTATCACGAGTACCTGATCGGCGGCATGTTCGGCATGGTCCTGGTCGGCACGGCCCAAGGCACCGCCGTAGGGGTTTCCACCGACATGGCCACCGGCCTCATCGACCGGTTCCGTTCGCTCCCCATCGCCCGCTCCGCGGTCCTCGCCGGCCGCGTGGTCACAGACCTGCTTACCCAGGTCATCGCCGTCGGCGTCCTCGCCGTCACCGGCCTGGCCGTGGGCTGGGGGATCCACAAGGGAGCCGCCGATGCTCTGGCCGCGTTCGGCCTGTGCCTGCTGATCGCCTTCGCCATGACCTGGGCGGGGGCTTGCGCCGGTATGCTGGTGAAGAACCCAGAAGCCGCCCAGGCTGTCGGGTTCATTTTCTTCCTCCCCATCTCGTTTGTTTCCAACACCTTCGTGCCCACCCAGGGCATGCCGGCTTGGCTGCGGGTAGTGGCGGACTGGAACCCGGTGAGCGCGGTAGCCTCGTCCTGCCGGAGCCTCTTCGGCAACCCCAACCCGGCCTCGACTATCCACGCCTGGCCCATGCAGCACCCCGAGCTGGCCACGGTCGTCTGGTCGATCGGGTTGATCGCAGTGTTCGCCCCGTTGGCGGTCCAGATTTACCGGCGCAAGTCGTTGGGCTAGGCTCTCAGCCGTTCGTTCGGCGCACCGCGTCCCAGGAGTTCAGGCTCCCTTCGACTTCCGGGACCAAGGGCCCTATCCACCCTGGTAGCCGGACCAATAGCGTCACTTGGAACCTAAGCTGAGGGAGCCCGCTATGCGCAATGGTCCGCTGCTTGCAGCCGCCGTCAATTTGAACGGGCCCGGCCGCTACCTGCATTGGTCGATTTTCACCGTCTCGGAAGCCAACCTGGTCCTGATCGCGGTCATGGTCGTGATCTTCGGCGCCGCTTTGCTCCTGCACTTCCCGGACCACGAGGCGGGCGATCAGACGCCGACGTCCGGCGATGGGGAGGACGGCTCCACCGGGCCATCGGCGGGCGGGGCCGTCCCGACGAGCCTGCTGCCGGGACGTTCGGACCTGGGCGACGACGCCGATGCCGCCATGTGGACTTCTCGCCTGCGCCGGCGGGCCGTGTCGATGCTCCCGCCTGGAAAGCTGCTCCCTGACCGCCAGCCTGCTTACGTCGCGTCGTGGATCTACGTGTTCGGAGTGGCCACCCTGGCCACCCTGGGCATTGCCATTGCGTCAGGCTTCGCCCTGGCCCTGGGCGGGCCCGACTGGTGGCATACCGATCCAGTGGGCCATTTCTTCAACAGCCTCCATCTCTGGAGCGTGGAAGCCTTCATGGCCTTCATGGTCATCCACCTGTGGGGCAAGTTCTGGATGGCCGCGTGGCGGGGCCGTCGGGCCGTGACCTGGGTGACGGGCGCGGTGGCCTTCATGGCGTCGATCGTGGAGTGCTTCACCGGCTACGTCTCCCAGCAGAACTTCGATTCCCAGTGGATTTCCACCAGCGGCAAGGATGCCTTCAATGCGGTGGGCGTCGGGGCGTTCTTCAACGTCATGAACTTCGGCCAGATGCTGATGTGGCACATCGTGCTCATCCCCCTCGTGCTTGTCGCTCTCGTGGGGGCCCACGTGCTGGCCGTGCGGGTACGGGGGGTGGCTCATCCCTTGCCGGAGCGGCGCGACCGGGGCCGGGCCGCGCGGGCGGCAGCCGCTGCCGCCGACCGGGCCGAGTGGCGGGGCCCCACACGGCGCTATGACATTGTCAAGGAAGCGACGGTGGCCAGCCTCGTGGCCGCCATCCTGGTCGTCGCCCTGGCGAGCCTCCTGTCCTCTCCGGACGTGCCGCCGGTAACCATCGCCACGTGGGCGAAAGTCGCTCCTGCCGATTTCATCGCCACTGCGTCCAGCGAGCTCGCCGGGACCAGCGAGACCGCTCAGTACGGGCCCCCGTACAACAACCAGAGCGGCAGCCTGCAGAGCCTGCTGTTCTCCCCGGCGAAGATCCCGGGGGTGCGCCAGCCCATCGACGCCGCCCAAACCTTTGTCCTTGAGCCCCTTGACAAGGAGGCTTCCTCGGACCCCGCGCTCGCCCGGGCCCTCGATCAGTACAGCGCGGCACCGGGCAACATCCAGTCATCGTGGGCCGCCGCCTACGCCAAGGCGGTCATCAAAGTCCACTTCGACGCCGCCGGGAGCGCCATAGTGCCGCCCGCAGCCGACGGGCCTGTGCCGGTCCTGCTCGCCACCGAGCTGAGCCTGGCCCGTAGCGGCGCCCTCGACTCGGACCTCATCTCCGGCGGCGGGTTCTACGGCACCAACTCCACCAAGCCGTTGCTGTTCCTCGAGGACGGCCAGTACTTCGCCAACGTCGCCACCGCCGACCACCTGACCGGCACGCAGTGGGGCGTCATGAACGAGACGGGAAGCTACCCGGGCCAGCCCTGGCTGTGGCTCTACACCCTGTGGTACCAGGTCCCGGGCTTCGACCACTCCGCCAACGTCGACCTCATTGCCGTCTACCTGACCGGGGTGGCTACCATATTGCTTCTGGCCATACCTTTCATTCCCGGACTGCGCGATGTCCCGCGCCTGGTCCCTGTTCACCGCATCATCTGGCGCAACTGGTACCGGAGGAACTCCTCCGGCAGCGGTCCCGCGAGCACCTGATGGTCGTCACGGCGCCCACAGTCGGGTGCCCGGCCGTCAAGAGCCTCGGTGTCCCTGGGAACACCAGGCAAGATCAGGCAAGACGCCCCGTCATCATCCAAGGGGGCATGGGGGTCGGCGTTTCCGGTTGGCGCCTGGCGCGAGCTGTCGCCCTGACCGGTCAGCTCGGCGTGGTCTCGGGAGTTGGACTGGACGCCCTTATGGCTCGCCGGCTCCAGCTCGGTGACCCGGGAGGCTACATCACCAGGGCGCTCGCCCACTTCCCCCGCGCCGGCGTGGCCGAGCAGATCCTGGACCGTTACCTGGTAGCTGGTGGCATCGGTCCCCGGGAGCCGTTCGTGGCGGCGCCCCGGCCCACGCTGCACCCGAACGAGCGTGCCACCAACCTGGCGGTGGCAGCCAGCTTCGTCGAGGTCTTCCTGGCCAAGGAGGGCCATCAGGGCCTTGTCGGGATCAACTTGATGGAGAAACTGCAGATGTCCACGCCCGCCGCCGCGTACGGTGCCCTGCTCGCCGGGGTCGATTACGTGCTTGTCGGTGCGGGCATCCCGGCCGAGTTCCCGGCCCTTCTGGACGCTCTGGCCGCTGGCCGGCCCGGCCAGGTCTCCGTTGACGTGGCGGGCGCGGGCGCGCTTCCCACACCGTTGGTGTTCCGTCCCGAAGCGGTGGTGGGCGCCGGGGTGGAGCTGAGACGGCCCCAGTTCCTCGCCATCGTCGCCTCTCACGTGCTCGCTTCCTACCTTGCCCGCGACCCCGCCACTCGCCCGGACGGCTTTGTGGTCGAGGGCCCTTCGGCGGGCGGCCACAGTGCTCCTCCGCGAGGCCCACTCGTCCTGGACGAAGGGGGCGAGCCGGTTTATGGCCTTCGTGATGTGGCTGACCTCGACAAGGTCGCGGCCCTGGGACTGCCCTACTGGCTGGCCGGCGGCTACGCCTACCCGGCGCGGCTGGCGGTGGCGCTAAGAGCGGGAGCCGCCGGCGTCCAGGTCGGTTCCGCCTTTGCCTTGTGCGAAGAGTCCGGGCTGCTGGCGTCCATAAAACAGGCTGCCATCGTGCACGCCCTGACGGCAGGCCTGCCGGTACGGGCCGACCCCAGGTCGTCACCCACAGGCTTCCCTTTCAAGCTGGCCGACTTGCCAGGCACGGTCGCCAAGGCCCAGGTCTACGAGCGGCGCGACCGAGTATGTGACGTGGGCTACTTGCGGGCTGCATACTGCAAGCCGGGGGCCGGTACCGGCTACCGTTGCCCGGCTGAGCCGGTCCCCAGCTACCTAGGCAAGGGGGGAAAGACGGAGGAAACGATCGGCCGGTGCTGTCTGTGCAACGGCCTGGTCGCGGCCATAGGTCTTGGCCAGAGGCGCCCGGACGGGACCACGGAGCCGCCCGCTGTGACCCTAGGGCAAGACCTGGCCTTTCTTCGCGAGCTGCTCCCTCCCGGCCGTCAGAGCTACACGGCGGTGGAGGTGGTTGCCTACCTGCTCCAAGCCGAGCCGGTGCAGGAGGCGGAAGTCACTCGAGGCGGGAGCGGACGGGCAGGCGTCGCCCGGAAATCCTCTCCGGTGTGATCTTGACCAGGTAGCGGCGCGGCACCGGTGCCAACGACCGGAGAGCGGCCAGCTCTGCGGCTGCGAGGTCGGTCGCCGGTTCGACGACCCGGGACGCGCCCACCAGCTGCACGCTCCACACTTCTCCCCGGGTCGCCCAATCGGTCTCGAACGCCACGATCGTCCCGGACAGGGCTGCTGTGAGTTTCGTGCCCTCCCCGCTGCAGAACACGACCTGACCTGCCACCATGCAGAAATTGACCGGGAAGATCGCCGGCAGGGCGCCTATCGTGACCGCCACTCGCCCCAGGGTTACCTTGGACAGCAACGAGAAGCACTCGGCCTGGTCAAGGATTTCAAACCCGGCGCTGTCAAGCGCCAGCCCGGTCGGTGCACCTTGGGCACCTGCGATGAGGGTCATCCACCCCAGTGTCACTTAGCGGGGCCATTTGCCATAGGGTAGGAAGTCCTAAAAGCGTGGGGCCCTGTGCCTACGCAGCCCTAGGACCAGGGCAGGGCCCCGCCGTCGCCCCCACTGGCGGTGTGTGCCGGGTCAGCGGTACTGAGTCGATATGGCGAAACCGCAGACTATGAAGCCGAGCCCGCCCAAGAGGTACCAGTTGGTGGGGGAGCTCGGCAACAGGCTCATGTAATTGAGCACGATCATGAGCAGGCCGATGGCGAAGAACGTCAGCATAGTTGCCGGTACCCACCAGGGGCTGTGCCGGTAGTCCATGGGCACCGGGGCCGTGTACCGCCCGCTCACGGTGGTCCCCGCAGTCGTTTGCCTGCGGGCGTCGGCCTTGGGGGTAACCCTTCCCGGGGCCTCTTTAGTGCGTCGGGGCATAGCTAGACAATAGGGGAAGGACGCGCACATCTCCCAGTGCACCGCCGCCAGGGCCCTAAGCACGAGGCCAGAGGGCAGGCGAGTAGGGAAAACGGCCCTCGGCCGGAGCCCTCGCCACTAGCGTCTCTCTAGTGCGCCCGACCGTGCTGGTAGTCGACAACTACGACTCGTTCGTCTATAACCTCGTCCAGTACCTGGGCCAGCTCGGCGCTGACCCCGTAGTCCGCCGCAACGATGCATTGACCCTCGACGACGTCGAGGACTTGGCGCCGGTGGGGATAGTGATCTCGCCCGGGCCCGGCCGGCCTGAGGACGCCGGCATCAGCGTGCCTTTGGTCCAGAGCTTCGGCGGCCGCTGCCCGATACTCGGCGTGTGCCTCGGGCACCAGTGCATCGGTTATGCCTTCGGCGCCAACGTGGTCCGGGCGGCCCAGTTGCTCCATGGCAAGACGTCAGAGGTCAATCACGATGGCCGGGGTATCTTCGAGGGCTTACCCGACCCGCTCACCTGCACCCGTTACCACTCACTGGTGGTGGAGCGCGACAGTCTCGGCCACGACCTGGAGGTCAGCGCCTGGGCCGAGGACGGCACGATCATGGGGATCAGGGGCCCACGGCTCGGGATCGACGGGGTCCAGTTTCATCCTGAAGCGGTGCTTACGGCCGCGGGTCACCGTCTTTTGGCGAACTGGCTTGTCACCTGTGGCCTAGAAGGCGCCCTGAGCGCCGTCCCCGGCACCGGTGCCCCCCTCGCCGTTAGTGCCCCCCATGGTGGTGCCCACCCCTAGACGGGCCGAAGGGCGAGTTCGTGGCGGCCGCCCCTGTTGTCGCCGGCGAGGTGGTTGTGGCTGCCGGTGCCGCGGTGGTCGTAGCTGCTGGTGGCGCGGTGGTCGACGGGGCCGCGGTGGTCGTGACGGCTGGCGCCGCGGTGGTGGGTGCCGGTGCCGTGGTCGGTGGCGTCGTCGTGCTCAGTGCCGGCGGCGCGGTCGTGGTGGGTGCCGCCGTGGTCGTGGCCGGTGCCTTGGTGGTAGTTGGGCCCGTGTACGCCCCGACGTTGAGGGTCACGGCTGATCCTTCCCGGATCGCCGTGCCTGGCGCCGGGTCTGTCGAGATGACGTGGCCGTCCTGAGCCGGGTTGGCCACGGGCTCGAACACCTCTTGCGGTTCAAGGTTGACGTTGGCCAGCTCTATCTGAGCCTGCGATGCCGTCTCGCCGATGAGGTCGGCAGGGACCGTGGTCATTTGCTGGCCGTCGGAAACATCCAGCGTTACCACCGTGCCCCACGGTTCGGGATTGCCTCCCGACGGCGAGCTGTATGCCACCAGCCCGGCCTTGACCGTGGAACTGTTGACGGTGTTGATCTTGCCCACCCTGAGGTGGTCGGCCTGTAGCTTGGCGCCGGCCTGGGCTGGGTTCAGCCCCTGAAGGTTGGGAACGACCGTCGTAGCCAGGCCCACGGAGCAATAAACGGTGACGGTACTTCCCTCCGCGGCCTTTTTACCCCCGACTGGGCTGGTGGAAATGACCAGTCCGGTGCCGACCGTGCTGCTGTTCTGGTCGATGTTCTTGTAGGCGAAGTTCTTTGATGTCAACGCGGTTTCGGCATTGGCACAACGCTGCTTGTCAAGGCTCGGGACCACAGCCAGCGGCGCGCCTGTGCTCACGTCCAGGTAAATGGCGCGGCCCGGAGGCACCACGGCACCGGCGGCAGGCGAGGTGGCCATAACCAACCCGTCCTGGTACAGCGTGCTCGGTCGCGCCTGTTGGACAATGTCCTTGAATCCCTGCTGGTTGAGCTCGGCGCGCGCCACCGCCACCGTGTCTCCCTTTACCGCCGGCACCTTGACGTCAGCGGGCGCGCCCCACCAGTTGGCGTTCCGTCCGATGAAGAACACAAGTACCGCCAGGACGGCCAGGAGGACCACAAAAAGGGAGGCCCACCAGCCGGCCCGCGAGCGTCGGCCACGGTCGGTGGGCCCACCCGGGCCGGACTGAGCCTGGTAGGCGGTCTCCATCTCGCCCATGGCCCGGGTCTCGTGGTTGGCGTACGCTCGTTCATAGCCCGGGTAGTACGGGGGGGGACCGCTCATCGCCCTGGTAGGCCCGCCCGAGATGGGCGCGGGGGCGAGCACGGGTTGGCCGTGGTGGAAGCGGGCCAGGTCGTCGCGCAGTTCGGCGGCGCTTTGGTAGCGGTCCTCGGGGTCTTTGGCCATGGCGGCCATCACGATGGCTTCGTACTCCGCCGGGACTGACTCGTTGATGGTCGAGGGAAGCGCAGGGTATTCACGGACGTGCTTGTAGGCGATGGCGACAGGGCTGTCACCGGTAAATGGCGGGCGGCCGGTGACCATTTCGTAAAGCACGACCCCGAGGGAGTAGACGTCGCTGCGGGCGTCTACGGGCTGGCCCTGCGCCTGCTCGGGCGAAAAGTAGGTCGCTGTGCCCATCACCGCGCCCGTCTGCGTCAGGCCTTCACTGGCGTTGCTCACTGCTCTGGCGATGCCGAAATCGGCCACCTTAACCTGGCCGTTGCGATCTATGAGCACGTTGCCCGGCTTGACGTCTCGGTGGATGACGCCTCTTCGGTGGGCAAAATCGAGCGCCCCGGCGATGTCTGCACCAATTGCCGCAGCGCGTCCGGGCGTGAGAGGCCCCTGGCGGATCAGCGACGACAGGGTCTGGCCGTCGATGAACTCCATGACGATGAAGTAGGTGTGCTCGCCCTGGCCCCAGTCATAGATCGACACGATGTTGGCGTGGGAGAGGTTGGCGGCAGCCTGGGCTTCTCTGCGAAAACGCTCGACGAAGGATGGGTCAGAAGACAGCTCCGGGAAGAGCACCTTGATGGCGACCGGCCGGTCCAAAAGGAGATCCTGGGCCAGGTAGACCTGGGCCATGCCTCCGCGTGCGATGTGACGCACGAGTTCATAGCGTTCGCTGAAGACCTCAGATGGCATGTCGGCCACAGCCTAGGGCTGGTAGGGGGCACTCGTGATGGCGCGCTACCTCAGTCGTCGCCGTCACGGTGATGCCCCTTCGGAGGGTTGAAGGTAGGCCTGGATAATCGCCTTGGCGATCGGAGCCGCAATTGTGCCCCCTTGGTATTCGTCGGCAGGTGGTTGGTCCTCGACCAGCACGGCTACGGCGATAGTCGGGTCGGGTACCGGGGCGAAGGCGACAAACCACGTTTCGATGTCCGGTCCCGAGGTTTGGGCCGTGCCTGTCTTGCCCGCGACCTGCACGCCCGGTATGCGCGCCTCGACCCCGGTGCCCTTGGGGCTGTTCACGACCGAGAGCATCAAACTGGTGAGCTTGGCCGCCGTCGACGGGGAAGTTGCCCTGAGCCAAGGTCTTGGCTCATAGGACATTACCGTTTGGCCCTGCGAGCCGGTGACATGGTCGAGCAAATGTGGTGTCATTATCACGCCCCCGTTGGCGACGCCGGCGGCGTCCAGGGCGAGGGTAAGCGGGACGGCTTGGACGCTTTCCTGGCCGATGGCAGACTTGGCCAATGCCGCCTCGTTCCGGACGAAAGTCGACGCCGCGGGGAATAAAGACTCTGCTACGCCCGGCAAGTCGAGTGGCGTGGGCTGGTCCCAGCCAAATGCCTTGGCCTCGTTGGCGAGGTTGGACGCGCCCACCCCCAGGCCCAGCTGGGCGAAACCGGTGTCGCAGGACACGGTGAACAGCTCCAGGAGCCGGCCGCCGCACGCTTCTCCGGCGAAGTTGTGCAGGATCTGGTCGGACGTGTCAGGCAGCACAAACCCCGAGGTGACGGGGAAGTACCTGGTCGCCAGCGACGGTTTGTGATCGTACACGGCCGCCGATGTGATCACTTTGAAGGTCGAGCCGGGAAAGAACCGCTGTCGGTACGCCGCCGCCAACAAGGGCTTGCCGGGGTTGTTTATGAGCGAGCTCCAAGCGTTTTGCTCGACGGCCTGGTCGTGGCTGGCGAGCGGGTTGGGGTCGTAGCTCGGGCCTGAGTACATGGCGAGCACGGCTCCCGTCCGCGGCGCGATGGCGACTACGGCGCCGTAACGACCGTCCAGTTCGTTGGCCGCCAACTTCTGGAGCCGGGAAAGGACAGTGATGTGCAAGTTGTCGGGGGTGGGCTGAGAGGTGAAAAACGCCTTGACCTGGTGCAGGCTAAGCGGCAGCGTGACCGGGCCACTGGTCTGGGTCAGCAGCGAGCTGTACTCGCGCTCGAGCCCATCGGAGCCATAAGTGAACGAAAAATAGCCCGTTATTTGTCCGAACAAGGCTCCTTCGGGGTACTCACGCTGGTACAAGTACTGATCGTGGCTGGGGACCGACTGGGCCAGTGTCTCACCGTCGCCCGAGATAATAGCCCCTCGGACTTGCTGGAACTGGGCGAGTATGCCGCGGGTATTGAGCTTGTTGTCGTCGAGCGAGGTGGCATGGAAGACCTGAAGGTAGTTGAGCTGAACAAAAAGGACGAGGACCAGGGCCGTCGCCCCGGCACCGACCATTCGGACCCGGAAATTTATGTTCCTCACGGGCCTGGAGCCTGGGCTTCGGCCGCTACGACCCGCGACCGTTCTGTGGTGAGCAGGAGCGACCCCCCGTGAGCGAGGGCCTCTTCGGCCAACGCCTGCTCCGTAGCATTGTCGTTGGAGATCCTTAGCAGAATGGCCAGCAGGATGTAGTTGGAGACAAGCGATGAGCCGCCGTAAGAGACGAAGGGGAGCGTGATGCCGGTGACTGGTATGAGCCTCGTTATGCCCCCTACGACTACGAAGACCTGGACGGCCAGCAACAGGGACAAGCCGGTGGCCAAGAGCTTGCTGAACGACCGCTGCGAGCGCACCGCCACCCGCAGCCCAGAGCCGGTTATGAGCAGGTAGGCGATAAGGAGCGCAGTAACCCCCACCAGCCCGACCTCTTCCCCGATCGACGCAAATATGAAGTCGGAGGTGGCCTCAGGGATGATGCCCGGATTGCCCTGGCCCGGCCCCAGGCCCCACATTCCCCCGCCCGCCAGGGCAAACCAACCCTCGATGATCTGATAACCCGAGGTCGTGAAATGTGCCCATGGGTGCAACCAGGCCTGGACTCTCGTCTGGGCATGGTGAACGATGTCGAGGGCGAAGACGGCGCCGGCTGCGAACAGGCCGGCACCGAGGGCCAGGTAAGCGGCTCTTCCCGTTGCCACCCAGAGGAGCCCGACGAAGAGGGCAAAGAACAGGAAGGACGAACCCAGGTCGTTCTCGGCCAGTAGCACCAGCAAAGACACGCCCCAGGCCGCTATGAGGGGTGCCAGGTACCGCGGTTCCAGCACCAGCCAACGACCGATGCGCCTCGTGCCAGTGGCCAGGAGGTCGGCTCGCTCGGCCAGCACTGATGCGAAGAAAATAGCCAGCGCCAGCTTGGCGAACTCCTCGGGTTGGAAGCTCAATGGACCTGCCCGCACCCACAGCCGGGCGCCGTTGACGTCCTCACCTATATGCGGGACGAGGGGCAGCAGGAGCAACGCCACGCCTACCAGAGCGATGATGTACCGGTAGCGTTCGAGGTCGATGGCGCGGGGGAACAATGCCAAGGTGGCGACGAAGGCGATCACGCCCACCGCGGTCCAGGTGGCCTGGGCCGAGGCCTGCGCCTTGTCCAGCCCGGCGATGAAGACGTAGCCCATCCCGTTCAATAACGCCGCCAGAGGCAAAAGGACGGGATCGGCCTGTGGTGCTAGACGCCGGAGGCTGAGATGAGCGACCAGCATCAGGACGAAGACGAGGACCAGGAACGGGATGATCCCGGTAGCGGGGACCGCTTTCCCCGAACCCACACTGGCCAACGTGTAAAGCCCTCCAGTGAGGACGAGGACCAGTACGATCATGCCGAGCTCGGTGCGCCGACGGGCGGGGCGTTGCCATTGCGCCGGCCTCATCGTCCCCCAGTCATGTGGGAGCCTTTTTCTTGTGGCCCTTGTCCGTCACGGTAACGGCAGTGCTGGTGGGGGCCTTGGACGGGACGGTCGTGGAGGACTTTTTGGGGACCGTCGTGGAGCGCTTTTTGGGGACCGTGGTCTTGGGCCGGGTGGTGGTTGGTGCCTTGTGCTTGGCGTGCTTGGGCCGGGGCGCTCCCCGTGCTGAGGGCGGGGTGACCGGCTCGGACTCCCGCTTCTCGGCCAGCTTCTGGGAGACGTAGGAGCGGGCGTCAGCCAGCGACGGCT
>PMWT01000106.1 GCA_003166025.1 Acidimicrobiaceae bacterium | reverse complement strand
TGGGGCTCAGGCCGGGATGGGGCCGGCGCCGGCCTGTCGACCACGGCTCGCCGGGCCTGGGCGACGCTCACCTGGCGGGCGGGCACACGTAGGCGGCTGGTGTAAGGGATGGCCATGATCCCCAGCCAGATCCAGAGCAGCGTGTTGGGAAGCGCCTGGCTGAACGGTGACAGGTTGGCGATCACGAAGTAGCAGGGGAGGATGGCGAAGCCCCCGTAGCGCCACCAGGCGAGGTCTTTGTCACGGGGACCATAGGCGGCTGCCTGTGGGGCCCCGCGGCGTCCCGGGAACAGGCCCCATCGCACCGCGCCCAGGAAGCCCAGAAGCCACAGCAGCAGCCCTGGGATGCCGATCTCGGCGGCGTGGGACAGGAACACGTTGTGGACCTCGAGCCCTTCCCCGGTGATCGGGTAGTCCGGCTGCTGGACCATGTAGGTGGGGGACACATTGACGTAGTTCTCCCATCCCACTCCGGACAACGGCTTTTCGCTCAGTATCTTCAGGGCGGCGAGGTCAGTGTTCTCGCGGTCCCATACCGGGGATTGGCTCTCCGCTCTTCCCAACGCCTCGTTGCGGATGGTGGAGGAGGCGGCCAGTGTGCCTCCCACGACCAGGGCGCCGACGACAAGGGCCGGGACGAGGATCCTTCGGGTCTGGGGGGTGAGCATCATGGCGACGACTATGCCGACGAAGCCGCCGATCCAGACCCCCCTGGTCAGGGTGAAGAACAAGGTGGCCAGGTCCAGGACTATGGCCGTCACGCACACGCAGCGCACCCAGGTCGTCTGCCACAACCGGAGGCCGATCGCAGACGCTGTTGCCCCTACGAAGGTGCAGAAACCGTCGCCCGTGGTTTCCAGGATCGGTCCCCGGGCGCGGCCCCATTGGATGCCCACATTGGGGTTGGCGATGTAGTGCGGGAAGACGAACTTATAGAGGTGGAGGCCCTCCAGGGCCCCCGTGAGGCCGAGGTAGAGAGCCAACCCGACAAGGGCGCCGATGAGCAGCCTCCGCTGCCGGGCCGTCCCGAAGAGTATGGGGGCCAGGGCGAACCAAATGAACGGGATGACGCCGAAGCGGTCCAACAAGGCGTAAAACCCGAGGCTCCCGCTGATGGTGCCGGCCAGTACCGCCGAGCAGATGGCCCAGGTGGTCGCGCACAGCAGGGCGATGTGGAGGGGGCGCACCACGACCCGGCGCGCGCTCACGTTGCGGGCGCCCTTCAGGATCAGGCTGCATAACGCGATGCCAGAGGCGATGCGGTCCAGGGGCAGCGGAACGCTCATCAAGGTCCAGTTGCCCGAGAACACCTCGAGCAGGATGGCGGCAATGGCCAGGACCGTGACTTCCACCCGGCTGAGCAGATAGGCCGCGGCCAGAGCGCCGAGCACGATGATGGCGAACAGGGCTATATCGGACGCATCAGGCTTTTGCAGGAACTGGGTTATGAAGTGGAACCGGTGCACAGCGGTGTCTTGTGGACGCCGGGATCAGTTGGCGGCGTATGCAGGGGCGCGGCGCCGGCTTTTGCGGGAGTCGATGAACGCTGCTCCGGCCAAGCCGACAACCAGTCCGGCCACGGCGCCGCCCAGGCCCGCCGCCTCAGCGTAGGAGGCCCGGTTGCTCCCGGTGTAGGTCGCCTGGCCCACCGGTTGCACCATCTCCTCTTGAGCCGACAGCGGCGGCAGGGCAGCTTGGTACTGGTTCATGTAGGCCGTGGCCTGCATCCCGGCCGTGTTCGCCAGGGTCTGCGCCTCAGCGATCTGGGAGTCGAGGGATTGCTCGAAGGCCTGTTGGGCCGGCGTCGGCGACTGGTTGCCGACCTTGGTCACATAGTTGTTGAGCTCGGTCTGAAGGAGATTGGCGGTAGCGGTCTCCTGCTCGACGGTTGTTTCGGCCCGCTTGTAGTTTTCCAAGATCGGCTGCACCTGGGCTTGGCCGTCGTTGGTGACCTGGGCCACCACCTTGGTCAGGGCGGAGGCGGCGGCGTTGGCCAGGGAGATGGCCACGGCCTGGCTGGAAGCACTGGCCTGGACATTGATGATCGAGGACTGGGGGATCGGGGAGGCCGTCAGGGTGCCGGGCAGACTCGAGGTGCCTAGGTTGGCTTCGGTGTCGGAGACGACGTTGGTCGCGGTGATGAGCCGGGCATAGTCCGCGGCCAGCCCCTGTACGGAGGCAGCCAGGCCGGGGACCTCGTCTTCGGCCAGCCCGGAGGTCCGTCCGACGAAGAGCTTGGCCGTGGCGTTGTACGTCACCGGGTGTTCATAACCGGCCACGACGCCCGCCACGAGGCCTATAGCAAGGACGAGGCCCACCAGGACCGGATGGGAGAGGGCCGAGCGCCCGATTGACTGGAACCCCTCAGGCGAGCCGGGGGGAGCGATTAGTTCGAGGTCAGAGCGGTCGCCCAGCTCCGGGGAACCGTAAGTCATTACGTCCCGGGGGGGTTCTGTGCTCTCTTCGTACCTGACCACGGACCTCAACGGGCCTCCTAGCTTGAGAAATTCGACTTGGCGACCACCAGTCTGGTCTAGTTTGCAACTTTTCGTGCCAGCGCGCAGAACGACGCCGCCGCGGAAGGCTAACGCCGGAAAGCTTACCCACCAGACTCATCGACCAACGCGCGCGTGCGCTGAGCCTTTCGTGTTTTGCGCGTTCGCGGACAAGCCACGAAGGGCCCGTCCGCCGCTCACCCGAGCCCTGGACGGACCGCTGAGCGAGTGTGCGAACTACCTGCTGTAACATCGTGCCTGGTGCCGGACGAGCAAACGCCTGTGCCTGATGGCGCGGCACCGTCTTGGGCGCCATTTCGGGCTACCGCAGCTTCTGTGGACGGCACTCTGGCCGAGTCGGGGTCGCGGCCTCTGCCGCCTCCGGGGCACCCTCGGTCGAAGGGGAATGAAGAAAGGCATTCACCACTTAGAGTGATCGTCCGGGGCTTTACGTGGGTAACCGCCTCCCAAATCCTCACCGCCGGGGGCAACCTCGTGCTCACGCCGTTCGTCATACACGGCCTGGGGATCCAGCGTTACGGGATGTTCGTCCTCGCCAGCACGATCACCACTTTCCTGGGCAGCCTCAACGGCGGGCTCGGGTCGGTGGCGAGCNNACCACTCGGCTCTTGATGACCCTGCTCGTGTTCGTAACCCTTTTCGGCTGTGCGGCCGGCATCGTGGACTGGTTCGTGTCACCGCTCATCGTCCGGGCCCTCTCAATGAGCCCGGCCTTGCGGCCCGAGAGCCTCTTCTACTTCCGCACCCTGGGGGTGCTGATCACCTTTGGTTTCGCCCACCAGGTCGTGGCGTCGGTCATCGTGGCCCGCCAGCGTTTCGACCGCGTGATCCAGGCCGGCCTCGCCTGTTATGCCATCTGGGTCTTGGGCTTGGTGTGGGCTGTGCATTACCACAAAGGGCTGCGGGGGGTCGCGGTGGTTTTCATGGTGCAACAGGCGGCCACCGTCATCATCATCGCCCCGACCGCGCTGCGCTACTTGTCCCGGGAGGGCGTCGGCTTCGTGCCCTGGAGCGAGATCCGCCAGTTGTTCGCCTTTTCGTCCAGGATGCAGGTGGCCGGGCTGGCCAATCTCATAAACATCCAGTTGGACACGGTCATCGTCGGCACGGCGTTGTCGGTGAGGACCGTCGGGATATACAACTCGGGCAACTCCTTCGCCTCCCAGCTATCGAGCGTTGCCACCAACGCCCTGGCACCGGCCAGCGTCCAACTCGGCAACACCTACGGTCAAGACGGCCCGGAGCGGACTTTCCAGCAGTACCGCACGCTCCAGCACCGCTGGGTGGTAGCCGTGACCGGGTGGACGGCAGTGGGCATGGCGGCGGCATATTTCGGCGTTACCGCCTGGCTGGGCAAGCAGTTCGACCTGGGCGGCTGGGTGGCCGTGGCCGCCGTGGCGGGCGGCCTTTTCCCATTGGCGGCAGGGATGCAGAACATCTACATCACGACCATGCGCCGGGCCGAACTCGAAATGCGCTACGGCCTGGTCTCCATGGTCTTCAACATCGTGCTGATCCTGCCCCTGGCCTTTCTCGGCGCCCTGGCCGTAGCCATCGGCGCGGCTGTGGCCCAGGCCTTGAGCGCCGTCTACATCCTGCATTTGGCACGCCGGCGCATTAGGCCGGACATCCCGAACTTCTTCCGTGAAATGCCCGTCCTGCGGTCGATATTGGCGGCGGCGGTGACCGTGGTCCTGGAGTTCCTCGTCCACCCTCACGTGCACACGGGGCCCATCGGGCTGCTCGAATGTGTGCCCCCCGCCGCGGTAGGGCTGGCTGTGTTCGCCCTTACTGTCGTCGGCCCCCGCCGGGCCAAGAGCCTCGTGAGCTCGTGGCTGAGCCGCAGGGGAGGGGGAGCCCGGCACGCCGTAACCGAAGCCGTCTAGCGGACGCTGGTTAGTAGTGGTGCAGCCGCTGGTTAGTAGCGCTGATTAGCCGGTTGGT
>PMWT01000030.1 GCA_003166025.1 Acidimicrobiaceae bacterium | reverse complement strand
GCTGCGGTCAGAAGTGCGCACTTCCGCGGACAGGCAGGCCTCGGTCTGGGACCGTCAAAACACTGACCTCGCCGCCCTCCGGATCGTTGAGGAATACCCCTTGACCGGCGTTGGCTGGGAGAACTTCATCAATGTCTCTTCCGAGTACATGCGCCAGCAACCCGGCTATCCGATAACGGGGCTCGACCTGGAGGTCCACAATGTCTTCCTCTCGCACGCGGCGGAACTCGGAGTGCCCGGTCTGCTGTTGTGGGCGCTCGGCCTGGGTGGCGCCATGCGGCGCGCCCTGTTCCGCAAGCGGTCCCGCCCGCTCGCGATGACCGGCGAAGGCTCGGACGAAGCCAGCAGCATGCCTCCGTGGTGGGAGCAGTGGCGTCCAGGTGGCCTGGCTATCGTCTTGTGCTTCGTGGTCGAGGCCAATCTGGCCCCCTTCAGCGAACCCTTGCCGAACGCTCTGCTGTGGATCTGGCTGGGCATCCTGGCCATCCCTTACACCAGCACGCTGCGCCTTCCCATGCGACAGAGCGCGCCGGGAGACCAGCTGGCCGCCCGCGAACAGTTGCCCGTGTTCGCCTGATTTACTCATGAGCGTAGTTCGGCGTGCGCTTTTGTTCACGCCGCCGAAAGGCTCTCGCCTAAGCGCCCGCCCAGCCTGAGCGGCGGGGCGCTGTTCGTCCTCACGTCCCGGTTCGCGGCCAGCTCGAGGTCCGCAAAGCTGAGGTCTTCCACCGTCCTCACCACCGCCAGACCTGCTCGTTGTAGTTGCGCGCCGACCAGGCCCTGGTGATCGTCGACATGCTCTCCGTACTTGGTCTGGCGCGGGACCAGTACCGGGCACTTGCCGAGCTGCAGCGCGGTCAGCGCTGAGCCGACCCCCGCGTGCGCCACGACGACGTCAGCTTTGCGAATCTCCTCAGCTAGTTCGGTCGTGGGGACAAACGGATGGGCAACGATGCCCACCTGGGCGGCGTCCGCCTCCCTGACCTGCCAGAACACCTCCGTCGAGGCAGGCATGATATCGAGCAGTTTCCTGATGAGCCTCGTGAAACCGTAGTTTTGCTGGGTTCCCAGCGTGACAACGAGCCGCTGCACCGCCCCCGCGCTCGGCCGCGGCTCGGCGCGGAGGCCGTCGAAGACCGAACCGGCGTAGCGCCAGCCTCGATGCGCCCACGGCTGCCACTGGGTGTAGCAGTACGTACCCGGCCACCGGCTCACCAGGCGCCCCGTAAGGGAGGGGCCCTCCGTCCGGGCGGCGCTCTCGATGTAGTGCGCCTCGACGCCCAAGGCCCGAGCTGCTGGTAGTACGGCCAGCGCAACTGCGGCCCCGGTACTCACCACGGCCGTTGGCCGGTAGCGCACGAGGGCTCGCACGGCGGCCGGAACGTCCAGGAGCACGTTGCCAATGTCGCGTTGAGCGGCATGGCGGACGAACACTATGTCGTCGTCGCCAGCCAGCAACCTCGCCTGAGGAGAGGCTGAGGTCAGCCACACCACCGTGGTGCCCTCGGGGACGACCCTCGAGCGCAGGGTGGCCAACTCCTGGAGATGGCCACCCTGCGAAGCGGCCAGGAGCACCCTCCGAGAGCGAAGCGGGCGGGGAGCCGGACCGGCGACGGCCAGAGCCCCTCCATGCCGACCAGCGTGCATCCCGGCAACCTTATCGGACCTACCTCGTACGCAGTCGGGACAGCGCCGGCGACGGTGAGAGCCGCAACGCAACCGAACGAGGACGAAAGCGGACATCTTTGAAAGGGAAGAAACAGGAACGGAGGCTCTCAAGGGGGCCAACAGACTTGTCGACACCAAAAGGATGCTCAACTCCTCGTCGGGAGTGCTGGTCGGGGGGAGCCGCTGCAACGCAGTGACCCGCCGTGGCGGCGTGCTCCAGAAGGCTTTCACCATCTTCGTCGCCGGCACACTGGCGGCGACCGCGTACGGCGTTAGCGTGATGACGGCAGGAGCCTCCATCAACCGGGTACCGGCCGACTCTTCTTCCCTCTCAGCAGGGAACACTGCTCTGGGCCCGGCCGTCGGGCGCGCCGTGCGGCCCGGTTACACGAGCGGCTGGGTGGTCTACGCCTCGGGCGCAGTGGCCCCATATGGGGGGGCCCCCTATTTTGGGTCCGCCCCGAGGACCTTCGGCCGGGTCACCGGCATCGCCGCCACTCCGGCGGGCAACGGCTATTGGGTCGTGAACTCGGGCGGTCGCGTCATGGGTTTTGGCCACGCCACGAGGCACGCCGGCCGGGTGCCGTCGGCCGCCGTGAAAGGCATCGCGGCCAGCGCCGGGGGGCATGGGTACTGNNGCTCCTCGACCGCGTCGGCCACGTTTACGCTTATGGTAAGGCCCGCTCGTACGGGCACCCGAGGTCGAAGGGCTCGTTCGTGGCCATAGTGGCCACCGCCAACCGCCGCGGTTACTGGCTCCTCAGCAGCACGGGCCACGTCTACGACTTCGGCGACGCCCACAACTACGGTTTTGCCCGTCCTCGTGCCAAAACGCATTTCGTGGCCATGGGCATCACCCGCAACGGCAAGGGCTACTGGGAAGCAGCCGCCGGCGGGCGGGTGTGGGCCTTCGGTGACGCTCGGCATGGGGGGACCACCGGGGTCCGCAACCCCGTGTCCATAGCCGCCTCTTCGAGCGGCAGCGGGTTCACCGAACTTAGCCGCGACGCCGTCCTCAAGCGTGTGGGGGCAATCGTGTCCATCAAGTTCCGCCGGCCTCGTGGCACCTCGTCGACCACGACCACGACNNACGGCGGCGCCCACGACGACGGCCACCACCACAAGGGCTCCGGCTACGACCACCACCACGGGGGCTCCGGCTACGACCACGACGGTGGCGCCCACGACCACGACGACCGACCCCACCACCGCAGCGACCGCAGCCGGCAACAACCTCGTGCCCCCGGCCACCCTGATGCCAGACAGCCTGTTCAACCAGAACGTACAGAGCTGGTCGGTCGACTCCAACTCGGCCACGTTCGCCGCTGACATAGTGGCGCAGTACACGAGCGCCTATGGCGCCGTCGCCGTGAACACCAACCGGCCTGTGTACTGGGTGCCAGCCAACCAGGCCCTGGTGCCGGTGTCGGTGTCGTCAGGGTGTAACGATTTCACCGCCAGTACCGGCACCGAGGTCCCCATACCCTCCTACGCCGTCGCCGGCAGCAGCTCCGATGAAATCCTCACCGTCTACCAGCCGTCCTCGGAGACGGAGTGGGAGTTTTGGCTTAGCACCAAGACCACCAACGGCTGGCAGGCGTGCTGGGGCGGAAAGCAGAGCATGGCTACCGCTGACGGCGTGTTCCCCGCGCCTTATGGCGAAACTGCGACCGGCATTGCCAACCTGGCCACGGAGATCACCGAGGAGGACGTGGCCTCGGGCTCAATCGACCACGCCATCGCCATGGAGATCCTGGGCGACGCCTGCAACGGCGACGTCTACCCGGCCGACCGCGGCGACTGCGGCTCATACCCGAACGAGCCGCATGAGGGCACGTGGTTCCGGTTCCCGGCTTCGCTGGCCATGCCCTCGGGACTGACGCCGTTCGGGCAGATGGTCTTTAGGGCCATCCAGACCTACGGGGCAGTTGTGGTTGACCAGGGCGGGGCGGTGGCGCTTGAGGCGGACGAGCCAGCGGCATGGGCTGCTGCTGGGCACTCAGGCATCGACCCCATCACTGCGTCCTGGGACGGCCAGGCTGAGTACCAAGTCGTCGCCAGCCTGCCCTGGAACGAGCTACAGACCATCGACCCGCCTCAGGGTTGAGCAGCTGAGCCAAGGGCCTTAGGGCCGGGCCGCGGGTCGGGCCAGTTCCCTCAACACATCGGCCACCTGGGACCCACAACGGCGGGCGTCGAAATCGGCCTCGACTTTCTTGCGCCCGGCCAAGCCCATCTGCACCCGGAGCTCGGCCGAGCAGGCCAGTCTCTCGAGGGCTGACGTGAGTTCGTCCAGGTTCCCCGGGGCAACCAGCACGCCAGAAACGCCGTCCTCTACCAGCTCGGCGATACCGGCGATGCGGGTCGCGACCACGGGCCGGCCCGTGGCCATCGCCTCCATCAGCACGACTGGCACCCCCTCGGCGAAGCTCGGGAGGCAGAACACGTCTGCCTCTGCGTAGTGAGCAGCCACGGTGTCCTGGCCCACTGCTCCCACGAAGCGGACCGAGTCGCCTGTTCCAAGCCGCTCGGCGCGCGCCTTCAGAGCTTCTTCGAGCGGCCCCTCACCCACTATCACTGCCTCCACGTCCCGGCCTCGACCCCTGAGACTGCCTATGGCATCGACCAGGAGCTCCAAACCCTTGGCCGGCACGAGGCGGGCGACGCACAACACCGACAGGAAGTCGCGTTGAGCGGCGGGCGTGAAAGGGTACCGGTCGAGGTCTACCCCCATGTGCACCACTCTGAGCTTCGCCCAGTGCGAGGGGTCGCTCAGGTACATGAGCTGCGACCTGGCGAACTCGCTGATACAGATCACCCCATAGGCATTGGCCACCTTCCGGCTCAGGTTGTAGCGGTCCGCGGCGTACAGCTCGGTGGGCCCGTGCATGCTGAAGCTCCAGCTCCACCGCTCTTTAGGCCTGGCGCGGTTGGCGTAGTCGGTTGCCCGCCAGCACAGATCCGCTCCCACGTTCGCGAAGTGGGCGTGGAGGTGGCGTGCACCGGTCCGTCGGGCGTGGTCCCACAGCGCTATTGCCTCGCCGAAGTAAAACAGCTGCCAGAGGCGCGCCCGCAGGCCCGCAGGCGCTGCGGCCAGGGATGCCCAGAGGGCCGAGACGTAGGCGCCGGGAGACCGGGACACAGCCCGCCAATGCGCCCTCAAGAAAGACCTCGGGTCCAGGGGGAAGATGTCCCAGGTGTTGGCGGCCTCCACCCTGTCGACCTCGGCCAGCAAGTGGCTGGGGTTGGCGCGGTGGACCGACACCGTCTCTACTGACAACCCCGCCGCCCGCACGCCAAGGACCTCGCGCATCACGAAAGTGTGCGAGAGGGCGGGGTACTGGCTCGTGACGTAGCAAATGCGCGGGGCGGCGTCCCTGCCGACGGTGCCGATCGCCGCCGACCTGCTGCTCCCGTCAGCGTGGGATCTCGCACTGTCGTCGCGTTCCCATTTGCCTTGGGGGCGGGCCCGGGCCTGCAGGCGCGCCACCAGGTTCACCGCCAGGTAGGCCCCCACGGCGGGGGCGGACTGTGGTCTCAACGCCTGGCGGAGAGCAATCCCCGCCCCCGACCGGGGTGGCGCGTACTGCGCCAGGCCGGAGCGCGCCAGTTCTATATTGCCGCGGTAAGCGCGGGTCCTCATCGCCAGCAGCCCGACCAGCCTCAAGGGCGGGTGAACGACGAAGTTGGCGTCCGGCACCGAAATACGTTCCGACGGCGCGAACAGCTGCGAAACGAACTGGTCATCGTTGGTGAGCTGCGGAAAAGCGCTAAAGCGCCGGCGCCCCTCTTCTGAAAGCGCGTAGACGCCGCTGCCCACCAGCCCCTCGGTTATGTAAGGGATTTTCTGCCATACGTTGTAGAAGGCCCGCACCGCCCACGGACGGCTATCGAGGTCGAAAACGGGCCGGGGAGCAGCACACAACACCCCTGCCCGGGAAAGTACTTCTTCAGTACGGCGGAGGGATCCCAGGGGCAGCTCCACGTCGGCGTCCACGTAGAACCTGGGGAAGAAGTGGGCGTGCTCGTCCCCCGCGTTCAGGGCCGCAACTTTCGAGGCTTGCGGTAACTCGAGCACCGTCGCCTCGGGCGCCTCCTGTCTGGCCACGTCCGCTGTACGGTCCTGGCAACCATTGCAGACCACGACCACCTCGAGCTCGCCTGGGCCCGCACCCGCCAGCAGGGCCCTGAGGCACCGGCCTATAACGGCTTCCTCGTTGTGGGCTGGAATGACAACCGATATGGGGGTACCGGGGGCCACAGGCATGGTCAAAGGCTACCGGGGGGCACGGGCGGGGCAACCGGGCCCTAGCCAGGCTGCCACCACCCAAGGACTGGCCCAGCCGGGGCCGTCGCACCCGGCCGGGCCAGGCGCCCTCAGACCATCGGACGGCGCCTGTAGCTCAGGGCTATGACACCGAGACCGCCGAGCAGGAGGGCAGCGCCCAAGCCGATCATGCCGCCGCTGTCGAAACCGGTGAAGGCCAGTTTCTTAGACGGCACCGTCGTAGTGGTCACGCTGGGCACGGTCGTAGTGGTCACGCTAGGCACTGTCGTGCTGGTCGTCACCCTGGGCCCGGTCGTGGTGGTCACTTTCGGCCCGGTCGTGGTGGTCACTTTCGGCCCGGTCGTGGTGGTGGTGGCGTGCGAAGCATGCGTGCGAGCCGTGGTCGTGGTGGTGGCCGCGGGCGCCGTGGTCGTCGTGGTGGCGGCGGGCGCCGTGGTCGTGGTGGCCGCCGGTGCCGTGGTCGTGGTGGCGGCGGGCGCCGTGGTCGTGGTGGCGTTGTGCGCCTTAGTCGCCACCGTGGTCGTGGCGGTCGCCGGCACCGTCGTGGTGGTCGGCGCCGTGGTCGTGCTGGTGGGCGCCGTGGTCGTCGTGGTGGTGGGCGCCGTGGCCGTGGTGGTGGGCGCCGTGGTCGGGGTGGTCGGGGGAGGGACCACCGCCCCGCCGGGCAGGTCGTTCTCGAAGTCGCCGTTGACCGAGTCGGCGTAGACGAAGCCGCTCATCTGGCCGTTGTCAAACGTAAAACTGGCTTGGGGGGCCAAGATATTAATGGCCGGCCCCGCCGTGGACAAAGATATAGAAGTCGCATTGTAGAAATTGAGCAATGTGTTGCCGCGCACGTCCTCGACATAAGTGTTGTTGTACTGCGTTCCGGGCTCATAGGCCGATCCGTCCCAGTAATAGACGTTGTTCAGGCAGGAGGTCACCGTGCAGTCGACGCTCGTGTCCGGCACGTTGACCAACACGCTGGCGCCGTCGGGGACGTTTATATATAGGTCGACGGTCGCGGCCAATTGACCGGCGGTGAGGTTGAAAACGTCCAGGCTCGAGTCAGTGCCGACCAGGTAGAGCGTCCCTGGTACGGTCGTCGTCATCGTACCGTTCGTCGGGTAAGTGGTGGCGTCCCCCCAAGTCGTGCTGAGGGTGGAAAGTTCACCGTTGAGAGTTGAAAAATCCGGCAACGGATAAGTACTTGAAGTGGCGTAGAGGTTGGGTATCGGAGTGGACCCATTTGGTAGGGTGGCGGCGGAATCGCTCCCCCCGTACACCCCGTAGTTGCCCGACGATACGTTGCCGATCTCCAAGGTGCCGCTCACGTTGGCGTTTACCGACAGGGCCAAGCTGCCAGACAACCCGTCACCGATTGAGAAGTCGGTCGCCTGGAGATTGCCATCGACGGCGACGGCGCCGCCGATATCGTCGCCACCCGCCAGTCCTCGAGTGCTGCACGGGGCCGCCGTCGAAATACCCACGCAAGTGCTGTACTCGCTATAACCGCCGATATAGCTAGCCAGCCCGGACGCGCTCGGAGACGCCGGTACGGTCCCGGCAGCGAAGGCGGCAGAACTAACTGATGCGAATGCGATCCCAAGTAAACCAATCCCCGCCAACGCAGCAAACCCGGCCGCGGATAAAACTAGCTTCCTCGCCCGCGTTATTCTTGTCCTCGTCACCCGTTGCTCCCTTCTGGCCCGGGACCCCCTCTACTACAAATTTCCTGAGTCCCGGGAAAACGTGAGAAGATCATATCCTTAAGCCTTGCGAACGTCACTTCGTGCCAGCTCGCATTGCGCGGAGCCGCGGAGCTCGCTCTCTGAGAGTAGCTGCCTGCCCTCGCGCTGTGCCAGACGGGGCTGACGGCCCCTCAGCACACTCCTACGACGACAGCCGCGACAGCCTGACCTAGCGAAGGTGCCAAGCCAGCTGGGATAGGCCTCGTCAGCGGGTGTAATGCACACTGTGGCGCTGTCCCCACTGTTCGCGTGAGAACGGGCATATTCCAGAGGGCTGGTCGGGCCGTTTTCCGCCTATTTGGCTCAGGCTGCGGTTCTGAAACGGCTAGTGGCCCTAACGGAGGAAGGTCCTCCGAACTGAAGTTGTAAGCTCGCCCGAACTAGACCTCCATTGGTGAGAGGAGCAGGTCACGTGCGGCTTCGGTGCTCGAGACGCTAAGAACACGCCGGTGGCGGACAACGGTTTGGGTGGCGCCATCGTCACTAACGGCGGCGGCGGCGGCGGCGTCGACGTCTTGGGCGCGACCTTCACCGACAACGAGGCAGGTGGCTCGTTGGGCTAACGAAGGACGCGCTGGCGGCTGTAGATGAGCTCCCAGCCCGAGGCTTCCCGGGTGCTGCGCGCCTTGGCCAGCACGGTGTCGGTGACGGCGTCCTCGCCCGGCGCGGCCGGAGGGGCCGGCGGCCGTAGGGCCTTGAACTCAGGGTCTTTTTCGCCCAGGGCCCCTTGGGCCTGAGCGGCGCTGCTGATGGCGTCGGCCAGCGAGCCCAGGAAGTGGCGGGCTGCGACCTGAGCCTCCTCCAGCGTGGCCCGCTTCTCCAGGGCCCAACGGTGCCGCCCGTCGCCAAGCTCGATGAAAGGCTGGCAGCTGCCCGGCACGGCGACGATAAAGACGTCTGAAATGCCGAGCACCGCCAGGCACCGCCATACCTCGGCCGGCGCCAGGCTTTGCCCGGCCCGCCGAGCGCGGTATATGGCTATATTGCCGGCGTCGAGGGCAAAGCGGTAGAGCCAATGGCCCCTGTCAATATGTACCGAACTTTCACCGTTCACCCCAGGGCTCCCGAAAGTAGGGCTAGCACCGTACGCTAGCCAATTGCGAACATTTGGCAAAGGTCTTCACTTACTCCTGTTCAAGCATGCTAGTCAGCCGGGCTGCGAGCCCCGTGTAGGTCGCCGGCGTAAGTGCCAAAAGGCGCTGCCGCGCCTCCGCAGGGAGGTCGAGCTCGCGCACAAAGTGCTGCAAATCCTCACGGGTCAGAACTCTGCCCCGTGTCAAAGCCTTCAGCCGCTCATAGGGTTCTTCGACTCCATAGCGGCGCATCACCGTCTGCACGGCTTCGGCCAGCACCTCCCAAGCTTGGTCAAGGTCGGCGGCCAGAGCGGCGGGGTCGGGCGCCGTCCGAGCGACGCCCCGCCGGGCCGAAAGCACGCCTAGCCCCAAATAACCAAACGCGCTACCGATATTGCGCAAGGCGGAAGAATCGGAAAGATCCCGCTGCAGACGCGATATAGGCAACTTCTCACAGAGGTGGCCGAACAATGCACGGGCAAGGCCGGCATTTGCTTCGGCGTTCTCAAAATCGATCGGGTTCACCTTGTGGGGCATAGCCGAGCTCCCCACCTCCCCTTCGACCAGCTTTTGGCGCAGGTACCCCAAGCTCACGTAGGACCACATGTCCCGGCAAAAGTCGATGAGCACGGTGCCGAACCGGCTCAGCGCCCCGAAAAGCTCGGCCATCCAGTCGTGCGGCTCGACCTGGGTGGTGAGCGGCGCCCATTCGAGGCCCATGCCCTCGACGAACGAACGCGTCAGCGCCAACCAGTCGACCTCGGGGTAGGCGACGACGTGGGCCGCCAGCGTCCCGGTGGCACCGCCCCATTTGCCCGGGACGACCACCGCTTGCGCCGAGCGCAACTGGCGCTCCCAACGGGCGACGAAAACGGCCAGCTCCTTGCCCAACGTCGTGGGGGTGGCGGCCTGGCCGTGGGTGTGGGCCAGCATGGGCAACGCGCCGTGAGCGAGGGCCAGGTGGCGCACGTCGCCCACGAGGGCGTGGGCGCCCGGTAACCACACGTCGGCCAGCCCCGCCCTGATCATGCGGGCATAGGCCAGGTTGTTGACGTCCTCGGACGTGGCCCCGAAGTGGGCGAACTCCGCCCGCGCCGCCGGCCAGCCCAGGTCGGCGGTGAGCCGGCGCTTCAGGTAGTACTCGACGGCCTTGACGTCATGGTTGGTCCGGGCCTCGATCTGCTTGACGGCGGCGGCGTCAGCCTCCGCGAAGGAAGCGGCCCAGTGCCGGAGGGTGGTGTGATCGGCCTCCGACAGCGGGCCGAGCTCGGCCATGCCGGGCCAGCCGGACAAGTGCACGAGCCAGGCCACCTCGACGGCGAAACGTTCCCGGATGAGGGCGGCCTCGGAAAAAACGGCGGCGTAAGGCTCCATCTGCCGGCCGTAGCGGCCGTCGAGAGGAGATAGCGCCCGCAACCGCCACTCGGCCGCCGTGAAGGCCCTGCCCGTGGCCTCGCCGTCCCCGCCGCCCTCTTGTACCGTCATCAGACCTCCCGCGGGCATCAGACCTCCCGCGGGCGACGTTACCGCCAGACCGGGCCGGCGAGGGTGAAGGCCGGGCGCATTTCGTTGACCATGTTTCGGTGACCATATTTCGGTAAGCATGTAGTGGTGCGCCATGACCCAAGCACCGTCGTGCTGGCGGTGAGCGCGGTGGCCGCTTTGGCCCTGACCGGGCTCAGCCCAGCGCGCCCTGCGCCCAGCGCCCCTATCGCCGGCGCCCCTACCGCCGGCGNNATCGCCGGCGCCCCTATCGCCAGCGCCATCGCCGGCCTGGGCTCGGGCTCTTCGGTCGTGGGCCTCGTCCTGTCCGGACGGGGGGCCAGCCTCTACCCGCCCCTGAGCCCGACCGACAAGGCCTACAGCACCGACTGCCAGTCCCTCGTCGACCCCGGCTTCACCGGCAAGTGCGCCGTGGTCAGCGGCGCCCAGGGCACGGTGGCGGGGGTGGTGGAGCAGGAAACGGCCGCGCTGGAGGGCAGCGGGCCCCGGACCGGTCCGACCTCTGCCAAGGTGGCGCAAGTCCAAGAGCGCGACCTCGTCTGGAGACGCCACGGGCGTTCCTGGGCCCTGGAGTTGCGTCGGGTGTTCAACACCGCCGCCGCCCCCACCCGGCTGTGGTCGGGCGACGTCGAGGCCCGGGGACGGCCCGTCCTCGTCTTCGTCACGCCTTCGGGCGAGGAGGGCTTCGCCAACGAGCTCGACGTGGTGGACGGGACGGGCCGCGTCAGCCTTTACCGCTTCCTGGGCGAGGGCTTCGTCGTCGCCCCCGGGCCCGGCGAGCTGGTCGCCTACGTGCCCGGCTGGACCGAGCGGCGTCCGGTCGCAGGAGCCTATGACCAGACCCTCATCGGCTACTTGGCGGGGTCGTGGACGGTGGTGTCCGAGCAGTACGTACCCGACGCCGCCGCCCTGGCCCAGCACGACGGGCCGTTCCGGGACGCCGCCGCCCAGCCCGCCTCCTGAGCGGGGCCGGCCGGCGAGCGGCCAGGCTCAGCTACCTCCCGCGCCCCCAGCGCGGCCGGGGGGCATCGGACGGCCCCAGGACGGCGGCGCTCGGCGGCTCAAGGCCCTCGCCCCCCTGCTGGGTTGTCGCCGCGGCCACCGCCAGGCGGTCCACCAGGTCGTTGAAAGGGTCGCTCCCGTGGCCCTTCACCCATCGGAACTGGATCCGCCCCGGTGAGTTCCGGTACAGCTCGACCAGGGGCTCCCAGAGGTCCCGGTTGGCCACCTTCTGCTTGGCCGAACCGACCCAACCTCGGGTCAACCACCCCTTCCACCAGCCGTCCCGGAAACAGTTGACCACGTAGGTGCTGTCGCTCACCACCTCTAGGGGGCCGTCAATGGTGCGGGCCGCGTCCAGTGCGGCCATGATCTCCATGCGCTGGTTGGTGGTGGCGGCGGCCGGGCCGTTGCGCCAGCGCCCGCCGGGGACCGCCCAGGCCCAGCCGCCGGGGCCGGGGTTGCCCAGGCACGCACCATCGGTGTAGACGGTCGTTCCGCTCATCAGATTTGCTCTTCCATGGACCAAGCATGCCCGATGCCGCCTGCCGCTGGGCATTGTGGCCCCAGTCCGCTCGGGTGGGCAACGCCGATCACGAGCGGGCTGTAAGACTGTTGCCCGCGCTGCGACCGGCGATGACAAAGGGAGGGGTGATGATGTTGGACAACGATGCGAGCGTGGCCGCGGCCGACGCGTTCGTATTTTTCGGCGCAACGGGTGACCTCGCTCACAAAATGATCTTTCCTGCTCTCTACCAGATGGTGAAGCGAGGCACGCTAGACGTCCCCGTGATCGGCGTCGCTTTTTCCAGCTGGGCCCTACCCCAGCTGCGTGACCGGGCCCGGGACAGCGTTGCCCGGGCTGGCGCGGGCCCAGTAGACGACAAGGTCCTCGACCGGCTGCTGTCGCTGATGAAGTACGTAGATGGTGACTACGCCGACCCGGCGACGTTCGCCGCGCTCAAGCGGGCCCTCGGCCGCTCGCGCCGCCCGGCCTACTACCTCGCCATCCCGCCCTCGCTGTTCGCCACGGTGGTCCAAGGGCTCGGTGCAGCAGGGCTGACCAAAGACGCCCGGGTCATCGTCGAGAAACCGTTCGGGCGCGACCTCGCATCGGCACGGGAGCTCAACCGCGTCGTGCGCTCAGCGTTCGCCGAACCGGCGATATTCCGCATCGACCACTTCCTCGGCAAAGAGGAGATCATGAACCTCCTCTACTTCCGCTTCGCCAACTCCTTCCTCGAACCGATCTGGAACCGGGACTACGTTGCCAGCGTCCAGGTCACCCTGGCCGAGCAGACCGGGGTGCAGGGCCGGGGTGGCTTTTACGAGACCGTCGGTTGCCTGCGGGACGTGGTCGAGAACCACCTGTTCCAGATCGTGGCGCTGCTGGCGATGGAGCCGCCGGCATATCAGGGCGTGGGCGCGGTGCAGAACGCGAAGTTCAACGTGTTCAAGGCCATGCGACCACTGAGCGCCGACGACGTGGTGCGGGGCCAGTTCACCGGCTACCGCGACGAGGCGGGCGTGGCCAAGGGCTCTGACGTGGAGACCTTTTGCGCCCTCCGACTGTTCATCGGCTCGTGGCGCTGGGCGGGCGTGCCATGGTACCTGCGGTCGGGAAAGTGCTTGGCCGAGACGGCCACGGAGGTGCTCGTCGAGCTGAAGCCGCCGCCCCAGCCGCTGTTCGCCGACTCTGCACCGCCAGACGGTCGGGCCAATTACGTGCGCTTCCGGCTGGCGCCCAACCCGGCGATCGCACTTGCAGCCCGGGTAAAGCGCGCCGGGGAGGAGTTCATCGGAGACCAGCGTGAGCTCTCCCTGCTCAACGCACAGCCTGACCAGGAACAACCCTACGAACGCCTTCTCGGCGACGCTCTGGCAGGCGACGGGGCGCTGTTCACCCGCGAGGACTCGGTCGAAGCCGCCTGGGCGGTCGTCGACCCCGTGCTCGAGGCCCACGACCGCGCCCACCCCTACCGGCCGGGCAGCTGGGGCCCGAGGCAAGCGGGAACGCTCATCAAGCCCCACGGGCGCTGGCACGACCCCATGCCCGACCCGGAACCGCACTGACGTGACGTCACGGCGTGGGTAGGCGGCGCGATAGTCAGTCGCTCGTGGGCTGCTCCTGCTTGAGCGAGATCGCGAGGTCGGGCTTAACGATGGACGCGACGTACAGCGGCCAAAGCATGGCTCCATGGCAACGGAAGTTGACCGTCTCTCCATCGGCGACAGCAAAGGAGAGATCGGCCTTTTGCCTCGCCAGGGCCGAGGGCTACGCGTGCGGTGATCTTGTCGGCCCTGGCCCGCAGTGACGCCCGTTCGGCTTGCAAGTTTTGTTTGGCCAGACCGTAGGCGTCCTCGCTGGCCCGGGTGATAGCCCCCGCCCACCTCGACGACGACGCCCCTGTCAAGGCCTGCTTGCGGGCTCGGCGCGACTGGGCTTTGCCCTTG
>PMWT01000121.1 GCA_003166025.1 Acidimicrobiaceae bacterium | reverse complement strand
GAACCATGACCCCAGAACCATGAGCTCATTGTTGCCGGCCGAGATCGACCAGACGGCGTCGTGGATCGCGTCGTTGCAATTGCCCAACGGCCTCATCCCCTGGTACCGGGGTGGGCACGGCGATCCTTGGAACCACGTGGAGGCGGCTATGGCTTTGGCCGCGGCCGGGCGGTGGCCCGAGGTCGAAAAGGCTTTTGAGTGGCTGGCGGCCCAGCAGTTGCCCGATGGGAGCTGGTGTACTTTCTACGTCGCCGACGGCGTTACCGAACCGAGGCGCGACCCTAATGTCTGCGGCTACCCGGCCACCGGGGCGTGGTGGTGCGCGCAGTTGAGGCAGGACGGCCCGGCCTGGCTCGAGACGGTATGGCCGATGATAGAGCGCGCCATTACCTGGTGCCTGCGTTATCAGCGCCCAGGCGGGGAAATCGTATGGTCGGTCGGCGCCGACGGTGCCCCCGGTAATTTCGCATTGTTGGCGGCCAACTCGTCGCTCCAACAATCCTTGCGAAGTGCGGCAACAATCGCCGCCGTGGTCGGCCAAGAGCGGACCGGCTGGGTGGCGGCGGCGGACCGGGTAGCGATGGCTGTGGCGGGAAAGCCGTTGACCTTTGCCCCCAAACAGCGCTGGGCCATGGACTGGTACTACCCCGTGCTGAGCGGTGCGGTAGAGGCCGACGAGGGGCGCCGGCGCCTGGCCGGGCGCTGGGACGAATTCGTGGCCGAAGGACTGGGCGTCCGCTGCGTGGCCGACAATTTCTGGGTCACGGCGGCCGAGACGGCCGAATGTGCCATGGCCGTGAACAGAGCGGGCTGTCCCGGCGATGCAGAGAAACTACTGTCCTGGACGCAGCACCTGCGCGCCGATGACGGCGCCTACTGGACGGGCTGTGCCCACCCCCAATGCGTTCGTTTCCCCGGTGGGCAGAAAAGCACCTATTCTGCGGCGGCGGTGATAATTGCCGACCACGTGCTCGGCCGGCGCAGCCCGGCGGCCGCTGTTTTCCAGCCCGAAGCCCAGGTTGAAGATGTGGCCGCTACGCCCGGCCACGGCCAGGACGGCCAAGACGGGCCCGGCGGCGAAGCAGGCGGTGGGGCCGAGGTTGACCGCCGCGCCCACTGCATAGCGCCCCTTGTACGGGGGGGCTAAATGCGGCTTACCTACGGCTTACGACTCCGGCTGCGAACTCTACGAGCCCTTTGGCGAGTCGCATGGCGGTCCGAAGGTCGGCGGCCGAAACGTAGATCACACCGTACTGGGCGGTGTCTTTCAGATCGACCAGTCGCTCGAGCTTTGCAGCGGCGAGGTCACCAGCGGGAGCGATCTGGCGTAGCAGGTCCGCGGCGGCGCGGTGGTCCTGTGCCCTGGATCTGCGACCGAGTGCCGCGCAGCAGGCGGCGTCCGAAGCAGCGATGCCAGCCAACACAGCGAGTGAAGCAGCAACGTTTGCCGCTGAACTGAGCACGTCCGCTTCCGTTTGGACAAGCTCTGCCACCTCCTCGAACTTGCGTGCTTGATCAAGGCGGACGCCGGCATCGGCCTTTGTGCAGGTTGCCGTGCGCGGGGTCGCCCTAGCGCTCACTTCCGGCCCTTTCAGGCGTAGTCAGAGGACTGGTATCGGTGAGCAAGACGCTATCCCGGCGCAAGCTAGCGACTATCGGCTCGTTGCGGTGCATCATGTCGGAGATTTGAGCTGGGGTGACTTGGATGATACTTGCACGGTTTCCTGACCACCTCAGGATCGACCGAGCCAAGTCGTCTACCGCGCCTGCCCAGAGTCGGTCGGTCTCGTCGACGTTCTCAGGCCTTACGACGAGGACGTCGATGTCGGACGCTGGGTCACCGTCCCCCCGGGCCGCCGAGCCAAACACCGCTGCCGCTGCCGGGGGCATCGGCCATTGCTTCAACTGTTGCCGGATTCTCTCGAACAACCGTCCACGCAGGTCCAGCAGCGCGACTGCGGCGTCAGCAGCCACATGATCGCGGTTGAGGCGGTACAGCTGGGCGGATCCCGCTTCGAGAACCTCCAAAAGCCCGTGCGCGACCATCCGCTTAAGGATGTTCTGGACGGCTTGCAAGCTACGCCCGCTCAGGCGCTGGATCTCTCGGCCAGTCAGGGCCCGGGTGGTCCCAGCAACGACTGTAAGCACATCGGCGTCGGCACTTGGCACAACAGCAGTGGCTGGTTTTGACAGGTCCATTCTGCGCTCCTCTCGTGCATCATACTAACAGAGCGACTGGTATATCAGTCACACGACAGGAATATCGGTCAAGTGACTGGTATATCGGTTGCCATGCCCGGCTGACACGGGGAGGTCCGCTTGGGCCCTTGGTCCCGGGTGCGCCTACCGCGTTTGTGGAGGGTGGCACCAGCGAGGCCGTACCGCAAGGGGCTTCATGCCGAGGCGTCGTCCCTGGAGCGGGCCGTCTCGGTGTGGACCAGTTCGACCAGGCGGGCGAGCTGATCGGGGTCGGTGGCGGGCAGGACGCCGTGGCCCAGGTTGAAGATGTGGCCGCGGCGCCCGGCCACGGCCAGGACGGCCCGGGCCTGTTCGGCCAGAACGGGCCAGGGGGCGAAGCAGGCGGTGGGGTCGAGGTTGCCCTGCACACCCACGCCGGGACCGACGCGCCGGCGGGCCTCGTCCAGCGGTACCCGCCAGTCGACGCCTACGACGTCGGCGCCCGCCCGGGCGAAATCGGCCAGTAGCTCTCCCGCCCCTACGCCGAAGACGATGCGGGGGACCTGCTGGGGCTCTAGCCCGCTCACGACGTGGTGGAGAGCGGGCCAGACGTAACGGCGGTAGTCGGCGGGGGAGAGGGCACCGCCCCAGCTCTCGAAAATCTGGACGGCGTCGGCCCCCGCCGCCACCTGGGCGCGCAGGCTGGCCAAAGTGATCTCGGCCAGTCGTTGCATGAGCTCCGCCCACAGATCGGGCTCGGACCACATCAACGCTTTGGCCTTGGCGAAGCCCTGGGACGGGCCGCCCTCCACCAGGTAGCTGGCCAGGGTGAACGGGCCACCGGCGAAGCCGATAACCGGTACCGGCTCGGGCAGGTGGCTGAGCTCGGCGGTGACAAGACGGAGGGCCTCCTCGACGAAGGGGGCCGGGACCGGGCGCAGACGGTCGAGATCCTTGGCGTCCCGGAAGGGTTTTTCCACCACCGGCCCGGTGCCCGGGGCGACGTCGACGCCGAAGTCGATGACGGGGACGACGATGTCCGAAAAGAGCACTGCCGCGTCCACGCCGTAGCGTCGGACGGGCTGCAGGGTCAGCTCGGCGGCCAGAGCCGGGTCCCTCACTGCGTCCAGGATGCTCCCCGGCCCCCGCCGGGCGCGGTACTCGGGCAACGAACGGCCGGCCTGGCGCATGAACCATACCGGCGTATAAGGCACGGCCTGGCCCCTGCACGCGGCGAGAAAAGGGGGTAGGTCAGTGGCCATGGGCCCAACGCTACCGGGCCTCGCGGTGGCCGGCTCAGGGTGGTCCGGTCGCGCACCGGGGCGCCCCCCGGCTTGCGGCGTGCCCGCCGGCCCATAAGAGTAGGAAGTTTGGCCTATGCCGCACCCTGACCTCCAAGCTGAACAGGCACACCTGGACCGGGCGCTGGCGCGCCTGGAGGCCGTCCGGGCCCAGACGCAGGAACAGTTGAAGGAAGCCTTTCGGGAGAGGGGCGGCACCTTTCAGTCCTTTACCGAGCGCGACATCCGGGTCCGCCACAGCCTCAACCGTTTAGAGAAGCTGGAACTGGGCCGGGAGTCGCTCATCTTCGGGCGCATCGACGCCATCGGCCCGGCCTACCCACCTGGCCCGGCCGACGCTCCTGGCCCGGCCTACCCACCTGGCTCGGCCGGCGCGCCTGTCCCGGTCGGCGCACCTGTCCCGATCGGGGCGGGCAACGGGACGCTGGAGAGCTTCCACATAGGGCGCCTGGCCTTATCGGACGCCGACCACGAACCGCTGGTGGTGGACTGGCGGGCGCCGGTGGCCGAACCGTTCTACCGGGCCACGGGCGCCCACCCCATGGGCTTGCGCCGCCGTCGGCATTTCCTCACCGAAGGCCGGCACCTGCTCGACATCGAGGACGAACTTTTCGCTCCTGGCGGTTCCGAGGGGGCGGCGGAGACGCTCGGGCTCAGCGGCTCGAGCGTGCTCATGGCCGCCTTGAGCCGGGCGCACACCGGCCGTATGCGCGACATCGTCGCCACCGTCCAGGCCGAACAGGACGAGATCATCCGGGCGCCGCTGGCCGGGGTGCTCGTAGTGCAAGGCGGGCCCGGCACGGGCAAGACGGCGGTGGCCCTGCACCGCGCCGCGTACCTGCTGTACACCCACCGCTTCCCCCTCGAAGGACAGGGGGTACTGGTGGTCGGTCCCAATCCCACCTTCCTGCGCTACATCGACCAGGTCCTGCCGTCCCTGGGCGAGACCGGGGTGGAGCTGTCGACGGCTACGGGGTTGTACCGGGGGGCGCAGCCCACAGCCACCGAAAGCCCGGCAACGGCCCGGTTGAAAGGCGATCCGCGCATGGCCCGGTTCGTGCGCCGGGCCGTCCACCAGCGGGAGCGCCCGTTGCGCAAAGCCGTGCAAATCCCTTACGGCCGGTGGGCGTTGACCCTGACCCCCGAGGCCTCAGCCGAGATAGTGGCTGCGGCCAAGCGCCGTTCCGGCTCCCACAACGGGCGCCGCCGCACCGTGGAGACGTTGCTTTGGCAGCACCTGTCGGAGCAGGTGACGGCACAGGCGGAGAGCCTGGCCGCCCTGACCCATCCCGCTACCCGGGAAGACGGCGGGGGGCCCGCAGGTACGGGTGCCGGTCAGCCGGGTGCCGGTCCGCTGAGTGCCGGTGAGGCGGGTGCCGGTCGCATGGCGACCAGCCAGTTGGGGGCGCCCGAGCTCGGCGATGCCCTGCGCCGGCGTCCGGCGGTCATCGAAGCTTTGGAACGCATGTGGCCCCGCTTGACGGCGGAAGCCCTCTGGCACGACCTGCTGGGGGCCAAGCCCCTCCTCGACGTGGTTGCCCGAGGCATCCTGAGCCCGGACGAGGCCGTTGCCCTGTACCGGCCAAGGAGCGCCTCCGAGCAGCAGGTCGCCTGGACGGCGGCCGACATACCTTTGCTGGACGAGGCGAGCTGGCTGCTTGGGCCGGCGCGCCCGGGAGCGGCGGACGAGCGCCAGCACCGCACCTACGGCCACCTCGTCGTGGACGAGGTCCAGGACCTGACGCCTATGGAGCTGCGCATGGTGGGAAGACGTTCCCTCTCGGGTTCCATGACCCTGGTCGGCGATATCGCCCAAGCCACGGGGCCGTGGGCTCCCAGTTCCTGGGACGACATGGTGACGCACCTGCCGGCCCGCCGGGGCTGGCGCCTCGCCAATCTTTCGGTGAGCTACCGCGCCCCCTCCGAGGTCATGGAACTGGCCGCCGCCGTCTTGGCGGCCGCCCTGCCCGGGGTAGAGGCGCCCGAACCGGTGCGCCAGACCGGCCACGGCCCACGGTTCGTGCCCTGGGCGCCCTCGGGTGGGGGCGAAGACGGCACTTTCGGCTCCTTGGTGGCACGCACCGTAGAAGAAGAGGCGCGGGCAGTGGCGTCGACGTCGGGAGGAGAGGACGGCAGCGTGGGGGTGCTCGTCCCCGCCCCTCTCATGGACGAGGTGCGCGGTGCCCTTGAACGAAGCGGCGTTACGGCCGGAGAAGCGGGGGCCGGGGCTCTCGACGTCCAGATCAGCCTGCTGGCCCTGGTCAACGCCAAGGGCCTCGAGTTTGACTCGGTGATAGTGGTGGAACCGGCCCGGATCGTCGAGGAGCAGGGCCAGGGCCTACGTGCCCTCTACGTGGCGCTCACCCGTTGTACGCGCCGTTTAGCCATCGTGCACCGGGAGCCGCTCCCAGCGCCGTTGCTCGGGTGGCCGGCGGAGGGCGCTCACAGATGACGGTGCGGTCATAGATGACGGTGCGCCCGCTTATTTAGCCCGGCCCGCCCAGGCCCCCATCAGATGCCCTCGATGGCGATGGTCCGGTAGGGGCGGCCAGGCGCTCCAAGTCTGCGACGTCGGGGGTGAGGACCACGCCGCCGCCATCTTCGACGGCCAGGGCGACAGCGTGAGCGTCGACGATGTGGGCCGAGCTCAAAGACGCCTGAGATAGGACTGACCCGACGATGCGCGCCAGTTGACGATCGGTATCGCGCAGGAGGACCGCATTGTTTTCGCGGGCGAGGAGGGAGTCGAGCGCCTGGCTGCGCCCTGCGCCGCGGTAAAGCTCAGCGAGGGTCAACGTGGCAATGGCGACATCCCGGTCCAGTCGGTGGGCGGCGCATGAACCGGGCGATCTCCGCCTCGTCCTCGACTGTACTGAGCGGGCCGTCGGTGGCGGCCAGGCGGTCAAGCAGCTCGCCCAGGGCGCGACGCCGGCGCCTCCGGCGGCAGGGCGGGAGAACGGTACCACGCGAAGAGGTCATATTGCCACGTAGCGTCATGAAGAGCGGGCGTTTAGTCGTAATGTGCCTTACGAGAGCGGGTCCCCGCCTATGCGCCCAAGCTCTCTTGGCGCATGTAGTTGGATCGAGGAGGTTGGGCCAAATGCCTCGACTGACACTCGAAGTTAGAGGCAAAAGTGCTTTTGCTAGCGGCGACGAGAGGACCATAGAGCTGGGATCCAGCTACCTTGCCGGCATCGGCATATCTGCGGACGAGCTTTTGGAGGCAATAGCCGACGGCGCCGTGGTCGTCGACAGCTTGGGCGCGATAAGGGCGGTGAACCGTCGGGCGGCGGCGATGTTCGGCTATGACCCGGCCGACCTCGTCGGGCGTTCGCTCCAGGACCTGGTCCCGGTCTCGGCCTGTGCGGTACACCCGGTGGATGTCGAAGGTTTCCTCGCCCAACCCACGAGCCGTGCCGTGGGGGAGCGCATGGAGCTGTCGGGGTTGCACCAAGACGGCAGCGAGTTCCCCATCGACATCTCCCTGTCGGTGTTGCAGGCCGGGCAGGGCCGCGTCGTGTTGGCCTCGGTACGTGATGTCACCGACTCACGGCTCGCGGCCATCGTTGACTCCTCCACGGACGCCATCATCGGCACTCGCCTGGACGGGACGATCACGAGCTGGAACGCCGGCGCCGAGCACCTCTACGGTTACGGCGCGGCTGAGATGGTGGGCCACGACCATTCCGCCATCACTCCGAACGGCCTTCGGGACGAACTGCCCGCCGCCCTCCAACGAATAAGGGCGGGAGAACGCTTAGCCCATTACGTTACCCAGCGGCTGCGCAGGGACGGCATGGCCGTCGACGTGTCCATCAGGGTCTCGCCGGTGCGGGACCACCAAGGGAACGTGGTCGGGGCATCGACGGTGGCCCGCAACGTCACCGAGGACAAACAGGCCCACGATGAACTAGCACGACGGAGCGACGAGCTTGCCCAATCGGGGGGTGAGCTGAGGGCCATGCTGACCCGGGCCGAACAGAGCGAGGCCCGCCAGCGAGCCCTGCTCGACCAATTACCGGACACTGCGATTTTCATTTACGACAGCGACCGTCGCGTGAGCGAGGTAAGTGGGTCATCGTTCATGCCCGGCAACGTCGACCTTTCCGGGCTGGCGGGCAAGACCGTCGACGAGGTCTACGAGCGGGACGGGGCCTTGTTGATGCACACCTACCTGGACACTGCTTTCGCGGGCAAGGTAGTCGACACTGAAGTGGGGGTCATGGAGGACCACCTGGTCAGTCATGTCCACGCCTCCCTGCTACCGGCCCGCCCCGGCGATCTCTCGCCCAACGTGATGGTGGTGCTCAGAGATGTCAGTGCCACAAAGCAGCGGGAGAAGCTGCTCGCGCTGTCCGAGGCGCGCTGGCGCGTGGTGTTCGAATCTGCGCCCGTAGGTATCGCCGAACTTGACGCCAAGGGCACGGTGATCGCGGCCAACCGGGCCATAGGCGACATCCTCGAAATCGCGCCCGACGACCTGGCCGGCACGAATGTCAACTTGTACATACAGCCCGACGATCGGGGTACCCCGGACGAGCCGATGTTGGACCTACGCCAAGGCGGCAGGATCGACCTAGTCGAGAAGCACCTGGTCACCGGCGGCGGCAACCATCGCTGGCTGCACGTCCAGGCCCTGCTCGTCGCCGGTCACGAGGGCCCCGACTGTCGGGCCCTGGCTTATATGGTCGACACCACAGCCGAGCACCTGGCCCGCGAGCACCTGGCCGAGACCAGCGCCCGTTTTGCGGCCCTTGTCGAACGCAGTGCCGACGCCATCGTGGTCCAAGCGACGATAGGGGGAAAGATCGACTACGCCAGCCCCGGGCTGTTCGCCATGCTCGGCCTTACCGCCGACGCCGCCGTCGGCTCTGACTTCATGCACCTGGTCCACCCTGACGACGTGGCCAAGGCCACCGAAAGGTTCTCCTCGCTCGACGCCGGCGTGGGGACCTCGGTCCGTTTCGATGGCCGGTTGCGCCACACCGACGGTGGTTGGCGCTACGTCGAGACGACCACGACCAACCTGATCGACGACCCCGCCGTGCGCGGCGTCATCAGTAACCTGCACGACGTCACCGAGCGGGTCGAGGCCGCCAGACGTCTGGCCCACCAGGCCATGCACGACGACTTGACCAAACTGCCGAACCGGGCGCTGTTGTTTGACCGGCTCGACCAGGCTCTGGCCCGGGCCGAGCGCTCCGGGCGGCCGTGCGCTTTGTTGTTCGTCGACCTAGACCAGTTCAAGCAGGTCAACGACAACCTGGGCCACCCCGCGGGCGATCAATTGCTCAAGACGGTGGCCGGCCGTCTACTCCAGGCCATCCGGCCCGGGGACAGTGTCGGGCGTCTCGGGGGCGACGAGTTCGTCGTGCTGGCCGAGAACATCGACGAGCTGGCCACGGTGACGGCCATCGCCGAGCGGGTCCGCGCTTGTATCGCCGAGCCGGTGACCGTCGGGGACCGAGCGGTAACGATGAGCGGGTCGGTAGGTATTGCCCTTTCTAACCGGCACAGTCCCGACGCCCTGTTCCAAGAAGCCGACATGGCGCTGCACCGGTCCAAGCAATCAGGCCGGAACCGCTGGGAGATATACAACGGGGCCATGCGGACCGAGGCGCACCGGCGCCAGGAAATCGAGGACCTGGTCCGTGCCTCCCTCACCAATGGCACCCTCACGCTCTACTACCAGCCCATCGTCGACCTTAGCTCGAGGTCCGTGATCGGCTCGGAGGCGTTGGCGCGGATCCGCCAACCAGACGGTGCGATGGCCAACCCGAGCGACTTCATTTCTGTCGCCGAGGACTCCGGGCTCATAATCGCCCTGGGCGATGCCGTGCTAGACCTGGCTTGTGCTCAGCAGGCCCGTTGGCGAGCGGCCGGGAGCAGCCGTGGCCACGTCGCTGTAAATGTCTCGGCCCGCCAGCTCGGCTCCGACCACTTCGTATGCGGTGTGGAGAAGGTCCTGGCTGCCTATGACCTGCGACCAGAAGACGTGTGCATCGAGGTCACCGAGTCCACTCTCATCGACGCCGGGTCGAGCACCCGGGGCCGCCTCCACGAACTGAAGGACCTCGGCGTCTCCCTCGCCCTCGACGACTTCGGTACGGGGTGGTCCAGCCTCAGCTACCTGCGGCGCTTCCCCTTCGATATCGTCAAGATCGACCAGAGCTTCGTGGCCGGGCTGGGCACCAACCACAGTGATACGCAGCTGGTCAAGGCCGTCATCGACCTCGCCCATGGCCTGAACCTGGAAACAATCGCCGAAGGCATCGAAACTGGCCCACAGGACCAGCTCCTGCGCCAAATGGGCTGCACCCAAGCACAGGGTTACCTGTACGGCCGCCCCGAACCGGCCCAATAGCCACGGCAGGTCTCAAAGACGGCAGNNAAGACGGCAGCTCTCAAAGACGGTGGTGCGCAATTCGTTGATGGCGATGTCAGCTTCCAAGATGGCTGCTTCGATTTTCTGAGCCTGGTGAGGGTCGGTGGCCATCTTCAGGGCACTGGCGAGGCGAAGTCCCATGGCGAAGAGCCGCCGGACCGTGGTGTCGACGAGCGTCGAGGCGATACGCTCCTGCTCGACGACGCGTGTCAGCTGGTCCCGTAACTGCTCCGTCGAGTGACGGTCGGTCTCGTCGCGGGTGAGCTTGGCAAATCCACGCAAATGCCCGGCACCGTCCCAGAGCGGGGTAATCGTCACATTGGCCCAGAACCGGCTGCCGTCCTGACGCACCCGCCAGCCCTGCACCGATACCAGGCCATCGGCCATGGCATCGGCGAGTTCCCGGTCCGGGACGGCCGCTTGGCGCTCTTCGGTCGGGTAGAACACCGAAAAGTGCTTCCCGATGATCTCGTCCGCCTGATAGCCCTTCATCCGCTCGGCACCTTTGTTCCAGGTGGAAACGACCCCGTCCGGGCTGAGGGCAAATACGGCGTACTCGGTGGCCCCCTCGACGAGCAGCTGGAAAGCATCTGTGGCGTCGAGAGGTCTGTGCGGGCTGATCGCTTCATCGGAAAGCGACGCCCGAACCCCGGACCGTCCCTCGACGTTAGCACCGGGTAAGGGCATTGCCTTCTCTCCGCCGCCGACAAGGTCAACGTGCTGATAGTGCTTATATTACCACTGAAAGTGTCGTTATCTCAAAGGCGTTCGTGGATATTCCCGCCACGCTAAGCCGGCTCACCGGGTACGTCGGGTAGCGCCGGCCCTCGAGCGCCGGGAGGACGTCGTCCCATTCCAGGCCGTATCGGCGGTCACCGGCCCCTCGTGACCCTGGTGGGGGAAGCCAAATGGCAGGACAAGCCACTCGACTTCTCAATGCTCAAGGACCTGCGCGAGTTCAAGGTCCCGGCCCTGCGCCAAGCGGGCTTTGAACTGGCCACCGAAGTGACGACCGTTCTGATGGCCCGTAGCGGCCTCACGGAACAGCTGCGACGGGCTGCTTCTGAGGACCAGGGGATGGGGCCGCTGAAAAGGGTGGATAAAAAGTGACGGTCGCGGGTTGGGACGGTGCCCGTGATGTAGGCGTAGTCGCTGCGGTATGGTCGCGTCTCGCAGGCGACTGTCGAGACGTCCGGCGAACTACAGGTCGAGGACGCGGCGAAGGCCTCGGTCCACTTCGTGCAAGAGCGCCGGCGGGGTGCCGCCGGCCTGTTCGGTCAAGTCGGACTTGTTCAAGGTGACGAGAGCGGTCACGTTCACGACAGAGTCCCGGGGCAAACCGGTGGCACCGGCCGGGAGGAACACGTTGCCGGGCATGGCAGCCAAGGCGGTGTTCGACGTGATGACGGCGGCGAGGACCGTGGCCAGTCGGCTCCCGTTGTAGGCGGCGGCCGAGATGACGAGCACCGGTCGCCGTTTGGCCGGTCGCGAACCGGCTGGCGCGCCGAGATCGGACCAGTAGATGCCGCCTCGCTCGATCACCAGTCGTCGGCTGCGTCGGTCAACAACTGGTGGCCGACGCTCACCGCGTCGGCGGCCGAGCCGTCTTCTCCGGCGAGAGCGTCGACAACAAGGTCGACCTGGCGCGTCACCGATTCGCCGTCCAGCTCGTCCAAATAGCGGGCGGCGGCGCGGGAGAAGAACTCCGACCGGCTCATGCCGAGGTCTTTCGCTCGCTTCGACGCCCTCTCGAAGGTGCCGTCCGGGACGGAAATGGCGGTCTTCATTACCCGTGAGTATAACCCGGTATGACCACGAGCGACTGACGCGCCGTAAAGCCACCCACTCCTGGTCGGCGTACCAGCGCTCAGCGTCCCTTTTTGCTAGTATTAGGTGGTAAGCGGAAGCGTTGAGGCTCCATGGCCTTCATTGGAAGGCTTTTTTCAGGTTTCGCCGCCGGAAGTGACGTACATGGTTAGCCAGCCAGGGAGAGACGAGCTTGGCAAGGCCAAGATCCGTGACTACTCGTACCTAATTGCCACCTGGAGCGACCTGACCACCGTGGTGGACTCGGACGGCTATTTCCTGTACTGCTCGGCCGCTTTACAAGGTACGTTCGGCTGGAGGCCGGACGAGCTCGTAGGAATGCGCGAGGACGACTTCGCCCACCCCGACGACGCGTCGGCGCTGGTCAGCAGGCACTCGTCTTCAGGGCTCGTTACCACGGGCTACCGCTTCCGCTGCCGCGACGGCTCCTACCGCTGGGTCGAGGCGACATCACGGCGGGTCATCGCAGACGGTGCCGACGTCGTGGTGAGCGCGGTGCGCGACATCACAGAACGCCAAGAGCACAACGCCCTGTTGGAGCTGCGGGCGACCACTGACCCCCTGACTGGGGTGGCCAACCGGACCGTGCTCATGGACCGCCTGCGCCAGGGCCTGCGGCGGCTTGGCCGCAGTTCCGGGAGCCTCTTGGTGGTGCTCTACCTCGACCTCGACCGCTTCAAGGTGATCAATGACTCTCTGGGTCACCATATTGGCGACGACGTGCTGCTGAAGATGGCTGAGCGTCTCGCGGGCCACCTCCGTCCCGCCGACACGTTGGCCCGCCTCGGGGGAGACGAGTTCGTGCTCGTGGCTGAAGGCGTCACCGACGAGGTCGCCGCCATCGCACTGGCCAACCGGATAATCGAAGACGGGCGCAGGCCCTTCCATGTCGGCGGGGACGAGTTCAGCTGCACGATGAGCATAGGTGTGGCGTGCACGTCCGACCACCAGCACAACGCCGAAGCGCTGTTGTCCGAAGCCGACCTGGCCCTGTACCGGGCCAAGGACAGGGGCCGGGACCAGGTCGCGATTTTCGACGAGGAGCTGCGCACCACCGCGGTTTCCCGTCTGGCTACCGAGCGCATGGTGCGCCGCGCTCTGGACATGGGCCGCATAGTGGTCGAGTACCAGCCGATCGTCGACATAAGGACCGGTTACCCTGTAGGAGCCGAAGCCCTGGTCCGGATACGTGACCTCAAGCAGCGGCTAATGCTGCCGGGGTTGTTCTTGGAGGTAGCCGAGGAAACCGGCTTGTTGATCAAGATCGACGAGGTGGTGCTGGCCGACGCCGTGAAACAAGCTGCCGCCTGGCGGGCCCGCCTGGGAGCCAAGTTCGCCGGCGTCGCCATCAACGTCACGGCCCGCCACTTGGCTGACAGCGAGTTCCGTCACGCCATCTTTGACCAGCTCGAGGCCAACGGCGTACCTCCCGGCGACCTCCAGATCGAAGTAACCGAACAGGTCCTTATGGAAGCATCCAATTCGGCCCTGACTGGGCTTCGAGCGCTGCGAGACCTCGGCGTCGCGGTGGGCCTCGACGATTTCGGAACCCGCTACTCCTCGCTCGCTTACCTGCGCCAGTTCCCCCTTGACTTCGTGAAGATCGACAAGTCGTTCGTTGACGACGTCGTTATCGACCCCAAGGTACGTGCCATTGCCGGGGCCATCATCGTCCTGGCGCATGCACTCGATCTGACTGTCGTCGCCGAGGGCGTAGAGTTTGCGGGCCAGTCTCAGGTCCTTATAGACCTCGAATGCGACCGCGCCCAAGGGTTTCTCTATGCCCGCTCTGGTCCGCCCGAAGCGGTCGAAATCCCCGTCCTCGCCTGGCCCTCGCCACCCCCTACAGGTCCTATAGGCCCTAGGTAGGACCAGGGCGGCCTCGGCGGCAATGTCGGCCATGATGAGGGCGTCGCCGACGGTGGCAAAACCCGTGTAGAGAGCAGAACAAAGGCCTATCGGCAACGCCCGGGCCGAGGACGGTGCCGCTGCGGGCGCGGGCGCGCCGGTGACCAGCCCAGCAGGCGCAGGGACGAGCCAGGGGCCGGGGTTGTCCGGGAACGGCGGGTCGCTCAGATCGGTCACGAGCTCACCGGCTGCGGTGCTTCGAACAGGCCGGCTTGGCGGT
>PMWT01000075.1 GCA_003166025.1 Acidimicrobiaceae bacterium | reverse complement strand
CCGCAAGACCGAGGTCGGCAAGGCGGGTCCGGCACACCGACACCTGGCCTTCGGTCGACGGTTCGCGCTTCTCGTTGCGCTTGAGCTGACTGACGCGGGCGTAGATGTCAATCGGCCGGTCTGAGCTGACAAGTTCGGCGGCCACGGTCTACCCCATCCTCTTGCGGCGCCAGGAGGAGATATTCGTGTAGTGCAGGCCCTCCCTGCGTAGCAGAGCACGGCGCTCTCCCGGTGCCGCGTTCTTGTACTCGTCAAGAACGCGGCTCTTGTACTCTTCGGTGAAAAACCGGCGCTTCGACCATCTGGTGTCCGGCGCGCCAGGGGTGGACACGAGCCCGCCATGCGCGGCCCTGGCTGCGATCACGTCAGCGAACGTCATCGTCACGTCTGGCAGGCCTTCGTCTTCCGCTGAGACGATCCTGATCCGGCGGGTGACATCGGACCGCTCAGCGCGCTTAAGGCTGGCCGGGTCGACGATGAGGCGTCTGCCGCGCAAGGCCATTTTCAATAGCTCGCGTTTTTCTGCCGTGTCGGCTTCGTCCCACCGCCGCTGCCAGTGTTCCCGGCTTGGCTGCCGCAAGGCGCCTGGAGCTGTGTCGCCTAGCGCTTCGCGTTCGGCCTTGAGCTTGGCTATGCGCTCATCCAGTGGGCGGTTAGCGATGTCATAGCGCGAGAGAGTCAGTTCTCCGCGCCCAAGGCGGTCGGCTAGCGCTTCTGCGACACGTTCAGCCTCGGCGATGGCCAAGTCCAGCCGCGCGGCTTCGCTCTCAAGTTCCCGGGTGACGGATTCGATCGCCTCGGCATGGCGAGAGTCAGACAGAATCTCCACAACGATGGCTCCGGCCGCCTCATCCAAGCCACGCTGATCAACGCTGATCTTGGCACAGCCCTTGCCGCTAGAAGACGGGCCGCACCTGTATTCCCGGCGTACCGAACCGTCCTCGTACCGCTTCAGAGCGTCTACTGGGTGACCGGTGAGCGGTTTGCCACAGTCCGGACGGCCGCAGAAGGCTATCCCCGTGCACAGGTAGATCTCCGAGGGCGTCTCGCTGCCCCGGCGCGCGGCGTAGATCGCGCATACCCGGTCGAAGTCGTCTTCGGTAATGATCGGCTTCCCCGGCAGATGCCCGGCATTGGACTTAACGTTTGTTTCCGTGTCGGTGTAGAGGATTCTCCCGCAGTTGCGCTCTCTGAGCAGAAGAAGTTGCAGGGATCTGACAGTCCAAGGGTTGCCCTTGCTGCTGAGGACGCCGCGTGCGTTGAGGTCACGTACCAGCGCGTGCTGCGTTTCTCCCGCCAAGAACCGCCTCGTCAGTTCCCGGATGATCTCGGCTTCGGCTTCGCGCACGGTCACGAAATCGTCTTCGAAGCCGAATGGACGGGTTGTGGTGTTCGGTTCCCCCGACAGTGCCTTGAGCCGCTTGCCGCGCCGGGCTCTGCTGGACAGGCGGTCGGAGTAGTAGGCGGCGGCGTTGATCGCGTCGCGGAATGCCTTCTTGCCGTTCGGCGTGGTCAGGTCGTACTCGCTCTCGCTGTCCAGCACGCCCAGGCCGCGGGCGGCCAGCTCGATCATCCGTTCGCCGTCCTTCGGCTGCCGGGTGAACCGCTCCAGGTCGAACACGATGAACCCGCCGGACACGCCGCGCTCAAGCCGGTCCATCAGCTCGTCCCACGACGGACGCCGGACAGTCGAGTCCCATGCCGAACGCCCCGGATCAACCAGAACCTTGCCCTCTGGCAGGTCAAGGTCGGCGAGCCTCAGGCGGCAGATCGCGACCTGCCCGCCCGTGGACGGCTCGTTCTTCTTCTTGCTCTTGACTCGGCTGACTCTGGCGTAGATGTCGTAGGGCTTGGCTGTCCGATCTGTGCCGTTCAGCATGGTTAAATGGTAGCAAACTACATATCAACCTGGGACGAGACCATGGCCGTCGTCAAGCGGGCGGTGGACGCGGTCGCGGCGCGGGCGCCCCGGGTCAGCATGGTACTCAAGGCCGATCTGCGCCCCGGCGTCACCGACGGCCTCACCGCCAAGGTCGAAACCGTCGAGCGGTACCTGCGTTCCTGAGCCGCCGTACCATGAACGGTGGCCGATCCGGGGACATTGCGGACCGAACGTCTGGCGCTGCGGCGCTGGCGGGACAGCGACCGCGCCCCGTTCGCGGCGATGAACGCCGATCCAGAGGTGATGGAACACTTCCCGGCCGCGCTGACCCGGGAAGAGAGCGACACGATGATCGAACGGATCGAGTCGGGATTCGCCGCTCACGGGTTCGGGTTGTGGGCCGTGGAGGTGGCGGCTTCGGGTGAGTTCATTGGTTTTACGGGGCTGTCGGTACCGGGTTTCGGCGCGCACTTCACCCCGGCGGTGGAGGTCGGCTGGCGGCTATCCCGGCCCAGCTGGGGGCACGGCTACGCGGCCGAAGCGGCCCGGCGGGCGCTGGCCAGCGGGTTCACCGACTACGGGCTGGCCGAGGTGGTCTCGTTCACCGCCGTCCGCAACGTCCGGTCCCAGGCCGTCATGCGGCGCATCGGCATGACCCACGATCCGGCCGATGACTTCGACCATCCGCGCTTGCCCGACGGGCACCCGCTGCGGCGCCACGTGCTGTGGCGCGTCCAGGCCCCCTTACCTTTAGCGGGCGCGGGAACGACGCCGGCCTGATCAGGCACCGCCTGATCAGAACGCCGGCCTGATCAGACGCCGGCCTGATCAGAACACCGGCCTGATCAGACGCCGGCCGGGACGGCCTCGATGAGGGCGGCGAGGCCCGCCTCGTCGAGCAGATCGGCGGGACGGACGGTCAGGTCGGGCCGGATGTAGTGGAAGGCCGCACGGACCTGCTGAACCGGGACGCCGGCCAGCGCGGCCCAGGCCAGCCGGTAGGCGGCGAGCTGGACCGCGACGGCGTGCCGTTCACCGGCCGAACCGGGCGGCTGCCCGGTCTTCCAGTCCACTACGTCGAACGTGCCGTCACCGGCGTCGTCGAAGACCGCGTCGATCCGCCCGCGGACCAGCCGGTCCCCGATCAGCGTCTCGAACGGCACCTCCACCTCGCGGGGCCAGCGCCCGGCCCAGGCGCTGGCTTCGAACTGGTCGCGCAGGCCGGTGAGGCTGGCGTCGGGCCCGGTGGCCGGGTCGTCGGCGTCGTCCGCGCCGAACAGGTCGTCGGCGTCGATCAGCCGCTGCTGGCCGAAGCGCTCCTCCAGCCAGCGGTGGAAGGCCGTGCCGCGGCGCGCGTACGGGGCCGGCGGCCGCGGCATGGGCCGCCGGACCTGGCGGGCCAGCTCGGCCGGATCGCGGGCCAGCGTCACCAGCGCGGAGACCGACAGGTGCGCGGGCAGGGTGACGCGCAGGCCGCCCTCGGCACGCCGCCGCTCCCGCTCGGTGAGGAGCAGATCCGCGTCCCGCCTCCACGCGGTCACCAGTTCGCGGTCGGCCGGGGTCAGCGCGGCCAGGTCAGTATCGTCATGCCCTNNTCGTCATGCCCTGGGTCGTCATGCCCTGGCGAGGTGGTTGCCTGCATGGCGTCGCTGACCATCGCGGCCGCTTCGCGGACGGCCTCGTAGCGGGAGCCGGCCGGGGTGATGGGCCATCCGGCGGCGGGAGGCTCGGCGAGCGCGGGATTCTCGGCGTCCTCGGAGGGTGGCGGGGCCCAGGCGTCCACCCGCCCGGCGCCCGCCTCGCAGGCGAGCCTTACCTCATCCAGGAACGGCGACGGTCCGAGCCTGCTGGCGCCCTCCCCCCACCAGTAGCCCGAGCAACCGAGCCAGAACGCGGCGCGGGTCGCGGCCACGTACATGAGCCGGCGTTCCTCGGCCAGGTCGCGGTCGGCGCAGCGCTGAGTGAAGGCGTCGACGGAGCCGGGGTCCAGGTCACGCAGGTCGGGCAGGTCGGTGGCGTCGCCGCGCAGCCCGAACGGCAGCAGCCGCGGGTTGTCCGTCCACCGGGTGGACAGCCGCGGCCGGGCCGGGAAGACCTGGGCCCGGTCCCCGCCGGCGAGCCCGGGAACGAGGACGGCGGGCCACTGCAGTCCCTTGGAAGTGTGCACGGTGGCCAGCTTCACCGAGTCGGTCTCGCCCACCCGGCCGGTCTCCAGGCCGAACTCCTCGGTCTCCGCGGCGGCCAGGTAGGCCAGGAACGCCCCGAGCGTCGGCTCCTCCCGCGACCCGGCGAACGAGTCGGCGGCGTCGGCGAACGCGTCCAGGTCGGCCCGTGCGGACAGCGGGTCGGCACCCGGGCGGGACGCGATCTCGATGTCGAGGCCCAGCGTCCGCTCCACCTCGCCGATGAGGTCCGGCAGCGGACGGCTCAGCTGCCCGCGTAGCGCGCGGAGCTCGGCGGCCAGCGTGCGGAAGCGGCCGTACCCAGTGGGCGAGTAGGCCGCCGCGTCTCCCAGATCGTCCAGCGCCTCGACCAGGCTGCCGGCCTCGGCGGTCAGGTCGGTCAGGGCCTCCGTCAGGGGGTCCTCGTCTGGCTGGGAGGACTGGGAGGGTTTGCCTGACTGGCCGGCTTTATCTNNGGCTCGTCCGATTTGTCTTGCCTGTCTGGTTTGTCTGGGTCGTATGGCCGGGCCAGGTATCGGGCGCGGCGGCCGAGGGCCACCAGGTCCCGCGGGCCGATCCGCCAGCGCGGACCGGTGAGCAGACGGACCAGCGCGTCGGAGGCGGCCGCATCGTTCAGCACCCGCAGCGTCGCCACCACGTCCTGTACTTCGGGCACGGTCAGCAGGCCACCGAGCCCGACCACCTCGACGGGGATGTCGCGGGCTTCGAGCGCGCGGCGCAGCGCGGGAAACTGGGACCGTTTGCGGCACAGCACGGCGATGTCGGACGGGCGGACCCGGGCGTCGCGGCCGTCCGGCCACGGGGCGCCGTCCGGCGCCGTGCCCGGCGGCAGGGCCAGCAGGCCGGCGATCCGCGACGCGGCCCAGTCGGCTTCGGCGGCGATGGTGTCCAGGAGGGCGCAGGCGACGTCGCCGCGCCCGGTCCGGTCAGCCGCGGGCACCAGCCGGGGTACATCCGGCGCCTCCGCGCGCAGCCGCTCCTGCAGCACCGCCGCGACCTGAAGCACCCGGCCGGCGTTGCGGAAGCTCGTCGAGAGCAGCTTCACCGGCGCGGGATACCCCGCCGCGCCGGGCCGCAACGGCCGCGGCAGGACCGGGAAGTCCTGGGCGAACCGCCGCAGGTTCCCCGCGCTCGCGCCGCGCCAGCCGTAGATCGACTGGCACGGATCGCCGACCGCCGTGACGGGATGGCCGCCGCCGAACAGCGCCCGCAGCAGCACCAGCTGCGCGTGGCTGGTGTCCTGGTACTCGTCGAGCAGGACGACGTTGTAGCGGCTCCGCTCGGCCAGGCCGACCTGCGGGTGACGGGAGGCGATCCGGGCGGCCAGCGCCATCTGGTCGCCATGGTCGAGCACCTCGCGGGCGGTTTTCGCCGCGGCGTACCGGGCGACCAGGGGCAGCAACTGCTCGCGGGCGCGCTGGCTCTGCTGCATCTTCCGCACGTACGCCGGGAGGCGGCCGCCGAGGGCGGCGGCGCGGGTTTCCAGCCAGTCGCCCACCGCGCGCACGCCGGACGGGTCGCGCAGGTGCTCACTCAGCTCACCGGCCAGCGCGAGCACGGCCGCGGTCACGGTCGGCGGCCCCCAGCCGATGTCGCCCATCGGACCGTCGTAAGCGGCCACGATCCGCGCGGCCAGCTGCCATGACTCGGCGGGAGTGATCAGCCGCATGGACGGCTCCAGGCCCTCGCGCAGCGCGTGGTCGCCGACCAGCCGGCCCGCGTAGGCGTGGTACGTGCTGATGACCGGATCACCCAACGTCTCTTCGGCGGTCGCGATACCTGAGCGGCGCAGCCGGTCCAATCGGGAACGCACCCGGTCGGCGAGCTCGGCGGCCGCCTTGCGGGTGAAGGTCAGGCCCAGCACCCGATCGGGCCGGACCAGGCCGTTGGCGACGAGCCACACCAGCCGCGCGGCCATGGTCTCGCTCTTGCCCGACCCGGCTCCGGCGATCACGGCCAGCGGCTGGGCGGGCGCCGCGATGACCGCGGACTGCTCGGGTGTCGGCCCCGGCAGGGCAAGGACGCGTGCCAGGTCTTCTGGATTGAACCGGCTAGTCACGGCTGGGCCGGTCACGGCTGGACCTGCGTCCCGCTGTCGTTGACCGGGCAGCACGACGCCACCGGGCAGGTCCGGCAGCCGGGATTCACCCGGGCCTCGAACACCGGGCCCGCCATCCCGGCCGCGACGGTCTCGACCAGATCCTTGGCCCAGGCCGGATCGTCGTCATCGCCGAGCGCCCGCTGCGGCTGGATCCTGGCCCGCGCGGTGAGCGCCGCCTTGCCGACCTGGACGAGCTCGGCACCGCCCGGCTCGGTGAGCCCGAACCGCTCGAACGCGCCGAGCAGCACCGCCAGCTGATACACGCCGAGCTGGGGGTGGCGGCCCAGATCCTCCTCGCGGGGCGCGCTGCCGCCGGTCTTCAGGTCGACGACCACGGCCCGGCTCTGTTCGTCCCGCTCGAGCCGGTCGACCCGCCCGGTGATCTGCACCTGCCCGATCTGGACCTGAAGGGCCTGCTCGACGGCGATGAGCTCCCGCGGGTTGGCGGCGTGCCAGTCGAGGAACTTGCGCACCATCCGCTCCGCCTGCTCGCGCTGCTTGGCGCTGTACCAGACGCTGCCGAAGTCGAGATGGTGCCAGATGTCGTCGATCCGGCTGCCGATCTCGCGGTCAGAGGCGCCGGACGCCGCGAGCACGGCGGCGGCGTGGATCACCGTGCCGAGGTGCCGCAGCACGTCGGACCGGCCCGCACCGGCGGCCGATTCGAGCAGCCAGCGAAGCCCGCACCGGGTGAACGCCTCGACCTGCGAAGGTGACAGCCGGACCTGCTCGCCGGCGGTGGCGATGGGCCCGGCGTCGGACAGTGGCATCAGCGCGTACCAGTGTCCCGGATGGGCACCCCGGGCCCCGGCACTGGCCAGCCGGGCCAGCTCGGCGGCGGCCGCGCGGCGGACCGGGAGCGGCCGGGAACGGTCGGTCACCGTGCGGCGCAGATCGGCGGTGAGCGCGGCCAGGGACAGCCAGCGGTGGCCGGGCTCGCACGCCCGCTGCACCTCGATGTCGTCGCCGGCCAGCTCGGCCAGGAACCGGGACGGCCGGGTGTCGGCGCCGTCGCCGCCGACCGCGGTGACCACCAGGGAGCGCTTGGCCCGGGTGACGGCCACGTAGAACAGGCGGCGCTCCTCGGCCAGGAGCTTGGATGCCAGAGCGGCAGCGGCCGCGTCGGCGGCGCTGGCGGTCACGCCCGCGACCGCGTCGGCAAGCTCGTCGACCCCGAGCAGGGACCCGCGCAGGCGCAGGTCGGGCCAGGTTTCCTCCTGGACACCGGCCACCACCACCAGGTCCCATTCCAGGCCCTTGGACCGATGCGCGGTCAGGATGCGGACCGCCTCGTCCCGGGTGGCCTGCTCGGCCAGCGTGTCCCCGGCGATCTCCTGGCCGGCCAGGCTGTCGATGAACAGGCCCGGTGCGCCCGGGGGCAGTGTGTCGGTGAACCGGGCGGCCGCGTCGAACAGGGCCAGCACGGCGTCGAGGTCCCGGTCGGCCGCCGCCCCCGTCGCGCCACCCGCGGCGCTGGCGGCCTGCCAGACCGGGCCGAGACCGGAGGCGTCCCAGACCGCCCAGAGGGTCTCCTCCGCGCTCCGGCCGGCCGCGATGGCGTCCTGCGCGACGGACAGCAGCCGCGCCAGCTTCTCGGCGGGCGCCGCAACCGTGCGCGGCACCATGATCAGCTCGCGCGGGTCGAGGATCGCGGCGGCCAGCAGGTCACCCCCGGCCGCAGGCGACGACGCAGTTTCGGCCGCCATTTTGAGCCAGCGGCGCAGGCGCCGCAGTCCGAGGGCATCGGTGCCGCCGAGCGGCCCGGTGAGCAGCTCGGTGGCGATCTGCTCGTCCAGCGTCCCCGGCCGCAGCGCGCAGCGCAGCAGGGTCAGCAGCGGCCTGGTCCCCGGCTCCTCCGGCAGCGGCAGCTCGTCGCCGGCCACGGACACCGGCACCCCCGACGCGCTCAGCGCCCGGCGCAGCAGCGGGACCTGCCGGGTCGCCGAGCGCACCAGGATCGCCATCGACGACCACGGCACGCCCGCGGCCAGGTGCGCGCGCCGGAGCGTGTCCGCGATGAGCGCGGCCTCCTGGCTCGCGCTCTCCGCGATCGCGATGCGGATCTCGCCGGGGCCGGCGCCGGGCTGGGCGCGCAGGTCGCGGTGGCCAGCGTGGCCGCCCGGCAGGTGCCGGGCAATCCGGCGGGAGGCCGCGATGAGGGCTGGGCCACTGCGGCGGTTGGTGCCGAGCGCAACGACCGGGGCGGGGCTGCCGTCGGCCCCGCGGAACCGGTCGGGGAACTCGGTGATGGCCCGGACATCGGCGCCGCGGAAGGCATAGATCGACTGGTCGGGATCCCCGACGGCGATCAGCTCGCGCCCGTCCCCGGCCAGCGCCCACAGCAGCGATTCCTGGGCCGGGTCGCTGTCCTGGTACTCATCCACCAGGACGACGTCGTAGGCCTGGCGCTCACGCTGGCGGGTCGCGGCCCGGCTCAGCAGGGCGGCTGCGATCCGGACGATCTCGGCGTAGTCGTAGGCGGCGACCGGGGCAAGGTCGAAGCGCGCCGCGTAGCGGTCGAGGAAGCGCCCGGCGGCCATCCAGTCCTCGCGCTTGCGCTGGCGGCCGAGGGCGGCAACGCGGCGGCCGTCCAGCCCCCGCTCGGCGGCCCGGAGCAGGAAGTCGCGCAGTTCCTCGGCGAAGCCGCGGGTGGCCAGGGCCGGGCGGAGCGCCTCGGGCCAGCGCGCGGCCCCGTCGGTGAGCTCGCCGCGCAGCAGGCGGCGGACCTCGAGCAACTGCTCGGGCCCGGACAGCAGGCGGGGCGGCTCCTCTCCCAGCAACGCGAACTCCCGGCGCACCAGGGCATAGGCGTAGCTGTGGAAGGTCAGTGCGAGGGGCTCCCTGATCGTGCGGTGCAGCCGTCCCGCGATGCGCTCGCGCAGCTCCCCGGCCGCCTTGCGGCTGAAGGTGAGCACCAGGACCCGGGCCGGGTCCAGGCCGCGGTCCTCGATCCGGTGTGCCACCGTCTCCACGATGGTGGCCGTCTTGCCGGTGCCCGGGCCGGCCAGCACGAGCAGCGGGCCGCCGGAGTGGCGCACCACCTGCTGCTGCGCGGCGTCGAGGCTGAGCCGCGCAGCCGCCGCAGCCGGCCGGCGGACCAGCCGGTACGGCGGCGCGGCGTGTGCCGGGGCTGCGGTGTGTGCCGGGGGCGAGGTACTTTCCATCTCAACGGCATTCCAGCAGAGCCCACTGACATTCTGCGGGATTTCGCTGTGTCGCACACCCCTCAGGGCCGCGCCTGCGGAAGAGGGCCGTTCCATCGGGCTCGGCGCATGTCCACGCGCTGCGTACCACTGGCCGCACCACCGGCGGGGGTGCGGAGCGGGGTGCCCTCGGCGCGGTAGTGACCGAGGGCCGCATGCTCGTGCCCGGCCAGCAGCGAACCGTCCGCGTGCACGACGCGCCACCAGGGAACCGCGCCGCCGCTGGTGGCCAGGACCCGGCCGACCTGGCGGGGGCCGCCGCGGCCCAGGTATTCGGCGATGTCGCCGTAGGACATCACGTGGCCAGCCGGGATCGCCTCCACCGTGTCGAGGACGTCGCTGGCGAAGTCGTCGAGCGGTGCGGCATCAGTCATACCGGACTGGGTAGCCCGACGAGCCCGGCGAGCCCGACGAGCCCGGCGTGCTGGCCGCGGTGAACGGCGCGGTGACCGACGGTGGTGGCGGCTGCTGCTGCCGCTGACGGCGCCGTAGCTGGCTCAGCACGGCGAGCCGGCTGACCGCCGCCACGACCAGCACGAGCGCGCCCGCGGCCAGAACGGCGAACAGAACGAGCCGCCCGCTGCCCCGCCGCCGGACCGGTGCGGGGGGAACCGCGGCCGGGCCGCCGCCGAAGGCCATGGCCGACGTCGCGCCCACGCCGGCGACCCGCTGGGTGGACAACTGGGCCGCCGCGCCCAGCGCGGCGGCCGCGTTCACCGTGCCGAACCCGACCTGCTGGTCGTAACCGCCCGGCGGCCGGAACTGGGTGGTGGAGCTGAGCGCGCGGGCCAGCAGGTTCGGCGCGAGCCCCGGGAATCTCGACTTGATCAGGGCCGCGACCCCCGCGACCAGCGCGCACGCCGGGCTGGTCCCGGTGACCAGCCAGTACTGGCCATCCCGGCCCTGGGCCGAGATGCTGACGCCCGGCGCGGCGACCTCGACGGAGAGGTTGTCGCTGGAGAACCCGGCGACGCTCCCGTTGCTGCTCACCGCGGCGACGCCGATCACGCCGGGGTAGTCGGCGGGGAACTTGAGCGGCGCGTAGCCGTCCCGGCTGGCGGTCGGGGTGTCGCCCGAGTTTCCGGAGGAAGCCACCACCGCGACGCCATGCCCGTACGCGTACTGCAGAGCCGAACGGACGCTGGCGCTGGGCGAGCCATAGCCGATGGACATGCTGATGACACCCGCGCCGTGGTCGACGGCGTACCGGATGCCCTGCGCGAGCGAGTCCTGGACGCGGTCCTCCGGCTCCCGCTCGTAGCTGCTGTACCCCGGATCGTCCCGGTCCGGGATGACCCGGACGGACAGGATCCGCGCCTTCGGGGCGATGCCGACGATGCCATCCTGCCCATCGAAGCCATGGCCGTGCCCGGCGATGATCGACGCCATCCAGGTGCCGTGCTGGCCCCAGTCGGCATTGCCCGGCGGCGTGCTGACCCCGGTCAGGTCGGGGCCGGCGACCACCGAGCCGGCCAGGTCGGAGACCGTGGGCTGCACGCCGCTGTCCAGCACGGCCACGGTGACGCCCTGGCCCTGGCTGACCCCCCAGGCGGCCGGCACGTCCAGCATGGACAGAACGTCCTGCTCGCCGTCGCGGACGCTGTCCGCCGCGGCCGGCGGCGCGGTCGCACCCAGGACACCCAGCGCCCCGGCGAACGTGGCGGCCAGGCTGAGCGCGCAGGTCGCGGTGGCCAGGGTGGCCGCCCGGAGCCTCAGCATCCGGGGGCCCCGGGGCAGGACGGCGGCGCGGGCGGGGTGGCCAGGGTGCTCGCGACCTCCTGAGCCACGCCCTGCGCGGCGCTGTTCATCTCGCTCTCGGCGTACTGATCGTTCCCGATCGGGACCCGGGGGCGGCCGTCCGCGTACCCGGCGGTGTACAGGACGATGTAGGGGCCGGCCGCGAAACTCCGGGAGATCTGGCGCTGCGCGTCACCGAACGAGCCGGCCGGGGTGCCGCCGAACGCCACCGCGTGCACTCCCGGGCCCAGCGGGCCGCCCCCCGCGCGCGTGATCGCCGCCTGGGCGGCCGCCGCCCGGGCGGCGCTGGGCAGCACCGCCACCCCCACGGTGATGACGTAGGTGGCGGACTCGTCGGTATAGGTCGCGCGCAGCAGCGCCTGGCAGCCGCCGGCGGTCAGCGGCCGGGCCGCGGCCGCATCGGTCCCGTCGGCGCAGGTGGACTGGCGGGCGATGCCGACGCGTGCCGCCTCAAGGCTCACGCCGGTCAGGTCGGCGAGCGTTGCGGCGGGTACCTGGTAGGGGACGGAGGCGGGAAAGATCTCTCCGGCCGGCCGGGACCGCCACCGCTTGCTGACCTCCCACGCCATGATCTGCCGCTGCTGAGCGGCGGTGAAGTGCCGTGGCAACATCTGGACGACCAGCCCGGTCAGCGAGACGATCAGGCCGATGCCGCCGACGATGGCGGCGGCCAGGGCGGCGGTGGCGCCGACACCCCGCGGCCTGCGGTGAGCCGGATCGCCCAGCCGGACAGCGCCCGTCCGGACAGCGCCCGTCCGGACAGGGCCCAACCGGACAGGGGTGGCAGGCCGCGATGAGCGCGGCCCGTCGCCGCGCGCATCCGGCTCGTTCAGCACAAGGGAAATGGTACGGCCTGGTCTGGGCAGGCTGACGCCCGTTTCGGGCTGATCATGCCCGCAGACGCCGAATGGCCGCCGAGTCACCCGGCGGCCATTGCGGTATATGCGGTCAGTACGTGGGAAGGTTTGGGTCGATCTGGCTGACCCAGGCCAGGACACCGCCACCGACATGCACGGCGTCAGAGAAACCGGCGTTCTTCACGATCGCGAGGGCCTCGGCGCTGCGCGCACCGCTCTTGCAGTGCAGCACGATCCGCTTGTCCTGCGGCAGCCGCTCGAGGGCGGCACCGGAGACGAACTCGCCCTTGGGGATCAGGGTGGCGCCGGGGATCGACACGATCTCGTACTCGTTCGGCTCGCGGACGTCCACGACGAAGATGTTCTCGCCCGCGTCCATCATGTTCTTCAGGTCACGCGCGGTGATCGTCGAGCCCTGCGCCGCTTCCTGCGCTTCCTCGGAGACCGCGCCGCAGAACGCCTCGTAGTCGATGAGCTCGGTGATGGTCGGGTTCTTCCCGCACACCGGGCACTCCGGGTCCTTGCGGACCTGGACCGACCGGTAGGTCATCTCCAGTGCATCGTAGATCATCAGGCGGCCGACGAGCGGGTCGCCGATCCCGGTGATGACCTTGATGGCCTCGTTGACCTGGATGGAGCCGATCGAGGCGCACAGCACGCCGAGGACGCCGCCCTCGGCGCAGGACGGCACCATCCCGGGCGGCGGCGGCTCGGGGTACAGGCAGCGGTAGCACGGGCCGTACTCGGCCCAGAACACGCTCGCCTGCCCGTCGAAGCGGTAGATCGACCCCCACACGTAGGGCTTGCCGAGCAGCACCGCGGCGTCGTTGACCAGGTACCGGGTGGCGAAGTTGTCCGTCCCGTCCACGATCAGGTCGTAGCGCGCGAAAATCTGCAGGGCGTTATCCGAGTCCAGGCGTTCGGTATGGAGGACGACTTCGACGTGGGGATTGATCTCACGGATGCTGTTACGGGCGGACTCCGCCTTGGGGCGGCCGACGTCCGACACTCCGTGGATGATCTGGCGCTGCAGGTTGGACTCGTCCACGACGTCGAAATCAACGACGCCGAGCGTCCCGACGCCTGCGGCGGCCAGGTAGAGCAGAGCGGGTGAGCCGAGACCACCGGCGCCGACGACCAGCACCTTGGCGTTCTTCAGCCGCTTCTGCCCGGTCATCCCCACGTCGGGGATGATGAGGTGCCGCGAGTAGCGCTTCACCTCGTCCACGGAGAGCTCGTCAGCCGGTGAGACCAATGGTGGCAACGACACAGTGCTCTCCAGGTTCGTGTACTCGTATGAGGGCTGTCTTACACAACTGGGACGGACAGTGGCTCATTCCCGGTGAGCATCCGGCCGAATTCGGCGGCGACGGCGCCCGGCCGCTCCATCTGGGCCACGTGCCCGGTCCGGGGCAGCACGACCACGCGGGCCCGGTGGAACGTGCGCGCCGCCCGGCCGGCCATCCGGGGGTCGACGATCCGGTCGTGGCTGCCGTAGATAATCAGCGAGGGGGAACTGACCCGCGCGGCGTCGCGCCACAGGGAGGTGCTGCCGCGGCGCAGGTACTCCGCGACGATGGACCGTGCGCAGCGGACCAGCACCGCCCGGCCGTAACCGAGCTCGTCCCGGCGCTCGATCTCGGCGATGTCCGCGGCGATCCGGTCCGGGTGCACGCACGTGCCGTCGAAGTAGATCGTGGCGATGGACGCCTCGACCCGGGCCTGCGGGGACATCTTCTGCACCCGGCTCAGCACCCAGCTGCCGAACTTGGGGACGCACAGGGCGGGAAAGCGCGCGGTGGCCGGACGCGGCCACAGGTCCGGCATGGCCGGGGCGATGAGGGTGAGCGTCTTGATCAGCTCGGGACGGGTCGCGGCGACACGGGTGCAGACGGCGCCGCCCAGGGAGTTGCCGAACAAGTGGACCGGGCCACGCCCGCGCCGCTCGATGAGGCCGGCGACCGTGGCCGCCTGGCCGCTCACCGAGCAGCTGGCCTCGGTGGGCAGGGAGCGCCCGAAGCCGGGCAGGTCGAGCGCGTCGCACACGAGACCGGCACCGTCGCCGGGCGTGCTCAGCAGGTGCATAAGGTCGGTCCAGTTGGTCGACGAGCCGCCGAAACCGTGCACGAACAGCGCCGCCTCGGCCCCGGTGCCGGCCTGATACCCGGTGTCCGCGGCCGGCGCGGTACGCACGAAGACGTCACCGTCATCCAGACCAACGAACTCCCCCGGCCACGCCGGAATGGGCTGTACCATGGGCCGCCTCCCACCCGGTGAACACATCGTTCACTGAGACTTCAGGTTAATCAACCATCCGTTAACCTAAAACACCGTTCTCGGGTTCCGGGTGGGGGTCAGACGGGTGCCTGGCGAGACCTGGCCGCGGCCAGGCTGGACTGCAGCGCACCGGCGAGGTCCGGCTGCGCATCGCTGGGCTCCCCGTCCGCGATGACCTGTTGCGGTGCGCCCGAGACCGGTGCGCCCGAGATCTTTGTCTCAATGAGGGCGTCTAGTTCTTGTTGATAGCGGTTTTGGTGCTCGGCCGGGTCGAAGTCTTCTGTCATCGCCTCGATCAGTGCCGTCGCCGTCGCCAGTTCCGGCGCACCGGGGCCGGCGCCGGAGTGCCGGACAGGGAAATCGGCGCCGGCGACCTCGCCGGGCCGCAGCAGGGTCTGCAGGACGAGCACACCGTCGCGGGCGCGCAGCACGGCCAGCGACTCCCGCTGCCGCAGGGTCACCGTAACGACCGCGACCTTCCCGGTGCGCCGCAGCGCCTCGCGGAACACCGCGTACGCCCGGGTCGCGGATTCCCCCGGCTCGAGGTAGTAACTCCGCGCCGCCAGGATGGGATCGATCTGGCCCGGCCGGGTGAAGGAGAGCACGTCAATGCGGTGCGCGCGCTCCCGCGGGAGGCTGGCCAGCTCCTCGTCGCTCAGCACGACCAGGTCGCCGCCGGGCCGCTCGTAACCCTTGGCCACGTCGGCGTAGGGGACATCCCGGCCGCAGGCGGTGCAGACCCGGCGGAACGATATCTTCCCCCCGTCCTCCCGGTGGACCTGACGGAACGCCACGTCCTGCTGCTGCGCCGCCGGGTAGAGCCGGACGGGGATATTGACCAGGCCGAACGAGATGGCACCGGCCCACACGCTTCGCATGGCCCGGGTAATACCCAGCCGGGGGGGCCGTAAAGAGCCAACGAAGGCGCCCCCTGGCTGAGATGATGGTCGGACCGCGCATCCCGGGCGTCGTCCCGGGGCCGGGGGGATGGAAGGTGATCTTATGCCCGAGTTCGATGTCGTCGTGCTAGGCGGCGGGACCGCGGGCGTGCACGTCGCCTCCGAGGTGGCCCGTGCAGGCCGGTCGGTGGCGCTGGCTGAGGCCGGACTGGTGGGGGGCGAGTCGCCCTACCTGGCGTGCCTGCCCTCCAAGGCCCTGCTGGAGGCGGCCAGCCGCGGTGAGGCCTGGGAAAACGCGGTCGCCCGGCGGGACGAGGCCGCCAGCCACCTGGACGACGCCGCAGCGGCCGCGCGCCTGGCCGACGCGGGCGTCACGCTGTTCCGCGGCACCGGGAAGGTGACCCGGCCCGGCACGGTGGAGATCACCGAACACGAGCCGGTCAGCTACACCGACCTCGTCATCACCACCGGCAGCGAGCCGGTCGCGCCCCCGATCGAGGGCCTGACCGACATTACCGCCTGGACCAGCGCTGAGGCCCTGAGCTGCCCGGATCTGCCGCGGCGGCTGGTCGTCCTGGGCGGCGGCTCGGCCGGATGTGAGCTGGCGCAGATCTACGCGGCGTTCGGCTCACAGGTGACGCTGGTGGAGACGGAGAGCGTCCTGCTGCCGGCCGAGGCCACCTTCACCGGGGAGATCCTGGCCGAAGCCCTGCGCCGGACCGGCGTGGACGTGCGCCTCGGGTCCGCGGCGGCGAAAGCCGAGCGGACGGACGACGGACTGGCGCTGACGCTGGAGGACGGGACACGGATCGAGGCGGACCGGGTGCTGCTGGCGACCGGCCGGCGTCCCCGCCTCAGCGGCCTGGGGCTGGACAAGCTGGGCGTCGACGTCAAGCCCGGCGCGGCGATCCCGGTCGACGCCACCTGCCGGGTGGTCACGCCCGGCCCGGCGGCGGGCGACGAGGCGGGCGACCCGCCGACGGGCCTGTGGGCGGCGGGAGACGTCACCGGGCTCGGGACGCATACGCACACGGCGAGGTACCAGGGCGGCGTGGTCGCCGCGAATATCCTGGGCCAGCGGCGGGAAGCTGACTACCGGGCCATCCCCCGCGCGGTCTACACCACGCCGGCGGTGTTCGCGGTGGGTGTCTCCCCTCGGGGCGCCGCCGAAGCGGGGATATCCGTGCTGACCGCGGGGGCTGACCTGCAGGGCACGGCGCGGGCTACCGTAACGGGGGAGGACGCCGGGCGCGCCGAGCTGTACGCTCATCCGGAGTCAGGGCTGCTGCTGGGGGCCGCCGCGGTGGGGCCGAGCGCACCGGACTGGATGGGCGAGGTGACGGTGGCCATCCGGGCCGAACTCCCCCTGGCCATCCTGGCCGATACGGTGCACGCTTTCCCCACATGGAGTGAGGCGCTCGAGCCGGTCATCAAGGACCTGGCCAGCCAGCTGCCCTAACCCACAGCAATGCCACCCGCACCGAGGCCGGACGAACGCATGAGGAGTTGCCCGTATTGAGCGAGATGGATATCGAGAAGCCTGCGGACGACGCCTCCGAGCAGGCGCGTGAGCTGGTCGAGACCGACGAGGACGACGAGCCGGAACGCCCGGAGATTCCGCTCGACGCGAACGAGGCCGACGTGATGGAGCAGGAGCGGACGGTCAGCAACGACGATGACGACTACCGCTGAGCAGGCCTCCGGGCAAGTACCCGGAGAGGTCCCCGGACAGGGGAAACTAGCTGGTCGGCCAGCTTGGCCTTAACATGGCCGGAACGCGGATAATCGTCTTCCGCTCGGCTCACGAATCCCGGAGACTCTGGTGACGGCAACGTCCGACGCACGGCCACGGGGGGCGCGGCTGCCACGGCAGGCCCGCCGCCGCCAACTGCTCGGCGCAGCTCAGGAGGTGTTTGTCTCCCAGGGCTACCACGCCGCGGCGATGGACGAGATCGCGGATCGGGCCGGGATCAGCAAGCCCGTGCTCTACCAGCATTTCCCGAGCAAGCTCGAGCTCTACCTCGCGCTGCTGGACGAAAGCGTGGACGCGCTCATCGCCACCGTCCGCAAGGCGCTGAGCTCGACGAACGACAACAAACTGCGGGTCGTCGCGACGTTCGGCGCCTACTTCGGCTTCGTGGCCAACCAGGGCGGAGCGTACCGGCTGGTCTTCGAGTCCGATCTGGGCAACGAGCCCGCCGTGCGGGCCCGGCTCGACCGGTCGGTCCAGGAGTGCGCGCAGATGATCAGCCAGGTCATCAAGGAAGATACGCGTATTCCGGACGACGCCGCGCACCTGCTCAGCGTGGGGCTGGTGGGGACGGCTCAGGTCAGCGCGCGATACTGGCTCGGCAGCGACGGCCGCATTCCCAAGGAGGAGGCCGAGCAGCTGATGGCCCGGCTGGCCTGGCGAGGGATCAGCGGCTGGCCTCTCAGCAGCTAATCCCGATCGAAGGAGCCAGGTGGAAGTACGTATTGGAGTCCAGTCCGCCCCGCGTGAGCTGACCGTGGAGACGAGCACCCCGGCCGGTCAGATTGAGCAGGACCTGACGGACGCCCTGTCCGGCAACGGCGTTTTCATGCTCGCCGTGGAGAAGGGCGGCAAGGTGTTCGTGCCGGCGGACAAGATCGCCTACCTCGAGTTCATCGGCGCGGAGAACCGGCCGATCGGCTTCGGCAACCTCTGAGCGCGGGATCCCGTTTACCACGTCTGACCCGGCCGGGAAGCCTCCTGCTACACTTTGCGTTGTACGTGGTACGGATGCGGCGACCGCAGCCCGCCGAAGGTGGCGGTGACAGTGGGACACGCCCCCGTAAACGGAACAGGCACCGCGCACGGTTACCGCTGCGGTGTATACGACGGACCTTGGCCCTGCCGTCCCCGAGGGTGGCCGGGCAAAGGGGTTATTGATGGAGGCTGAAACCCCTGACCAGCGAAACTTTGACCGGGCACAGTACCGGTAGCGAGACCGGGCCCGGCGTCGAGATCGTGCTGGATGACGAGACGGCGCTGAACGACGAGACGGCGCTGACTGACAAGCCGGCCCGCACGGAAGCCGCGCACGCGGTTCCGTTCCGGGAATTCGGCGTCTCTGACACGATCTGCGCGGCTCTCGAGGCCGCAGGAATCTTCACGACGTTCCCGATTCAGGCCCTGACCCTGCCAATCGCGCTGGGCGGCCACGACATTATCGGCCAGGCCCGCACCGGGACCGGCAAGACGCTGGGCTTCGGCATCCCGCTGCTGCAGCGGCTGCAGGACGGCCCGCCGACCGAACCGAAGGCGCCGCGCGCCCTCGTGGTCGTGCCGACCCGGGAACTGGCGATCCAGGTCGCCGACGACCTGCGGATGGCGGGCTCCGGCCTGGGCACCCGCGTGCTGACGCTCTACGGCGGCCGCGCCTATGAGCCGCAGATCGAGGCGCTCCGCGCGGGCGTCGACGTCGTCGTCAGCACCCCCGGGCGGCTGCTCGACCTCGTCGGGCAGCGGCACCTGGGGCTGGGCGACGTCCGCACCCTCGTCCTGGACGAGGCGGACAAGATGCTCGACCTCGGCTTCCTGCCGGACGTCGAGCGCATTCTGCAGCTCACCCCCGATGGCCGGCAGACCATGATGTTCTCGGCCACGATGCCCGGTGAGGTCGTCACGCTGGCGCGGCGGCACCTGCACCAGCCGACCCACATACGCGCCGAGACCATCGACGCCCCCGCGCCGGTCCCGAGCACCCAGCAGCACGTCTTCCGCGTCCACCACATGGACAAGGTCGAGGTGCTGGCGCGGGTCCTGCAGGCCGAGGGCCGGGGCCTGACGATGGTGTTCTGCCAGACCAAGCGCGCGGCCGACCAGGTCGCGAGCGCCCTGACCACCCGGGGCTTCGCGGTCGCGACCGTCCACGGCGACCTGGGCCAGGGCCAGCGGGAGCGCGCACTGCGCGCGTTCCGCAGCGGCAAGGTCGACGTGCTCGTGGCTACCGAGGTAGCCGCGCGCGGGCTCGACGTCGAACTCGTCACGCACGTCGTGAACTTCGAATGCCCCGACGACGACAAGGCCTACCTGCACCGCATCGGGCGGACCGGGCGCGCGGGACGGGACGGCGTCGCGGTGACGTTCGTCGACTGGCGGGACATGCACCGGTGGAAGCTCATCGACGAGGCCCTGGGCCTGGCCCGGGCCGAGCCGGTCGAGACGTACTCCACGTCGGAACACCTCTTCACCGAGCTGAACATCCCGCGGACCGCGACCGGCACCCTGCCGAGGGCGATGCGCAGCCGGGCCGGTCTGGACGCCGAGGACGTCGAGGACATCGGCGAGACCGGTCGGCTGGCGGCGGCGGGCGGGAAAGGCCCGCGGAACTCCCCGGGCCGGGGCGGCCGCGGGCGGCGCGGTGCAGCCGCGGCGCCGGAGGGCCGGACGCCGGACGGCGGCCGCGGCGGCAGTGCCAGCGACAGCAGTGACGGCACTGGCGCGCCCCGGGAACGCACCCGGGTCCGCCGGCGGACCCGCAGCGGCCACGACGCCAGGACCCCGGACCCGCAGGGCCCGCAGGGGCCGCCGCGCCCGCAGGGGGGCCGGCCCGGGCCGCCGGGAGGCCGAGCCCGTCCGCCGCGGGGCCGCCCGCCAGCGGGCCGCCAACGGTGACGGCCGCGGTCACGCTCAAGGCACAGGCGAGCGCTCGGGCGACGGGGCCGGAACGGCGGTGGCGCACTCGGAGCACCGTAGCCACTCCGGGGTGAACTATGGTGGCGAGGTGCCCGAACCCCTGCTGGCCGTCATTGCGGGCCTGGTCAGTTGCCAGCTCGCCCTGCTGCTCACGACCTTTTACCTTCACCGCACGCTGTCGCATAGGGCGGTGACCATGCGGCCGGGGCTGGCTTTTGCTTGTCGTGGCGCCCTATGGATATCCACCGGTATCCGGCCTCGTGAATGGGCAGCCGTCCACCGCCGCCACCACGCCTACACAGACGTCGTGGGCGACCCTCACTCCCCATTGCTCGAGGGTTACTGGAAAGTGCAGCTTTACAACGTCGGCCTGTACAAGAAAGCGGCGCACGACGCCGAGACGCTACGCAAGTACAGCCGCGATATCAGGCGTGACAATTGGGACAGGTTCGTTTTCGACCGGGGCTTTATCGGGCTCGTCCTCGGGTTCGGTATTTTCTGGGCCCTGCTCGGGTGGCGCTGGGCCCTGGTGGCCGCCGGCGTGCACGTCGTGTCCTACCTCCTCATAAATTCCGCCATCAACGCCATAGGCCACCGCTTCGGCAAGAGGCCGTACCCGGGCATCTCCACCAACAACCAGTGGCTGGCCTTCCTCACCTGGGGCGAGGGGCTGCACTCCAACCACCACGCCGCCCCCACGTCGGCGCGCTTCGCCCTGAAGCCGCATGAGGTCGACATGGGCTGGTGGGTCATAACGGCGTTCCGGAAACTGCGATGGCTCGAGGTCCGCCACGACGAGGTCCACCTCACCGCGCTGGCCCAATCGGCCCCTGGGGCGGACGCCGAGGAGCGCGAGCCCGAGCTCGTTTAGCCGTTCCCACCACTGAGTCGCCCAACCACTGAGCCGATGGACATAGTTTCCGCCCTCTTCATAGAAAGCTTTGAGCTTCGCCAGGTGCCCGGGCCGGCCACGCGCGTGGACATCCAGGGCGCCATGTTCTCCCTGCCGGCGCCGTCGGGCCCACCTGTCACGATCACGCCGCACCTCATGGTCCTCATCCGTTCACGACGCCAGGACCCCCCCAACGGGGTGCTGGAGGTCGTGTTCCGGGACGAGGCGGGCGAACAGGTGGCCCGCAACGTTTCCCCGTTCAATGTCGAACCGGGAAAGTTCACCTACCGTTTGGTAAGAGGCGAGCTCGAGTTCAGCCAGCTCGGGACGATGGAGGCGCACTGCCGCCTGGTCCCCGACGGCCAGACGACGATCGTCCCCCTGACTCTCCTGCCGCCGGTCGGCGCTTAAGGTTTCTGTCCCAGCTCACAGGGTATGCCGGCCAGTCCCCACGGCCCATTGGGGGCGCCGGACAGCTATTGGTCGGGTGGTCGCGGAGACCGTGTAGGTTGGCGCACATGACCGTAAACCCCGCCGGGCAGGCACCTATCAAACCGCCTGAGCCGATCGAGCAACTCGGCATAAACGTCATCCGTGGCCTGGCCATGGACGCCCCCCGCAAGGCCAATTCCGGTCACCCGGGCACGGCCATGGCCCTGGCGCCCCTCGCTCATGTCCTGTGGACGCGCATCATGCGCTACGACGCCGCCGACCCCGATTGGCCCAACCGCGACCGCTTCGTCCTTTCGTGCGGCCATGCCTCTATCCTGCTGTACTCGTTGCTCTTTCTCTCCGGGTACGACTTGACCCTGGAAGACCTGACGAAGTTCCGCCAGCTCGGTTCGAGGACCCCGGGCCACCCCGAATCAAGCGACCTGAAGGGCGTCGAGGTCACCACCGGGCCGCTCGGCCAGGGCTTTGCCAATGCCGTCGGCCTGGGCGTTGCCGAACGCCTGTTGCGGGCGGAGTACGGGCCGGAGCTGGTTGACCACCACACCTTCGTGTTTTGCAGCGACGGTGACCTGATGGAGGGCATCTCCCACGAGGCGGCTTCCTTGGCCGGGCACCTGGGCCTCGGGCGCCTCATTTACATATACGACGACAACCACATCACCATCGACGGGCCGACCGAGATCACCCTCGGCGACGACGCCGTCAAGCGCTTCGACGCCTACGGCTGGCACACCGAGGACCTGGGCGAGATAGCCAACGACACGGTGGCCCTCGAGGCGGCGGTACGCCGGGCCATGGCGGTCGAGGACCGGCCCAGCTTCCTCCAGCTGCGCTCGCACATCGGATGGCCTGCGCCCCATATGACCGACACGCCCAAGGCGCATGGCGACCCGTTCCCCCCGGAAGAAATAGCCGCCACCAAGACCATCCTCGGCCTCCCGCCGGACAAGAGCTTCTGGGTCCCCGACGACGTCCTCGCCTTTTACCGGGCGGCGGGCGCCCGCGGCGCCTCGGACAGGGACGCCTGGGCGCAGCGCCTGAAGGCCAAGTTGCCCACAGGCAGCGATGCGCGCCGGCGCTGGGACGCGCAGTGGCGGGGCCAGGCCCTGGCCGGGTTCGAGGACAAGCTCCCGACCTGGAAGGCGGGCGAGAAACTCGCCACCCGGGTGGCCGTGAAGACCTGCCTCAACGCCGTGGTCGCCGACGTCCCCGGGCTCGTCTCGGGCGGCGCCGACCTGACCGGCAACACCGGTACCATGCTCGACGGCTTCCCTCTCCAGTCCAAGGAGCACCCCGAGGGCCGCATGATCGCCTACGGGGTACGTGAGCACGCCATGGGCGCCGTGATGGTGGGCATGTCCCGCCACGGAGGAGTACTGCCGGTGGGCGGTACTTTCTTCGTCTTCAGCGACTACATGCGGGGCGCGGTACGTATAGCCGCCCTTTCGGAGACCAAGGTCATCTTCGTCTGGACCCACGACTCGGTCGGCCTGGGCCAGGACGGGCCTACCCACCAGCCCATCGAGCAACTGGCCGCCCTGCGGGCGATGCCTAACCTCGTCGTTATCCGCCCGGCCGACGCCAACGAGACGGGCCAGGCGGTGCGGGCCGCCATCGAGCACGACGGGCCCACCGCTCTCATCCTGTCCCGCCAGGCCTTGCCCGTGCTGGAGGCGACGGCCGAAAGGGCGCACCTGCTGGCCAAGGGCGCCTATGTCCTGAGCGGCGACGCACCCGGCCCCGACATCGTCCTCGTGGGCACGGGCTCCGAGGTCTGGGTGTGCGCGGCCGCCGCCGCACTGCTCGAAAGCGAGGGCCTGCGTGCCCGGGTGGTTTCCATGCCGTGCTGGGAACTGTTCGAGGAGCAGGACAAGTCCTACCAGCGCGACGTCCTCGGCCGGGGGGCACCGGTACTGGCGGTCGAAGCCGCGGCCAGTTTCGGATGGTCCCGGTGGGCGGACGCCTCGGTTTCACTGGACCACTTCGGCGCCTCCGGCCCGGGCGACGAGGTGTTGGCCCACTTCGGCTTCACGGCCGAGAACGTGGCCGATCACGCTCGGGCCCTGCTGCGCAAGACCGATGAAGACCAGGAGGAAAACAAATGACCTTGCTCCACCAGCTCTATACAGAGGCGGGCCAAAGCCCCTGGATCGACAACCTGACCCGTGACGGGATACGTAGCGGGAAGCTCGCCAACATGGTCGACGAGGGGATCCGGGGCGTCACCTCGAACCCCACGATCTTCCAAAAAGCGATGACCAATTCCAAGATGTACGACGCCGATTTCGCCCGCCTCATCGAGGGTGGGACAGTAGAGCAGGCCTTCTGGGAAATGGCCACCTCCGACGTCACCGGTGCGCTGGAAATACTTCACCCTCTCTACGAACAAAGTGGTGCCTCCGACGGGTTCGTATCCCTCGAGGTCTCGCCCCGGCTGGCTTATGACACCGAGGGCACCATCAAAGACGCCCGATCTTTCCACGAGAAAATCAACATGCCCAACCTCTTGGTGAAGATCCCCGCCACCGAGGCCGGTGTGCCTGCCATCCGTCAGATGATCAGCGAAGGCCGCAATATCAACGTAACGTTGATATTTAGCCTGGAGCGCTATGACGCTGTGATCGAGGCTTACATTTCCGGCCTCGAAGAGTTCGGCCGCAACGGCGGCGACGTGTCGCGTGTCCACAGCGTGGCGTCGTTCTTCGTCAGCCGGGTCGATACCGAGGTCGACAGGCGCCTGGAAGCGAGGGGGACGGACAAGTTGGCCTCCCTGCGGGGCAAGGCCGCCGTGGCCCAGGTGAAGCTGGCCTACAAGCTCTTCCAGGACCGCTTCGCCGGTGCTCGCTGGCAGGCGCTGGAGGCCAAGGGCGCCCACGTCCAGCGGCCTCTGTGGGCCTCCACGTCGACCAAGAACCCCGCTTACCCCGACCTTCTCTACGTGGACAGCCTCATCGGCCCGCACACGGTCAACACCATGCCGGACGCCACAGTGGATGCCTTCAAGGACCACGGCACCGTAGCCCGTACGGTCGACCAGGGCGTGGACCAGGCCCAAGCCGACCTCGACGCCCTGCATGAGGCCGGCATCGACATGAGCGACGTGTCGCACCGCCTGGAAGAAGAGGGCGTGGCCTCCTTCTCCAAGAGCTACGACGAGCTGCTGCAGGCGCTCGAGGACAAGGCGAGCGAGCACAAGGCCTCGTCTTAGCCGTGACCTCCACGACGCTCCCGGTGAACGTCCTGGCGGAAGGCCTCGACACGGTCCGGCGCGCCCCTCCCGGCGTGCTGGTCGTCTTCGGGGCGTCGGGCGACCTGACTCACCGTAAGTTGTTGCCGGCGCTGGAGCGGCTCTCGCGCCGCCGTCTGCTGCCGGCGGCGTTCGCCGTGGTGGGGGTGGCCCGCACCGAGATGTCGGACGACAGCTTCCGCGACCTCATGATCGGCGCCATACCCGATGCCGGGCCGGGATGGGCCGAGATCGTAAAAAACAGCTCCTACATTGCCGGTGAGTACTCCCACCCCGATACCTTCACGGCTCTGCAGGCCCGGTTGAAGGAGATCGAGGAGGCGCTCGGTACGGGCCCCAACCGCACCTTCTACCTGGCCACCATCCCCGAGGTTTTCGCCGGGGTGGCCGAAGCTCTCGGCAAGGTCGGCCTCAACCAGCCCGAACCAGGAGGCTCGGCCCGTCTGGTGATCGAAAAACCCTTCGGCCGCGACCGCCAGACTGCGCACGAACTTGACGCGGCCCTGCACGAGGTCTTCGAAGAGGACCAGATCTACCGCATCGACCACTACCTCGGTAAAGAGACGGTCCAAAACGTCCTCGCCCTACGCTTTGCCAACGCCATCTTCGAACCCCTGTGGTCGCGCAATTACATCGACCACGTCCAGATCACCGTGGCTGAGACCATCGGGGTCGAAAAGCGGGGCAGCTTCTACGAGACGGCCGGGGCCTTGCGCGACATCGTGCAGAACCACGTCATGCAGGTGCTCTCGCTCACCCTCATGGAGCCGCCGGGGTCCATAGACGCTCAGGGCATCCGCGACGAGAAGGTGAAGGCCCTGCGCTCGGTGGTGGTGCCCAAGCTCGCCGACGTCCCCAACGTGGCCGTGCGGGCGCAGTACGACAGCGGCTGGATCGAGGGCAATGCCGTCCCCGGCTACCGCCAGGAAGACGGCGTGAGCGCCACCAGCCAGACCGAGACGTACGTTGCCCTCAAGCTCTCGGTCGACAACTGGCGCTGGGCGGGAGTGCCCATCTACATCCGGACGGGCAAGCGCCTGCCCAAACGGTTGACCGAGGTGGCCCTCCAGTTTAAGGCCGTGCCCCACCTCGCCTTCCCCAAGGAGGCGGCCACCGGCCTCAACCCCAATGCCCTGGTGATGCGCATCCAACCCGACGAAGGCGTAACCCTCCGCTTCGGGGCCAAGGTGCCGGGCCAGGCCTTCATGGTCCGCGACGTCCTCATGGACTTCTCCTACGGCGCCGCGTTCTTGGAGGAGCCGCCTGACGCTTACGAGCGCCTGCTGCTCGACGCCATGGTCGGGGACCCGACCCTGTTCATACGCAGCGATGAGGTGGACACGGCCTGGGGCGTCGTCCAGCCCCTGCTGGACGCGTGGGGCAGCGGCGACGCTCCCCTCTCGGGCTACGCCTCGGGGTCCTGGGGCCCCCGACCGGCGGAGACGCTCATCGAACGCGACGGCCGGCAGTGGCGCACGCCATGAGCCTGGCCGGCCTCGACGGCGCCGTGGGCGAGCGGGCTGGCCCGGCCGGCGCGGGGACAGCGGCCGCCACGGACGGGCCCCAGGCCGTCGAGGTGTGGCAGCGGGCCAACGTCGGCCTCGGCCAGGTCCTGGCCTCGCTGCCCGAGCTGCGCCGGAAGGCGTCGGGCCGCGAGGCGGGCACCCGTACCGCGGTGATGACCCTGGTGATGGTGGCCGGCGTCGACGAGGACGCCGAGGAGAGCGTTACATCGTTCCGCTCCCTGGGCGGTCATCATCCCTGCCGGGTCGTAGTGCTGCGGCCCGAACCGGACAGCACACCCGCCATCGACGCTCGGGCCTGTCTATGGCGGGCACAGCCGACCGGTGAGGACGAAGACCACCCGGTGTTCTTCGAGGAGATCCACCTGCGGATCGGCGGGCAGGCCGCCTCGCACCTGTCCTCGATCGTGGCCCCGTTCGTGCTGGCGGACCTTCCCGTGGTGATGTGGTTCCCGCATGTGCTCCCCGACCCGGCCGACCCTCTCCTACGGCTGGCCTCGGCGGTGCTGGTCGACACCCGCTCTATCGGCCCCGAGCCCGAGGCCATAGGGCACTCCTACCGGACCCTGCTCGAGCTGGCCAACCACCAGCCCGTGGTGGACCTGTCGTGGGTGCGCCTGCAACCGTGGCGCGAGCTACTGGCCGGCCTGTTCGAGCCCGAGCACAACCGGGAGTTCCTCCCCGGCGTCCACCTGGCCTCGGTCCGGGGCAAACCCGGGCCCCGCCACATGCTCGGGGGGTGGCTGCTGTCCCAGCTCGACCTGCGCGCCCGCGAGCTCGTGCTGGAGGACGCCAAGCACGTCGCCATTACCCTGGCCGCCGACTACCAAGGTGAAGAAGGCAAGTTCGAGGTCACCCGCGACGACCGCCTGCGGGCGGTTTGGGCCCAGGCAACTCTCTCGGGCGGCGTATCACAACGCCAGGGGCTGCCCCTGCCGGACGACTCGCTTACGTCCGCGCTTTCCAGCGCCGTGTCCAACCTGAGAGCAGACCGGGTGTGGGAGCGGGCGCTGGCGTCTGCGGCAATTCTGGCTCCTTAGGTGCCGCTAGGGTCTAAGCGGTGAACGGAGACCTCGTAGTTGTCGACGACCTACCTGGTGCCTTCACAGCCGAAGTGCTCTCCGCCTTCGCCAACCGGCCCGGGGAGGAGTTCGACATCGCCCTCTCGGGTGGTGAGACCGCCCGCGCCTGCTACGAGCGGCTGGCCAGCGACGGCGCCCAGGCCATCGACTGGCTCGTCGTTAACTTCTTCTGGGGCGACGAGCGCTGCGTGCCGCCTGACCACATGGACTCTAACGAACTGCTGGGCCGCCAAGCCCTGTTAGAGAAGGTGGGGGCGGCCAACGCCGTCTACCCGATGCGCTGCGACGAGGGCCTCGACGCCTACCAGCTCCGCGTCGGCGAGGTCGGCCAGCTCGACGTCGTCCACCTGGGCATGGGCGCGGACGGCCACACGGCCAGCCTCTTTCCCGGCTCACGGGCCCTGGACGCCGACCCCGGCCAACTCGTCAGCTTCAACGAGGACCCCAGCGGGCGCAACAAGCACCCCCGCATGACCCTCACCTACGCCGGTATCGCCCGTGCCCGTCTGGTCATTTTCACCGTGGCCGGGGAGTCCAAACGGCCGGCGCTAGAGGCCGTCATAGCCGGTGAGGACCTGCCCGCGGCCAGGGTCCGGGCCGGGCGGGTGCTTTGGCTCGTCGACGGCGCCGCCGCCCCCACCGGCTACTCAGGCTCGCGCCAATGACACAACCTCCGGACACCAGCGGCCTTACACCGCCGGCCAGTGGGCACGGGCGTGGCCCGCGCACGGGTGGCCCCGTACTGGACGCACGGGTGGAGTCCCTCCTCGACGAGCTGAGGGTGACCTCCAATCGCGACCAACTGCGGGAACTGTTCGTCTCCGTGGTGCGGGTGGCCCAGGACCGCCTCGACCGTCTCGACCTGAAAATCGCCAACGCCGCCCTACGGGAGATAATCGAGGGCTTCGAGGTTTTTGCCCCCTACCGTTCCGTCCCCAAGATCACGATGTTCGGCTCGGCCCGCACGCTGCCCACCGATCCCCTTTACGCTCAAGCCCGGGACCTTGCGTCCCGCCTGGCCGCCCGCGGCTGGTCGACTGTGACCGGGGCCGGGCCGGGCATAATGGCGGCCGGGCTCGAAGGAGCCGGCCCCGAGCACAGTTTCGGGATAAATATCCGGCTCCCCTTTGAACAAATGGCCAACCCGTTTATCTCCTCGGACCCAAAACTGGTCTCTATGAAATACTTTTTCACCCGCAAGCTCCTGCTGGTGAAAGAGTCCGACGGCTACGCCGTCCTCCCCGGCGGCTTCGGCACCCTCGACGAATCGTTCGAGTTGCTCACCCTGTTGCAGACGGGAAAGGCCGAACCTGCCCCCGTCGTGCTGCTGGAAGTGCCCGGAGGAAGCTACTGGCACGCATGGGAGAGGTTCGTGACCGAGGAGGTGACCGCCCGCGGCCTGATCGGGCGCGAGGACAGCAGCCTTTACCTGATCACCGACGACGTCCTGCAGGCGGCGGGCGAGATCCTCGGCTTCTACCGCAATTACCATTCTCTGCGCTGGGTGGGCGACCGGATGGTCATCCGTTTGACGGCTGTTCCGACCGAGACCGAGATCGCCGCCTTGTCCGAGGAGTTTGCCGGCATTTGTACGCGGGGCCCTATCGAGGTACTTCCTGGGCCATTGCCCACAGAGACCCGTCAGGAAGACCACTTGGAGCTTCCCCGCATCGCTCTCAGCTTTGACCGGACGTCTTTCGCCCAGCTTCGCCGGCTGATCGACGCCCTCAATGCCTTGCCCAGCGCTCCCCCGCCACCGGCCGGCCTGCCTGTGCCCGCCTGCCAGCTCGCCCGCCGCGCCTAGCCGGCCCCCGACCAGCCGGCCCCGACCAGGCGGCCCCGTCTAGCCGGGGATGTCGATCTCGGATNNCCCGTGCACGCCTCCTCGGCCACCACGGCGTCCAATACGGTACGGGCGACGACGGCCAGGTCGTCCAGCTGGCCCCGTGTCAGCCGGTCCACGAACAACCGCCTCACGGCTTCGACGTGGCTGGGGGCGGCGGCCTCGATCCGCTCTCGGCCGAGAGCGCTCACCTGTACCACGGCGCCCCTCCCGTCATCCCCGCTCCTGCATTTTTCGACCAGGCCCCGCTCCGCCATCCTTTTGACCTGGTGGGAGATGCGGCTCTTCTCCCAGCCGAGCTCGTGGCCCAGACGGGTCAGGCGCAGCCGGCCATCTGGCCGCCCCGTCAGAGCTACCAGCACCATGTAGTCCTGGTAGCTGAGCTCCGAATGAACCGACAGGTCGTGAGCCAGCTGGGCGTTCAACCGGGCCTGCATGACCTGGAAGGAACGCCACGCCCGCTGCTCGTCCTCGTCCAGCCACCTGGTCAAGCCCATTTTCTCAGTGTACCCCTGAGTGTTAGGAATAGTGGACATGTCCCCTAGGTTGTCATCTATAGAGCACGTTCACCGACGACAAGAGGATGCCACTATGACCAACGCCACCGGTACCACCGGGACCACGTCCCTCACCGGCAACTACAACCTGGACCCCACTCATTCCCGCCTGGGGTTCTCGGCCCGCCACGCCATGGTCACCAAGGTGCGCGGCGCCTTCAACGAGGTCACCGGTGCCGGTTACCTCGACGAGGAGGACCCGTCCGCGTCCCATGTCGAGGTCACCATCAAGGTGGCCAGCATCGACACCCGTAACCCCGACCGTGACACCCACCTGCGCAGCAACGACTTCCTGGCCATGGACGACCACCCCGAGATCACCTTCCGGTCCACGGCGGTGGAGAAGGCGGACCAGGACCGGTACTCGGTCACAGGCGACCTCACGATCAGGGGCGTCACCAAGCCGGTGACCATTGACTTCGAGTTCACGGGCAGTGCCGTCGACCCCTGGGGTAACCTCCGGGTCGGCTTCGAGGGCAGCGCGATCATCAACCGTAAGGACTGGGGCGTCAACTTCAACGCCGCCCTGGAGGCCGGCGGCGTACTGATCAGCGAAAAGGTCACGCTCGAGTTCGAGGTGGCGGCCGTAAAAGTGGCAGCCTGACCAGGCTCTAGTCGTCCGGGCCGTCTCCAAGGTCATCGCCCTCGGCACCCTCTCGCAGTAGGGCGGCGGCTTTCAGGACGGCCCGTCGCGCCCGGCTCAGGCGTCGCTCGGCCGCCACCGCCGCGGTGCTGTCGGTCCGTATGGCCTCGCTGAGCCGGGCGCGGCCCATGTCGGCGAGCTCTTCGGCGATGGCTTCCAGCGCCGCCCTCAGGCGTTCAGAGGCGGTCTCGTCCATGGCCCACCATTCTGGCGCGGCCGCCAGGCCCGAGCAGAGCGCGAAAATGGCAGCGAGCCGATGCCTACGACCTTGCTGGGCAGATCGCCCGCCCGCTCGGAGGCCGCGCCGTCCGACGCGAAGCATGGCCGGCCTCGACGCCATGGGCGGCCTCAGCGCCGGCGGGCCTGGCGTTGGGCGCGGAGGTTGGTGCCGGCGGCCGTAAGTCTCGTGGTTGTGGGTGCCATCGGCTTGGGCGTCCTGGTCCTGGCCTCCCCGTCGGTGGGCAACGCTCCCGCACTGGTGTCCGCCATCCTGGCTACCCATCACGCCCCGAGCGACGACGGCCATATCCCGAGCCGGCTGGGCCAGGCCCTGCTCGCCACCGAGGACAGCCGCTTCTACCATGACCCGGCGCTCGACCCTCTCGGGGTGGGCCGGGCCATCATCGGCTTGGTTACCGGCAACGGGAGCGAGGGCGGGGCGACCATAGAACAGCAACTGGCCAAGATGCTCTACGCACCGGGGACGAACCTGCAGGCGGAGCTGGAGCAGGTGGGCGTGGCGTTCCGTTTTGACGCCATGTACACCAAGGCCCACATCCTGGCCATGTACCTTGACGCCGCCTACTTCGGTGACGGCGCCTACGGGTGTACGGCGGCGGCCGAGCACTATTTCGGCGTCCCCCCCGGGGATCTCTCCTGGGCGCAGGCCAGTTTGCTCGCCGGGCTCGTGCAGGCCCCCTCCAAGTACGACCCGCACGGCCACCTGTCGTTAGCCCGCAGCCGCCAGCGCCACGTCCTCGCTCGCCTCGTCGCCACCGGGACGCTGACGCCAGCCGAGGCGCAAACCATTTACGCCCAGCCGTTGGGCCCGGCCGTCTCGTTCTACGGTTGAACGGTCACGGCCCCGGCACGGGCGAGCACTAGTTGGGCAGGGCCCGCGAATACTAGCGTCGGCCGCTGTGACCGACCTCGCTCTCAACGCCTACCTGCAACGCTCAAAGGAACGCATCCTCGCCACATTGACAGACTGGCTGCGGATCCCCTCGATTTCGGCGGACCCCAACCACGCCGGCGACGTGGCCGCCTCCGCCGAGTTTTGTGCCCGGCTCTTGCGGGAGGCGGGCATGACTACGGTCGAGATCCTCGCCACGGGCACGGCGCAAGCGCCCGGGAGCGGCCGGCCGGCCGTCTACGCCGAGTGGCTGGGGGCGGGCCCGGACGCTCCCACCGTCCTTATCTATGGTCACCACGACGTGCAGCCCGTCGACCCCCTGGCCGAGTGGACGTCGCCCCCCTTCGAACCGGTGGTGGTCGGCGACGAGTTGCTGGCCAGAGGGTCGGCCGACGACAAGGGCCAGGTCCTGATGCAGATCGAAGCCGCTCGCGGCGTCCGGGCCGAACGGGGCCGTCTGCCTATCAACTTGAAGTTCCTCATCGAAGGCGAGGAGGAAGTGGGCAGCCCTCACCTCGAGGATCTCCTCTGGCGGGAAAAGGAGAGGCTGGCGGCCGACATCGTGGTGGTGTCCGACACCACCATGGAAGCGCCGGACGTCCCCTCGACCACGGTGAGCATGCGGGGCCTGGTGTCTTTCGACGTCACGCTGCGCACGGCCCGGTCGGACCTGCACAGCGGGATATGGGGCGGGACGGTCCCCAACGCCGCCCTGGTGGCCGCCCGCCTCGTCGACCGGCTGCACGACGCCGACGGGCGCGTGACCCTGCCCGGCTTCTACGACGACGTGCGCGAGCTGACCCCGCAAGAGGCGGCGTCACTGGCCGCCATCCCCTTCGACGAGGCCGAGTTCCGGCGCCAGGCGGGCGTCGCCTACCTCGAGGGCGAAGCCAGCCGCAGCCCGTTCGAGCGCGTGGGGGCGCGCCCGACGGCTGAGGTGGTGGGCCTCCACTCCGGCTACGGCGGCCCGGGCATCAAAACGATCGTGCCCGCCACGGCCAGTTTCAAGGTGGCCTTCCGCCTCGTGCCCGACCAACGGCCTGAGCGGGTGGGACCAGCGTTCCGGGAATGGCTGGCCTCTCATGTCCCCGATGGCGCCCAGTTCGAGGCCACCCCCGAAGGGTCCGTTTCGCCCCTGCTCACTCCGGTCGACCACCCGGCCATGCGCATACTCTGCTCGGCCATCGAGCGCGTCTGGGGGGCGGCACCGCTGTTCAGCCGGGGCGGCGGCAGCGGCCCCGAGGAGGCTTTGGCCCGAGTGCTGGGAGCACCGTTGATCTTCCTCGGCGTGGCCCTCCCGGACGACAACTTCCACGCTCCCAACGAACATCTCGACCTGCGCCAGCTGTGGCGCGGCGTGCTCGCCGCCGGCGAGCTGGTCCTCGACCTCGCCTCGTACAAGGTCGGCGCATGAGCGGCGACGCCCACAAGAAGCCGGCCGGCAAACGGGACAGAAAAGGGGTGAAGGGCACGCACAGCCAGGGGGCGGCCGGGGGCCCGAAAAGCCGCGACGGGCATTATGCCCTGGCCCCTGCTGATGCCCATGAATGGGTGAGCTTCGAGGACCCCGAGGAGCAGCGCACCTGGCGCTTCGACGTGACCTTCCTGCTCTCGCACTGGGAATGCATTTTCGGTCGCGGTTGCCAGGGCGTCCTCACCGGGCCGGCGCCTGAGCTGGTGCAGGGGTGCTGCTCCTACGGCGCCCATTTCACCAGTGATGACGACCTCGCCCGGGTCAAGGCGGCGGCCCGGGCACTGACGCCCGAACAGTGGCAGTTCGCCGACCGGGCCCGCCACGGTGGGGTCGCCCGGCGCAACTCTGAAGGCGTCACGGTGACGAGGATGGTCGAAGGAGCGTGCATCTTCCTCAACCGTCCCGGCTTCCCGCGCGGGCCGGGGTGCGCCTTGCACAGCGCCGCTCTCGAGCGCGACCAGGTGCCGATGGACCTGAAGCCCGACGTTTGTTGGCAGCTCCCTCTACGGCGCGAGGACACCACCAATCCCGACGGGTCGGTGACCTCGACCGTCGGCCAATGGGACAGGAAGCACTGGGGAGCCGGCGGGGAGGAGTTCGCCTGGTGGTGCACGGAAGCGCCGGAGGCCTTCAGGGGGGCGACGGCCGTCTGGCGCCACATGCAGCCCGAGCTCCGGGCCCTGGTCGGGGACGCCATTTTCGAGCTTGTCGCCCCCTACCTCGAAACCCGCGAGAGCTCCCCGGTCCTGCTCCCCCACCCGGTGTTACGGGTGAAGAGCTGAGGCCCGGGCCGCGGGCGCCCGAGGATCATGCCCACTAGCGTCTCTCGGCATGATCGTCACTGAACACTGGAAGTCCGAGCCGGACGACCACGACTATCCCGCCGCCCACGATTACCTGAGCTTGGTCGTACCCGAGCCGGTGGCCAAACACCTCGTGGACACGCTGAAGGATGCCCCTCTGGACCACCGCAAGGCCAAGGACCTGCTGCGGGCCAGCAACCTCCCGCTCCTAGCCGACACCAACCCCCACGTCGCCAAAGACATTCAGAAAGTCAAACACGGTGAGCGGCTTTCGCCCGTGCTGCTGGTGCGGGGCGACGCGTCGCGCGGGGCCCCCATGGTGATCGCCGACGGCTATCACCGCGTTTGTGCCAGCTACCACCTAGATGAGGACGCCGCCATCCCCTGCCGCCTGGTTGGCTGGCCGCACGCCTGACCCGGCCCGGTGGCCACGGCGGGAGTGTTTGGCAGTTCCTTACCGAGGCGGGGGGCTTTTTGCGTACTGTCAGAAGCGTACGGGGCCGACCTCGGCTCTTACACGTTCCCCCGGGCGCTCCACGGCGCCTAGCGCGTCGGCCAGCGCAGCGTGATCGGGTGCCCGGACCGCCCAACGGCCCTCGCCGATCGGGTTGACCTCGATCCGGTCATCGCCCAGCATCCCCAGACCGGCGGCGAGCTCGGTGGCACCGGCGCCGCTGAGCACGGCCAGGGCGGAGAAAGGGGGCAGCCGCAGGGCCCGGCGGACCGGCTCCTCAGCCTCCGACAGCCTCTGCGGGCCGGCCAGGCCGGCCGCCTCGATGACTGGGTGGCCGGGGAGGCGCGTCTGGACCAGCACCCGCCCGTCTCGGCCCCGGCCCCCCACCAGGCGCGAGGCTCGGGCCAGCAGCGCCAGCGCCTCCTCGGCCGCCCGGTAGCGCGGGGCCAGCAGCTCCTGGTCGAAGTCGAGGAAGGCCACCGCTCCCACCGCCCCCCGGCGGCGGAGCTCGCTCTCCCGGTACAGGACGGCTTCGGTGCCCACGAACACGTCGGTGCCGGGGAGGTCCTCCTTCCCGGCTGTCAGTGCGGTCACCTCGCCCACAGGGCGGCCGGCGAGGGCCTCCAATTGCTCACGCGCCCGGGTAACCCCCACCCGCAACGACCGCAGTGCGTCCGAGCCGCACGACGCGCACACCTGGGGTCGCGACCGGCCACAACGACGGCAGGTCAGGGCCTCGCCCATGAGCCGCACGGCCCCGGCACAGTGCTCGCACCGGGCCACCTCTCCGCATGCCGCACAGTCCAGCAGCAGCGCCCGGCCCTTGCGGTTCAGTACACAGACGACCCGCTGCCCGCCGTCGCGTAGCAAGCTCACCAGTTCGTCCGAGTAGAGACCGGTCCTGGGGTCCGAGCGGCGCTGGTCGATCACCTGGAGCCTGGCCCAACCGGCGCGTTCGGCGGCGCGGCTAGGCGCATGGACGTCGTCGGCCGCGGCCAGCAGCTCCAGGGTTGGGCACGCAGTGACCCACAGGCAGGGCACTGCCGAGCGCCTAGCCCGCTCACGGGCTACGGCGGGCGCGTCCCATGTCGGCGCCTGCTCCTGCACGAGGCCTTCGTCGTGGGCGTCGAGCACGACGATCGAGGCGAGCCCTGGGCACGGGCCCCAGGCCGCGGCGCGGGCGCCGATCACGACGTCGGTACCGGCGCGAGCCAGCGCCCAGTCCCCGGGCAACAGGGCGACCGTGGCGCCACGCCGGCGCAGGGCCGCGCAACCGGCCGAGGCGCGCCCGTTGGTCGGGGCCACAACCAGGACCGGGCCGTGCTCGGCGGCCGCCTCCACGAGGTCGGTGGCGCTGTAGACGGGCGGCAACCTCAGCACGTGCGTGCCCGCTCGCCACGCGTCCTGGACGAGCTGGCGGGCTTCGCCCGAGCCCCGCTCCCCCACCGGCCCGGCGCTGGAGGCCGAGCCCGGGTTGGCCGCCGGCCCCCTGCCGGGCGCCGGCGGGGCCCCGAGCGCCGAAGCACCATGCAGGGGCCCGTCCCGCCCTGGAGGCAGCTGCCTGACGGAGGTGAGGGGCGAAGCGGTGACCAACAAAGAGCGGCGGCGCCCGGCCCAGCGCCATGCGGCCCAGCCGGCCAAGTCGCACAGGCTCGGCTCGGGCCCCCAACCCACAACCTTGGCCAGCGGCCGCAGGACAAACCCGTCCTGGGGCTCAACGGGAAAGGCCAGTACCCAGCCCCGCACGGTACGGCCCTGGAGGGGCACACGAACGATGCTCCCCGCCCGCACGTCAGCGGCCAGTTCGGCCGGTACCGCATAGTCGAGCTCCCTGTCGAACCCGGCCACTTCCGGGAGCACGCGGGCGACCTGGGCCGGGGCCGCGAGGGCCCCGGCCATGGGCGGGCCGGGCAACGGACTAGAGGCCAACCGCCCCTTTGAACTCGGCCAAGCGGCTGGTCACCTCCCAGGTGAACTCCTTGTCCGTCCTCCCGAAGTGCCCGTACGTGGCTGTGCGCCGGTAGATGGGCCGACGCAGGTCGAGGTCGCGGATTATGGCGGCGGGACGGAGGTCGAAGATGTCGTCCACGGCCTTGGTGATCTTGTCCGGGCTCACCCGCTCGGTGCCGAAAAGCTCGACCATCAACGAAACCGGACGGGCCACGCCGATGGCGTAGGCGATCTGCACCTCACAGCGGCTGGCGGCACCGGAAGCTACAACATGTTTGGCCACCCACCGGGCTGCGTACGCGGCGGAGCGGTCGACCTTGGAGGGGTCCTTGCCTGAGAACGCGCCACCACCGTGACGGGCCATGCCGCCGTAGGTGTCGACGATGA
>PMWT01000214.1 GCA_003166025.1 Acidimicrobiaceae bacterium | reverse complement strand
GCCTATCTGTCAAGGGTCTGGCCGATCTGTCAAGGGCGGGCACTACGCGCCGGTACAGTGACGCCGTGGCTGGTAGCACGGGGCCCGCGGCCCGCATGCCGCTCGGCGGCGTCGGCACGCCTTCAGCAGAGTGCGAGGAGAGAGCGGCGGCCATCGCCGGCGCCGGCGGCCTGGCCCCGGCCCGCGCCTCGGGGGCGTTGCCGCGCCGGGCCGATATCGCCGTGGCGGAGGCGGTGGTGCTCGGTCTGCTCAGCTTGAGAGTGCGCACCTACATCTGTGTGCTCGGGCACGGGACGACCGCTTTCGCCGACGCCTTGCGCACCTACGAGAAGCATGGCGTCGTGCGCACCATGGCCGTCCGCCACGAAGCCGAGGCCGCCCACGCCGCCGCCGCCCTGCGCTGGGTCACCGGCGAGAAGGCGGCCGTCGTCACCTCCATCGGGCCAGGTGCGCTGCAGGCGCTGGCGGCCTCGCTGGCGGCGGCCAGCGACGGCATCGGTGTGTGGCACATCTACGGCGACGAGACGACCGAGGACGAGGGGCCCAATATGCAACAGATCCCTCGCCCCGAGCAGGGCCTTTTCCTGCGCCTGTGCTCGACCATGGGCGGTGGTGCCTATTCGCTGCACACGCCCGCCGCCCTGCCGACCGCCCTGCGCCGGGGGGCCGACGTCGTCGACCACCCATATCAGGCGGGGCCATTTTTCCTGCTGCTGCCGATAAACATACAGCCGGCGGTGATCGCCGGCTTCAACCTGGACGAGCTCCCCGAGGGCGCCCCGCCCGTGCTCGGGGCGGCGGCTGAGCTCGACGGGGCCTACGAGCGCACCGCCCGCCTGCTGCTGACGGCCGAGCGCGTCGTGGTCAAAGTGGGCGGCGGGGCGCGCCACGCCGGCCCGCAGATCGACCGCCTGCTCGACCTCGTCGACGGCGTGGCTGTCACCAGCCCGCTCGTGAGCGGCGTCCTGCCGTACGATCACCCGCGCAACATGACGGTGGGGGGGTCCAAGGGCTCCATCGGTGGCAACTACGCCATGGAGGAAGCCGACCTTCTCCTGGCCATCGGTACGCGCGCCGTTTGCCAGTCGGACTCGTCACGCACGGGCTACCCGCGCGTCCAGTACGTGGTCAACGTCAATGCCAGTACGGACGCGGCCATGCACTACCAGCGCACGACCGCTCTAGTGGGTGACGCGGTAGCCACGCTCGACCGCCTCATCGAGGAGGTCCGGCACCAGTCCGCCGGCATGGGCCAGGCCCGCCCGCGAGCAGACGGTACCCCGTCGGTGTGGCTGGCGGCGTGCCAGGCGAAAAAACGTGAATGGGACGGGTTCAAGGCCCTGCGCTACAGGTGCCCCGGCCTTTTCGACGACGTCTGGCGCGCTCATGTCCTTTCCCAGCCGGCGGCCATCAAAGTCGTAACGGACATGGCGAGACAACGTGATGTGGTGGCCTTTTTCGATGCCGGCGACGTGCAGGCCAACGGGTTCCAGGTCGTCGAGGACGACCGCCTGGGGCGCACTTTCACCGAGACCGGGGCCAGTTACATGGGTTTTGCGGTATCGGCCGTGCTGGCCACGGCGGCGGTGCACAGCCCGGATAAGAAGTTCCGAGCCATGGCGGTGACGGGGGACGGCTCGTTCACCATGAACCCACAGGTGCTCATCGACGGCGTCGCCCACGGCGCCCGGGGCTGCATCGTCGTCCTGGACAACCGGCGGATGGGCGCCATTTCCACCCTGCAGCGCGACCACTACGGGCCCGGCGGCGAACACGCCACCTGGGACCATGTGCCCGTGGACTACGTGGCCTGGGCCCGCTCGGTGGAGGGCGTGGCCGCTTTTTGGGGGGGCACGACCGTGGCGGAGCTGGAGCAAGCCATGGAAAAGGCGTTCTCACATGACGGGCTCTGCCTCGTCCACGTCCCGGTGTACTGGGGCCCCGACCCCCTGGGGGGGCTGGGCGCGTGGGGACGTTGGAACGTCGGTCCCGGCTCCGGTCCTACGCAAGCCCTGCGCCATGAAATCGGCCTATGAGCCCGGTCGGGGACCGTGTGAGCGCGCCGGAGCGGGGGGCCGACCTCGTCCCGCTGCTCACCCGAGGACCAAGCCGCCAGCCGGGCGAGGGCTTGCCTCGCATGGTCCTCGACACGGACACGTTCAATGAGATCGACGACCAGTTCGCCCTCGTCCACGTCCTGCTTTCCCCCGACCGGGTGAGCCTTGAAGCGGTGTACGCGGCTCCGTTCCATAACGAGAAGTCAAGGGGCCCCGGTGACGGGATGCGCAAGAGCTACGACGAGATCCGCAGGATCATGGCCCTGGTCGGCGATGGGACTACTCCTGTGCACGAGGGCGCCACAGAGTGGCTGAGCGACACCCGGGCGGCTCGTCCGAACCCCGCCACGGAGGATCTCGTCCGCCGTGCTTTGTCGACAAACGGGGGCCCGCTCTACGTCGTGGCGATAGGGGCGCCCACGAACGTCAGCAACGCGTTGCTCCTGGCGCCCGAGATCCTCGACCGGGTAATAGTTATTTGGCTCGGCGGTAACGCCCTGCACTGGCCGAGCGCCCGCGAGTTCAACCTGCGCCAAGACCTGTACGCGTCGCGCCTGCTGTTCGACTCCGGGGTGGCCCTGGTGCACGTCCCGTGCGCCGACGTAGCCGACCATCTAATAACCACCCGGGACGAGATCGACCATTTCGTCCGCCCGGCGGGCAGGATCGGCGAGTTCCTCGCTCGACGTTACGCGGAAAACGTGGACGGTGCCGCCGGGGTGTCGAGGGTCATCTGGGACCTGGCTGCCGTCGGGTGGGCCCTCGACGCGTCCTGGTCCACCACCGTGCTGGCCCACAGCCCGGTCCTCACAGACGGGATGACGTGGTCGTCGGGCCCCCGCCGCCACCTAATCGGTGAGGTCGTTGAGGTGCGGCGCGACGCCATATTTGCCGATCTGTTCACGCGCCTGGCCGCGGCGGCCGAGCTCCGTGGACCAGGCCGGTCGGCGTAGGGCCGGGCCCCCGGGGTCACAGTCCTGGCAGCTGAGCGGCGGGCGGTTTTACCGCCCCCGGTGGGTTGAGCTCGGTGTAGCCGACGCCGCTCACCGGCGCACCGTCGGCTCTGCCCTGCACGGTGACGTCGCCCTCCCAGTACGCATTTCCCTGGGTACTGCGGAGGTCGAGCTCCTGGTCCTTCAGGTCCGGGGTGATATCGAGGTGCCCACCCGGGATGATGAGGTGCCAGCCCGAGCCGTAGGTGATGCCGGTCACCGGGCTATGCCAGGAGCCGGTCACGATCTCGCTCAGCGGGGACAGGCGGGCGGACTTACCGGTAGAACTGATATGGGTACCGAAACTCGAAACGATCTTGTCTTTCCGGTCGCGGATGAAATAGAGCATGTACTGCTGACCGTTGGAAAGCTGCACGCTGAACCAGTCCCAGCCGCCGCCCGCGGTGAGGTCGAGCGGCCCCCATTCGTGGTCCATCCACGACAGCCCGCTGACCTTCAGGCTCACGCCATGGTCGACCATGGTGCCCGTGGTGAGCAACGAGGTCCACGAGTAGTACTTGGAGATGCCGATCGACCCGAGCGAGACGGCTCCGTCGGTGCCCTCCAGGACGGCGGGCTCGGTGGCCTGGAGGTGTAGGTCGAGGGTGTAACCCGGCAGACCGGCGTGCAGGGTGTCCCGCCCCCTCCCCCCGCTCATGGACCAACCGTCGGTTTGCAATGAGAAGGAACCCTTGGTGGCGGGGACCAGGCCGAGGGCCGTCCGCACGCCATAATGGAAGTTGCGCCGTGACAGGTCGGTGACGGCAAAGTCGTCTGCGTAGGCCGGCAGAGGGGTCAGGCCCAGGATCTGGAAGGTCACGTACTCGAAGCCATAGCAGCGCACCTGCCCCGAAGGGGCCGTGCCTCGCAGGTGCCCGTTGAAGTACCACCACTCGACCGGTGAGCCATGAGGGGGCTCGTCCCTGGGCACCTGCACGGCGCCGGAGCCGACCGGGGCGGCGACAGCGGCTGGCGTGGGCAGCACGCTCGGCACCGGGATCCCGGCGCACCCGGCCGACGGTACCGGAGAAGCGGTCGCAGCCGCCGCCATAGTTGTGGGTACGGTGACCACCAGACCGGCCACCATTCCCGCCGTCACGACGCAAGACCCCAGGCGTAAGTGGGGACGCTGAGCAGGCACACCCGCAATGGCCATCGCCGGCCAGGCTACCGAACCCGCCTCACCCCGGGACGGGAGCCGGGTGTCGGCGGGGCATAGCATGGCTTCTTGGGCCCCCCCAGGTTGGCCTCGTCGAGTTCCCCTAAAAGCTTTGTCGGGCGGCAAAGAGAGCTGCACGTCCTGGACGAACGCCTGGCCGCGGCCGGGCTCGGTCACCCCCAGGTGGTCTACGTGGAGGGCGAGGCGGGCGCGGGAAAATCGGCTCTGGTCTCGGAGTTCCTCCGGTCTTTAGAGGACGCCGTCGTGGTGGAGGTGGGGGCCGACGAGGCGGAGACGCTCCTGTCATATGGGGTCGTGGACCAGTTACGTCACGAGGCGCGGACAGAGCCGGGAGCGGACCCGATGGCGGTCGGGGCGCAACTATTGGACCTTTTCGACGCTTTGCAGGCCGACGGTCGGGTCGTGGTGCTCGCCATCGAGGATCTGCACTGGGCCGACCGGTCGTCATTGGGGGCCATACTGTTTGCCTTACGGCGCCTCCGGGCCGACAAGGTGCTCACGGTAGCGACGGCCCGCGTCGGTGGGATGGCTGACACCGGTTGGGCACGCTTCGTAGCCGGCGACCCGCGGGTCACTCGGCTCCGCCTGGGAGGGCTCAGTCCCGTCGAGCTCACCGAACTGGCCCGCGCGCTGGGCCTCGGGGCCCTGTCACCGCGGGGAGCGTCCCGGTTAGTCGCCCACACCGAGGGCAACGCCCTGTACTGCCGGGCATTGCTCGATGAGATCGGCGTCGACGGGCTGAGCACCGAGGCCGTCGGCCTGCCCGCGCCCAGAGAGCTGTCGGCGGTGATCCTGGCCCGGGCCGCAGGCTTGTCGGCGTCAACTCAGGCGTTCCTGGCCGCCGCTTCGGTCCTGGGCCAGCACGCGCCGGCGCCCACGATCGCTGCGGTCGCCGACCTACCTGCTGCGGGCCCGGAAGTGGACGCCGTCGTCGCCGCCGGCCTGATGAGCGAAGGTGCCGCGCTAGGAGAGCTGGCTTTCGACCACCCGCTTTACCGGGCCGCGGTTTACGCCGATCTCAGCCCGACGCGGCGGCGGGGGCTGCACGCCCGGGCGGCTCAGCATGTGGTCGGCCACGCGGGTCTGGTCCACCGGGTGGCGGCGACGCTAGGACCAGATGAGGCGCTGGCCACCGAGCTCCAGGCCTCCGCCCTGGTCAGCCGGGCCGGCGGCGACATCGGGGCGGCGGCCTGGGCCCTCGAGCAGGCGGCGTCCCTGTCCGCGTCCGCCGAAGACCGCGAACGCAGGCTGCTCGATGCCGCCGCGACCCACCTCGCCGCCGCCGATACAGCGGCGGCATCACGGGCCCTGGCTTCCTGCCAGACCAACAGTGCTCGCCGTGATGCTTTGACCGGCCTGCTGGGCGTCTTTGCCTGCTCGCCTAACACCGAAGCCCGCCTGCTGGCGGCCTGGGAAGGCCACGATCCCGGCACCGAGCGGGAAATCGGAGCGCGGGCGGCGACATCGATGACCAACTGGATGGTCATATCCGGACGCGCCGATCAGGCACTGGAGTGGGGGGACCGAGCGGTGGGCGCCACCGAGGCCGGCTCGCCGCTGCGGGCCGTGGCCCGAGCCGCACAGGCCTACGGCCTCGCCGCCGCCGGCCGCAGCCGTGAGGGCTTGGCCGTCCTCAACTTCCTTCCGGGCCCGGGGAGCGAGGTGCAGATGTACGAGCTCGACGTCCTCATCATGCGGGGCATGCTCAAGCTCTACAGCGACGACCTGCCGGGAGCCATCGCCGACCTCGGCGTCGCCGCCGCCCGGCTGCGCACCGGGCTGCCTTCGACCTACCCGGGGCCGTGCCTGTCCCATCTGAGCGACGCCTATTTCCGCCGGGGCGACTGGGACGCCGCCGTCACCTACGCCCAGCTGGCAACCTCATGGGCGCAAGACGCCGACCGGCCCCTGGACCTGGCCCGGGCACACGCACGTGCCGCCCAGGTCCTCGCCTGGCGCGGCCAGTGGCCCGCCGCCGGAGCGCACGTCGCAGCGGCGCGGGCCGCGGCCGAGCACGCTCCGGTGCTGCTGGCGGTGGCGTCGGCGGCTATAGCAGGCGCGTCCCTGGCGACGGCGCGCGGCGACCTGGGCGGGGTGCTGAGCGCCATAGAGCCGGTGCGCGCCGCCGGGCGGTCCGGTGCCGGGTGGCTCGCTACCGGACGGCTCGGTGCCGGCGGGTGCCCCGGCATCCTCAACTGGAGAGCCATGGAAGTGGACGCACTGGTGGGCCTGGGCCGCCTGGACGACGCCCGGGGCGCGCTCGACGAGTTCGAGGCGGCCGTCCCCGAGGGCGGTCTGGCGTCGGCGGCCCTGGCCCTGGCCCGTTGCCGGGGCAACCTCGCCGCCGCCGCGGGGCACGCCACCCCGGCCGCGGCGGCTTTCGCACTGGCCCACTCGAGCGAGCCCGAGGTGCCGATGCCGTTCGAACATGCGCTCTTAAGCCTCGACGACGGTCGCCGTTTGCGGGCCGCCGGAGACCCGCCGGGGGCAGTGGCCCAACTCGAGAACGCGCACCGCGTCTTTTCCGGCCTGGGAGCAGACCCTTATGTACAGGCCTGCGCCACCGAACTGGCGGCCTTGGAAGTCACCGCCGCGCCGGACAGCACGGCGACCCTGCTGGGGCTCAGCCGGGCCGAGCTGGCGGTGGCCAGATTGGTCGCCACCGGGCTGACCAACCGTGAAGTGGCCAACCGGCTTTTCGTTTCGGTCAAGACCGTCGAGTACCACCTGCGCAACACGTATATGAAGCTCGACATCTCGTCGCGCCGGGCGCTGACCGCCGTTCTGCCCCGATAGGAGCCGTCTTCGGGCTTTCGACCGACTACGGCGTCACCGGAGGCATCGTCAGCGCCGAGCTTTTGCCCGCAGAGCGATGACTTTTGCCCTATCGTCCGGCCCGTCCGCCGATGTGACCCAGAGCAGCTCGGCCAGCGAGGTCCCCATCACCACGGTAGTGTCGCCGACCTCTAGGACCAGGCTGGAGTCCGGGCCCTGGGCGATGACGGTGGCCTCGCACCCGGGGAGGAAGTTGTGCTCCTCCAGGTAGATGAGCGCCTTGGCATCGAAGTTGACCATTTCCATCACGCGGTTGAGCCGGACGCGGTCGCCCACCTTGGCATCGGCCAGCAGGCTCGTAGGCACCGGCTCGAAACCCGATCCCGGGATGGGGTACCCGTGGGGACAGGTGGTCGGGTGCCCGAGCACCTCGACCATGAGCTCTTCGACCTCGTCGGAGATGACGTGCTCCCAGCGGTCCGCCTCGGCGTAAACCTTGTGCCAGGCCAGGCCGATCACATCGGACAGGAGCCGTTCGGCCAGGCGGTGCTTGCGGACGACCCGTGCGGCCAGTTCTCGGCCCGAGCCGGTAAGGGCCAGGGCATGCCCGTTCAACTCGACAAGCCCGGCGTCCCGCAGGCGGTGCACCATCTCGGAGACCGTGGGCGCCGAATGCCCCACCCGTTCGGCCAACCGCGCCTGTATGACCGGGGCCCCTTCGTCTGCCAAGTTGGAGATGGCCTGTATGTACTGCTCGGTGGGCGGATGGATGCCCGGGTCGTTGGGGGGATGGACGCTTGGGCGGTCAACGCCGGATGGCATAGGGCCCAATCTAAATTTCCACCAGCCGCCGGGGCCATGGCCCTTGTGCCCGTGAGCCAGGGACAAAGGGCCTTACATGGTCCTGACGGCGGGCCAAATCGGACGGTTTCGGCCCAACGACGTACCGTTCCCGGGCCCGAGCGCTCCCGCAACGATCGGCTACTCAGTCCAAACGCTCGACTACTCAGTCCAGCGGTACACGTCTGCCCGCAAAGGGCAGCCCTGGGCCTGGGCGGTGGGCAATTTGAGCGAGCACGCCAGGGCCGCGATCTGCGCCCCGTCGGCGCTCACGGTGACCTGCTGGTCCCCGAACCCGGAAACAGCCGGCTGCAGGTCAAGGCCCGAGGCGACCGGCGGCGCCGAGACCAACTGCATCGACCCTTTGGGCAGCTCGACGCGCCACAACGGCCAGTGGCCCCAGCCCGCTTGGCCCTGCGCCCCGAAAAACGCCAGGACGCTCCCATCGCCCGACAGTGAGCTGCTGTCGAGCTGGGGCCCCCCGGCCTTGTCGTAGTACGCCCATTCCAGGCGGTAGCTGCCGGCCGTCGCGGTCAGCTGGACGACCCCGGTACCGCCCGGCCCGCTGTTGACCAGGACGTTGCCGTCGGCCGAAATGGCCAGGGAATTGGCGTCCGACATGCCGATGTTCCTTTGGAAGGTCACCATGAAAACTTTGTTGGTGACCGTCGACCACACGTCGACCTCGTCCCCGGCATGGAAGGCGACGATGTCGCCGTTGCCGGAGACGACCGGGTAGGCCAGGGAGGGAGAGGCGCCGAAGGAGGCCCGCTTGGGCACGGCCCGCAGCGTCGCGTTGAGCCGGTCGTACAGGTACACATATCCCGAGCCGTTATTGCACTGGGACACGCACATTTTATAACCGTCGGGGGCCAATAATTGCGACGTAGAGGCAAAGACGACATAGTCGCCGTCGGAGCTGATATGCAGGCCCTTGACCACCCCGTCATTGACGCTCTTGCCGGTGGCGGCCCGGTTGACCAGCGTGAGCTGACCGGTCTGGGTGTCCCACAGCCATACGTTCATGCCTGTCACCAGGCCGCTTTGCGCCGTCTGCGCCGCAGAGGCATAAACGACGAACGTGCCATTGGCAGAAATGTCGGCGCCGTACGGCCAGAGGCCCTGGCGCACGATGGTCCGTCCCGTGCTCAGGTCACGCCAGACCAAGCCGAACGCGCCGTTGTAGTTGTTGTACTGCCAGATGGCGTGGTCGCCGTCGGCGCTCATGACCGGGGCCAAAGGCTCGCCGTTGGGAGCCCCGAGAAAACCACGGCGGCTGTCCAGGTCGAGGATGGCGACACCCGGCGCCACGGTCCGGGCAGTGGCGTCCGCAGGGCTGGCCTCCGAAGTACGGGCCGGCGCAGCCGCCTTGGCCTGGTCACCGGCCGCCGCCGAGGGTGCCGCGGTGACCAGGGCCAAGGCGGGCATGGCCATCGTGGTCAATGCCAACGCCGCCACCGCCCGCCACCGGGTGCTCAAAGTCGGACCTGACCACCTCAAACCGCTCATACTCGTCCTCTCCTAGGTTCGATGTCGGGCCGGGGGGCCCACACAGCACGGCGCACGTCCGCGCCCGGCACTGACGCACCGAGGGTACACAACGGTTCTCAATTCTCCTAGGGAAGATGGGGTGGGTATACCGAGGCGGTCGTGCGCACCACCAATAACGGTCCCACCCCCGTGGCAAGGTGGTGATAGTGCCCAACAATGCAACGGCGACAACGAGGACCAATGTCGCCCAAGCCTGAAGAGCTTGTCTCCACCGCCACCTGCCGGGCCGCTAACGGCAAAGACCTGGGAACGGGCCAGCTGCTCTCGGCCTCGGCAGTAGCTGAGAGGGTGGGCTACGCCATAGACCTAACGGGCGAGCTTGGCCAGATCATGCTGGCAGAGCACTATGGCCCCGAGGGGTTGGCTGCCCTCAGAGCCGGCAAAGGCCTTGACGGTAGGCTTCTTCCCGCCAAGGCCTACATGGCCGGTCGCCGACTGGGCTGGGCCTGTCCCCAACTGCTGGGGGTATACCTGACCGACCGGTTCCGCAGGACAGTTGAGGAACAGGTGGTGCGCCGGCTGCGCCAGTCGGTGCCGCTGGGCCAGGTGGTACTTCGAAAAGGCGACCGGCAACGTGCACACAGACGGCAAGCCTTTCGTGTTCGCATGCCCGGGGGCTGGCGCCAAGGTCCACCGGCTGCGCCGGCAAAGAGAGGTGCTGGCCGCCAAGCTCCAGCAGCTCGACAAGCTGTTGGCCGGTGGGGAAGCCCCCGGCCTCAGGGCCAGGTCCGAGTTCCTCAAAACAGAGATCGCCTTGGTCTCCGCCCGCCAGGGGCACCTAAACCGCGCCCTCGCTTGGGCCGGGGCCCGCTGGCTGGTGGACCAGGCCCTGGCCAACCAGGCCAGCGTCATCTACGCCGAGGACCTGCGGACAATGGAAAGCCGCGGCCTCGGCAAGTTGACCAACACCCGGTGCTCCAATGCTGTGCGCTCCGAACTGCTCAAGGCCCTGCGCCACCTGGCTAAGAAGGTGGGCATAGCCGTGGTCACCGTCCCTGCCCGGGGCACCTCGGCGCTATGCCCCCGGTGCCTGAAAGCCCTTCATCACTGCCCGGCGCCGGACCGCCAAGGCGAGAACGGTCATAAATGGTCATGGTGCCGGCACTAGTTTCTCTGGAGTGGCACTAAACCTGAAGAGCGACTTCCGACGGGAGACCCAGGCTGCCGTGAGCGCCGTCGAGGCCGGTCTTCGGCTTGCTTTCAGTCGGGCCGGAGCCGGCGACATCCGGTCCAAAGGTGGTAGGGACCTCGTCACGGCGACGGACATCGCCGTCGAAGACACGGTCCGGGACGTCCTCGGCCGGGCCTTCGGCTTCCCCGTCGTGGGCGAGGAGAGGGGCGGCCAACCAACCCCGGGCACGCCCTACTGGCTCGTGGACCCGATCTGCGGGACCAGGAACTTTGCCTCCGCCATACCCCTGTTCGCGGTGAACGTCGCCCTGGTCGAAGAGGGCCAGGTAACTCTGGGCGCGGTGGCCGACGGCTCCAGTGGCGCCGTCTACTGCGCCGAACACCCCCGCGGGGCTTTCGCGCTCAAAGACGGGACCTGGGAGCCGATCTCGACCAGCGCCCAGAGCCAGACCATCACCGTCGACGGGTTCCCGGCCGCCGGGCCCCGCAGGGACGGTGCCGCCCGCTTCGTGGCCGAGCTGGTACGGGCCGACAAGTGGGACTTCAGGTGCTTCGGCTCAACAGTGGCATTGGCGTACATGGCCACCGGCAGGCTCGCCGCCTGCGTCTTCATGGGCGCGCCGCCGCTCCACATCGCCGCCGGAACGGCCCTGGCGCGCGAAGCGGGCGCCACCGTCACGGACCTGCGCGGTAAGCCGTGGACGATCGGCTCGCCCACGCTCGTCTGCGCCGCGGGAGCCGATCTGGCCACAGAACTGGCTGCCGTAGCCGAGACCTCGCACGCCTTGGGCTAAACGCCTCAAAGCCAACCGCCGTCGACGACCCAGTTTTGGCCAGTACAAGCCTTGCTGTCGTCGGCCGCCAACCAGAGCGCCATGCGGGCGATGTCGTCGGGCATGAGCCGGGGCGCCAGGGCCTGCTCGCGGACGATGGTGGCGGCAGCCTCGGCATCGACGGCGTGAGCCAATTGGCGCGCCGTCATGACCCAGCCGGGGATGATGCAGTTGACCCGGACGCCGAAGGGCCCGAGCTCCTGTGCCAGGGCACGGGTCAGCCCCTCGACCCCTGACTTCGCCGTCCGGTAGACCACCAGGTCGCGAAGCTTGATATGGGTACTGATCGAGCCCAGGTTGACCACCGACCCCCGCCCGGCGGCGCGCATCATGGGCGCCACCGCCCGGGTGGCGAAGTAGTAGTGGGTGAGGTTGACGCGGATGCGCTCGTCCCACAGGTCCTCGTCGACCTGGTCCGCGCTGTGGCGGGTGTCGTTGGCGGCGTTGTTGACGAGCACCGCCACAGGGCCGAGGGCATCGGCCATCTCGCCGATCACCCCCTGGAAGACGGCGAGGTCGCGGACGTCGGCATGCCTGTAGACGGGCCGGGGCGAGCCGGTGGCGGCGACGGTCTCCACCAGGGCTTGGCCGGCGTCGTCCAGGATGTCCACGAACCCCACCCGGGCGCCCTGAGCGGCAAACTGGGCCACGAACTCGGCCCCCAGGCCCGTGGCGCCCCCACTGATCAGCACCACCCGGCCCCGCAGGCTGGGGTAGGTGGCGAACGGTCCGGTGGTCGTACCAGCCTGGGCGCTCAACTGTCCCCCCGGCCTTATCCCGGCACGACCACGGAACGGCCCACGGTGCCCCTCTTCAGCTCGTCGTACGCCTTTTGCACCTCGTCGAGGGCATAGGTGGCCCCAAGGAGCTTGTCCAGCGGCAGGCGGCCGTTGCGGTACAGGGCGAGGATCCGGGGTAGGTCCAGGCTCGGGTTGGCCGACCCGTACAGGCTGCCTACGAGGTGTTTCTGCTGTTGCACGAGCTCGTTGATGGGCACGGCGGCGGCGGCCGAGGTGGACGAGAGCCCGACAGCGATGACCGTACCGCCGGGCCGCAGGGCGGCGAACGCCTGGGCCATGGTGACCGGGCTGCCCACGGCGTCAACAGCGACCTCGGCGCCGCCACCGGTAAGGGCCTGGAGCGTGCCCACCAGCTCTTCGGGCGGGACCTGGGAGGCGTCGACGACGTCGGTGGCGCCCAAGCTCTGCGCCAGGTCCAGCTTGTCCCGGGCGACGTCGACCACCACTATTGGCGCGGCGCCGACCAGGTGGGCGCCCATCACCACCGACAAACCGACCCCGCCCGCGCCCAGGACCAGCATCGGGCGGCCGGCGACCGAGCCCTGGCCGGCGGCCACGTTCACCACCGCCCCGACCCCGGTGACCACCGCGCAGCCCGCAATGGCGGCGATGGTGGCCGGGATGTCCGCCTGTAGGGGGACGACGGCACGGCGGGACACCACGGCGTACTCGGCGAAACAGGAGACGCCCAGGAAATGGTGGACCTCCTCCTCGCCCCGGCGCAGGCGGCTGGTCCCGTCCATCAAGCCACCACTGCGGGCCTGCACCCGGCCGTACACGCACATCACCGGCCGGCCGGTCACGCAGTACTCGCACTGGCCGCAGCGGGGCCGCCAGGTGAAGGCGACACGCTGGCCGGCGGCAACGTCATCCACCCCGGCACCGACCTCTTCCACCACGCCGGTGCCCTCGTGGCCGAGGACGATGGGCAGGGGGCAGGGGATGTCGCCCGACATGTAGTGGAGCTCGGTGTGGCACACGCCGGCGGCCTCGACCCGCACAAGCAGTTCACCGGCGTGGGGCGGGCCGAGATCCAGGTCCTCGATCTCCAGCGGGCGGCCCGGGGCGCGTAGGACGGCCGCTCTCACGACGGCCCGCCCGCGAACCGGAAGGGCGCCGGGCCGGTGACGGGGACCTCGAGGGCGAACAGGTCCCCGGCGTGGGATGCCCGTGCCAGTTCGGCCTCGGTCAGCCCGGCCCGTGCCGTCGTGATGTAGAGAGTGGACATCCCGGCCCCCCCGAAGGCCACGCTCGAGACGTGACCGCCCTCGGGGACGTCGACGACCTCGAGCAGCCGGCCGTCCGGTGCGTACCGGCGCACGAGCCCGGCGTCCCAGAGCGCCACCCAGAGGCATCCCTCGTCGTCGATCGCCATCCCGTCGGGGAAAACGTCGCCTATCTCGACCACCGTCCGCCGACCGCTGATGGTGCCGCTGATGGGACTTACGTGGAAAGCATCGACCCGGCGGGTGGGCGAGTCGATGTAGTAGAAGACGTCGCCCTCGGCGCTCCAGGCCAGGCCGTTGGATATGGTCACGCCTTCCAGGAGCGTGGTGACCGTGTTATCGGGCCAGAGCATGTGCAGCGCCCCAGCGGGCATTGCTTCTTCCCACGACATGGTGCCGGCCACGAACCGGCCCCACGGGTCGACCTTCCCGTCGTTGAACCGCACGGCGCTGCCGTCGGCCCTGAAGCCCTCGACGACGGCCCGCCCCTCCCCCCGGGGCCCGGCGTGGACGAAGCAGTCGTGGCGGGCCAGCACCAGGCCGCCGTCCTCACGCAGCACGACGGCGCCCACCGGCCCGTCGGCCGCAGACGAGGAATGGTCCCCGCTGTCGGGGTGGAACCAGTGGACACGCTCGCTCATGATGTCCACGAAGAGCAGCCGCTGTTCCCGGTCGTCCCACACCGGCCCCTCTCCCAGCGTCGCCCGGACCTCGAGCACGGGTTCGGCCGCGGCCCGGGTCACTGGGCCTCCCTCCCCGGCCCGGCCCCGACCGCTTTGCGCGTCAGGCGGCCGTCCACCCGCCGGATTATGCCGAGAGGGTTGTCGTCGGCCAGCTCCGGCGGTAAGAAGGCCCCGTCGATGTCCTGGAACGCGACCGGGCGCAGGAACCGGCGGATGGCGTGGGCCCCGACCGAGGTGTGCAGCGGCGCCGTGGTGGCCGGCCAGGGACCGCCGTGGTGGGTGGCCCAGGTCACGGCCACGCCCGTGGGCACCCCCGCGCCGAGGAGCCGGCCGGCCCGGCGGCGGGCGACCCGCAGGACTTGGCGGGCCAGTTCGGCCTCGTCCGGCTCCGAGTGCAGGCTTATGGTCAGGCTGCCTTCGACGGCTCCGAGCACCTCGAGGAGCTCGGCCGTGCCGTGGTACCCGACCACCACGCCCGTCGGCCCGAAGCACTCCTCGAGCACCTCTTCGGGCTGCGATATGGCGGTGGTGGCCGGGACCTCCCACAGGCTCGCCACCCCGAAGGCGCCGCCAGGACCGGTCGGCGCCGCGCCCTGGGCGGTCTGGCGGGCCCCGGGCAGGGAAGCGAGATGGGCGTTGCCGGCGGCGAAGCCCTGGGCCAGGCGCTCGCCGAGCATGATGCCGGCGGCCTGGGCGGATATGACTTCGGCCATCGCCGTGCGCAGGGCGGCGCCGGTGCCGCCCGCGGGCACCAGCACCAGCCCGGGCTTCGTGCAAAACTGCCCGACCCCCGAAGTCATGGACGCCCCTAGGGACAGCCCGAGCTCGCGGCCCCGGGCGGTGGCGGCGCCCGGTGTCACCACGACCGGGTTGAGGCTGCCCAGCTCGGCGTAGAACGGTATAGGAGCGGGCCGGCGGCAGGCGATGTCGAACAACACACGGCCCCCGGCGCGCGAACCAGTGAAGGCGCCGGCCCGCACCCGGCGGTCCTGGACCAACGCCGCCCCCACGTCGAGCCCATGGACCAGCTGCAGGGAGGCCACCGGCCACCCGCATTCCACCAACGCCGCCCGGACCGTGGCCACCGCCGCCTCCGAGGTGCGGGGGTGCAGCGGGTGGGACTTGGCGATGACCGCGCACCCGGCGGCCAGCGCCGCTGCCGTGTCCGTCCCGGCGGCCCCGAAGGCCAGAGGGAAGTTCGAGGCGCCGAACACGGCCACGAGCCCGATGCCCACGCTCGTGCGGCGTATTTCGGGCCGGGGGCCGCCGGGTTCGTCCGCGGCGCGACGGGTGTCTATGGTCACCTCGAGCAGCGAGCCCTCCTCGAGGACGTCGGCGAAGAGACGGAACTGGCCGGCGGTACG
>PMWT01000038.1 GCA_003166025.1 Acidimicrobiaceae bacterium | reverse complement strand
TGTCGGCGTTCAAGTAATCCCGCAGTCCAGCGGGGCTGCGTTCAAGTTATCCAGCACCCCGACGTTCAAGTAATCCCGCAGTTCTGAGGCGGGGGATCCACCACTCGGGCTCCTTGTTCCACTAGTCGCGTTCTCGTCCGTCGAGGCGAGGAGCGCCAATGACAAGGAGAAGTTTCACAGTGATCGACATCGTTGAGATCCTCGTGCACTGGCACGCCGGCCAGAAGAAGGCCGAGGTGGCCCGGAGCCTCGGAGTGGACCGGGGCACCGTCGCCAAGTACACCGCCAAGGCGGAGTCAGAGGGCTATGTGCCCGGTGGCGAGCAGGTGCCGGTGCAGCGCTGGGCCGAGCTCGCGCGCGGGTGGTTCCCCGAGCTGGTCGACCCCCGCCAGCGCAGCCTCACCCACGCCACCATCGAGGCCCACCGCTCCGAGATCGAAGAGATGCTGAAGACCAGCACCGCCACGACCGTGCACCAGCGCCTGCGCGACGAGCACGGCCTCGAGGTGAGCGTCTCGAGCTTCCGGCGCTACATATGGCGGGAGCTGCCAGAAGACAACCTGCGCAACATCGCCACCCCACCGCGCCCCGAGGTCCCCGCGGGGGAGGAAGGCCAGGTCGACTACGGCTACCTGGGCACGTGGCTGGGCCCGCTCGCCCAACGGGCCCGGCGGGTGTGGGCGTTCGTGATCGTGCTGGCGTGCAGCCGCTACATGTTCGTGCGGCCGGTGCTCAGGATGGACCAGCGCACCTGGACGGCGTGCCATGTCGAGGCGTTCGCGTTCTTCGGTGGCGCCCCGCGTCGGCTGGTGAGCGACAACCTGAAGACCGGGGTTATAAAGCCGGACATCTACGACCCGCTGCTGAACCGCTCCTATGCCGAGCTCGCCGCCCATTACGGCTGTCTCGTCGACCCGGCAAGAGCCTTGAAACCAAAGGACAAACCTCGGGTCGAACGCCAGATGCCCTACGTCAGGGACTCGATGTGGAGCGGGCGCGAGTGGGCCGACCTGGCCAGCATGCAGCGCGCTGCGCTCGACTGGTGCACCGGCGTCGCCGGCGTACGCTCGCACCGTTCGCTCGAGGGGGCGTCGCCGGCGTCGGTGTTCGCCGCCGTCGAGGCGCCGGCGCTGGTCCCCCTGCCGGCGTCGGGCTTCGAGCTGACCGACTGGAGCCGTCCCAAGATCGGGCCCGACTGCTACGCCAGGGTGGGCAGGGCCATCTACACAGTCCCGTGGCGCTTCATCGGCTGCCGGCTCGACGCCCGCGATAGCGGGCGCACCGTCGAGTTCTACCGCGACGGGCAGGTGGTCAAGACCTGGGCCTGGGCCGAGCGGGGCCGCCAGACCGACTGGGCCGACTTCCCGCCCGAGAAGGTGGCCTTTTTCATGCACACGCCGCAATGGTGCCTGAAGCGCGCCGGCGAACTGGGCGAGCACGTGAAGGCCCTGGTCGAGGGGCTGCTCGGCCTCAACGCCCTCTACCGGCTGCGCCAGGCCCAGGGAGTGGTCCACCTGGCCGACAAGCACGGGGCCGTACGCCTGGACGCGGCGTGCCGGCGTGCCATCGATATCGGCGACCCCGAGTACCGCACGGTCAAGGGCATCCTGGTCGCCGGCACCGAGGACGACGGGACAGAACAACCGCCGGCCCCCGACGCCCCGGCGCACCTGCACGGCCCGGTGCGCCTGTTCGACGGCCTCGACCAAGCCCAGGGCGCATGATGAGGCCTCACCAGTTAGAGACGACCCTGCGCTCGCTGGCGCTGTCGGGGATGCTCGGCACCTTGGAGGCCCGCCTCGCCCAAGCGGGCGCCGGAGAGCTCGGCCATGTCGAGTTCCTCCAGGCCCTGTGCGAGGACGAGCTCGCCCGCCGGGACGCCGCCGGCATCGCCCGCCGGGTGCGGGCGGCCCACTTCGAACAGGCCTGTGCGATCGAGGACTTCGACTTCAGGTTCAACCCGAAGATCCCCGCGGCGCGCATCCGCGACCTCGCCACCCTGCGCTTCGTCGAGGCCGGCGAGTCGGTGGTGCTCCACGGGCCCGTCGGCGTGGGCAAGACGATGATCGCCCAGGCGCTGGGGCACCAGGCGTGCCGGCGGGGCTACAGCGTCGCCTTCACCAAGACGTCCCGTCTTTTGGCCGACCTCGCCGGCGGCCACGCCGACCGCACCTGGGAGGCCCGCCTGCGCCGCTGGGCGCGCCCGGCGGTCCTCGTCCTAGACGACTTCGCCATGCGGGCCTTCACCCCGGGCCAGTCCGACGACCTCTACGAGCTGGTGACCGAAAGAGCGGGCAAGAGCCTCATCGCCACCGCCAACAGGGCGGCGACGGACTGGTACTCGTTGTTCGCGAACCCCGTCGTCGCCGAGTCGGTCCTGGACCGGGTGGTCAACAGTGCTCACCACGTCCACATGGACGGCAAGTCCTACCGGCCCAATATGCGCCCCGGCGCCCCCAAGAGGACCAGTCCCGGTGGCCCCGAGGGGGCCGGGCAGTGAGCGGCCCGGGTGAGCGGCCGACGGTGGGCACCGTGCCGGGCCGCGACGCTGCCCCGGCCGTCGGCACGCGTCAAGAGACGTTGACGGGGCGGTTGCGCTGCTACTACGCCGGCCCGGCCACCAGGGCCCAGCGCCCCCACTGCGAGGGGGTGGGNNGCGGGCTCCCAAGTGCCGAGCTGGCCGAGCTGATGGCCGCCGCCGCAGGGCTGGCCGGCGCACAGGAGCGCCTGGGCCGGGCACTGGCCGGGGCCCGTAGCGCCGGGGCTTCCTGGGCCCAGGTCGGCGACGCGCTCGGCATCAGCCGCCAGGCCGCACAGCAGCGCTACGGCGGACGCCGGCAAGTCATCGGCCCCTGAGCGGGAAGGGCCCGGGCCCACCCACCGTATTGCCGGTCAGACTGGGGTCATCGGGCAACGTCGACGGGCGGAAGAAGCTGCCATGGAGTAGACAGGACCCTCGGGGCCCGGTGATGGATTAGTTGGACGTTGGGCTGCGGGATAACGCGAACGTCGACA
>PMWT01000080.1 GCA_003166025.1 Acidimicrobiaceae bacterium | reverse complement strand
AACCCCCCCAGCCCCAGCCCCAGCCGGCCACCTTCAGCGCCGGCATTGCCTGTGTCCGGGGAGCCCCCTGGCTGGCCATTGCCGCCGCCGACAGCGCCATGCACAGGGCCAAGCAGGCGGGCCGCAACTGCTGGTTGAGGGCCGACGACAAGACGGTCCCCGAGGTCCGCATCTCGCTGCGCTCAGACGGTGGGGGGCCACGCCGGGACGGCTTTGTCGCCTTTAGTGAGCTGGTGCTGGGCGAAGGTGCACAACAGGGACTGGGGACTGATCTTCGGGCCCGGCTCGGTGAGGTGAGAGACTGGGCCGGCTTCCGGTCCCTGGAGGTCTGGGCCGACGCCTATGACCCCTACACCTATGTCATGGTCTCGTGGTGGGACTCGCCCGAGGCCTTCCTGGTCTACCAACGCGCTGAGGACCAGCGCCGTCCCCAGCGCCAGGACCTGACAACTGGGCCCTTGCCAGAGAGCGCCGAGTGGCGTTATTTCCAGGTGGTCGAGAAATAGGGCCGGACCTCGACAAGGGCCTCGGGCCTGGCGCTGGGCCTGGCGCTCAGTAGGCCCGGGCTACCACGGCCACCAGGCCGGCGGCGTCCTCGTCGGGGGAGGGCAGGGACCCGTCCGGCCGCTGCAACGCCCGCACGCTGACGCCGGCGGCGTTGAGCCGTTGCTCGCCCTTGCCGTCCCCACTCGTCAGCAGCGAGCCCGGGACCATGGCAAAGCCGGACTGAGTGGCTTCGTCCACCTCTTCGAGGCTGCTCACCTCGACCGTGCGCTCTGAGCGCATCTTGAGGGCCTCAGCCATCAGGGCGGCCTGAGCGGCTTCGAGCACCTTGCCCACCTCGTTGACCGCCTCGTCCAAGCGCACCGGGGTCTTGGTGGCGTCGTCGCGCCGGCACAGCACCACGGTACCGTTGGCGAGGTCGCGAGGCCCGACCTCGAGGCGCACGGGAACGCCCTTCAGCTCCCAGCCCACCGCCCTGCGGCCGAAAGGCAGCTCCGTGCGGGCGTCCAGCTCCACCCGGATGCCGGCGCCCCGCAGCGACGCGGCCAGCTGAGCAGCCGCCTCGCCAGCGCCTTCTTCGGTCCGCACGGCCAGCACAACGACCTGGACGGGCGCCAGGCGGGGGGGCAGGCGCAGGCCGGCGTCGTCGCCGTGGGCCATGATGAGCGCCCCCATCAACCGGGTCGACGCCCCCCACGACGTCTGCCACACGAACGACTTCTGGCCAGTCTGGTCGAGGAAGCTTATGTCGAAGGCCTTGGCGAAACCTTGCCCGAGCTCGTGGCTCGTGCCCATCTGCAGCGCCTTCCCGTCGCGCATCATGGCCTCGGTGCTCCAGGTGGTGGTGGCCCCGGCGAAGCGCTCCTGGTCGGTCTTGCGGCCCACCACCACGGGGATGGCGAGCACGTTGACCATGAAGTCCTCGTAGACGTGGCGCAGGATGCGCAGGGCGTACTCGTGGGCGTCCTGTTCGGTGGCGTGGGCGGTGTGCCCCTCCTGCCACAGGAACTCGGTGGTCCGCAGGAAGAGGCGGGGCCGCAGTTCCCAGCGCACCACGTTGGCCCACTGGTTCAAGAGGAGGGGGAGGTCACGGTAGCTCTGGATCCACTTGGACAGGAACGAGTCGATGATCGTCTCGCTAGTGGGCCGGACGACGATCGGCTCCTCGAGCTTCTTGCCGCCCCCGTGGGTCACTACGGCCAGCTCGGGGCTGAAACCCTCAACGTGTTCGGCTTCGCGCCGGAAGTAGCTCTCGGGGATGAACAACGGGAAGTAAGCATTTTGCGCCCCGGCCGCCTTGATGCGGGCGTCGATCTCGGCCTGCATGCGCTCCCAGATGGCATACCCGTAGGGCCGGATGACGATCGTGCCCCGCACCGGTCCTCCCTCGGCCAACTCGGCCTTGGCCAGGATGTCCTGGTACCACTGGGGGAAATCGGTCGCTTGAGGGGTGAGAACGTCGGCTTTGGCCATTCCGGTCGATGCTAGACGCCCGAACGGGAGGGTGACCAAGAGGTCCCCCACCGCCGCCCGGTCTCTCCTCGAGCCTGGGCCCGGGGCCCGGACAGCAGGGCCGTATTCCTGAAAGAGTGATGAATGAGCGCCCAACTCGTTGGGGCTGAGGTGGGCTGTCAGCCCGGAGACCACTAAACTGAGCCAGTGCCCTTAAGCCCCGACAGGGCGCGCCGCGATCGTGGGCGCGTCACCCTGTACGACCGTCTGAGGCGTCACCGTCTGGTCTGCGGCGTGCTACGGATCCCGATCGTAAACCGGGTGCTCTCCCCGTCCCGGGGCAACGGTGCCATGCCCCGGTTCATCCGGTACTCCCTGGTCTCGGGGGTGGCGATCGTCATAAGCCAGGTTACGATCCTCATCTGTACCTGGCTCTTCGGCCTGTCGGGGATTGTCGCCAACACCATCGGGGCCCTGGCTGCGACCCCCGCTTCCTACGAGCTCAACCGCAAGTGGGCGTGGGGCAAGAGCGGTAAAAGCCACGTTTGGCGCGAAATGGTGCCGTTTTGGTCGCTGACCCTGTTGGGCTGGCTGGCCTCGACGGGGACGGTCGAGATCGCCGACAGCATGGCCAAGAGCCACCACGTAGCGGGCCTGGGCCGGTCCGTGGCCATCATGGGGGCGTCGCTGTTCGCCTACGGCGTGGTGTGGATCGTGAAGTTCGTGATCTTCAACCACGTCGTTTTCGCCGACCGGGGGACGGTGACCGGCACGGAGACGGCTCCCTCTGTCGCCACTCCCTCNNTCCCTCTGTCGCTGCTCCCTCTGCCGCTGCCTCATCCCTCGCCGCTCCCGCCCCCGGCGGTACGGCGGTGGTCGTGGTGCCGGTCGCCGCTCGTCCCGTAGAGCCGGCATGGGAAGGTCCGGCCCGGGCCGGACGATAGGGGCTGGCCTCCGCGGAGCCGGTCTGGCTGCGCACGGCGCGGGCGGCCAAGGGGTTCATGCCCGACGCCGAGGGCCGGGCGCTATACGATGCCGGCCTGGTCGCCGGGCCCAGTGGCCTCGGCCCCTTGCTGGAGGTCGGGACGTACTGCGGGAAATCGGCCGTCTACCTCGGGGAGGCGGCCCGCCGGACAGGGACGCTCCTGTTCAGCATCGACCACCACCGGGGCTCGGAGGAACTCCAGTCCGGGTGGCCGCACCATGACCCCGAGGTCGTCGACCCGCTCACCGGGGCCATCGACACGCTCCCGTTTGCCCGCCGTACGATCCGGGAGGCCGGTCTCGAGGCCAGCGTCGTCCTGGTGGTAGGGGAGTCTGTCCAGGTGGCGGGGGCGTGGGCGGCACAACTGTCGCTGCTGTTCATCGATGGCGGCCACGGGGCCGAAGTGGCGTGGGCGGACTACAGGTGCTGGGCCCCCAAGGTGGCGGTGGGGGGGACGCTGGCCCTGCATGATGTCTTCGCCGATCCCGCCGAAGGGGGGCAGGTGCCCTACGACATCTTCTGCCAGGCCCGGGCGTCGGGCCAGTGGCAGGAGGCGGGTTCGGTCGGCTCGCTCCGCCTGCTGCGTCGCACCCACGTGCCGCGCCCCGCTTGACCAGCCCAGGGCAGCCAGTTTTGCCGGACGGGGCCGCTCATCCCTTCAGTGTGATGACCTCATCGCCCCCCGACAAGAGGGCCACCAGGTCCGCCTGGGAATGCACGCCAAACCGTTCGAAGATGGCAGACAGGTGGTTGCGCACCGTGCTCTCGCTGACAAAGAGCTTGTCGGCGATCGTTCGTACGCGCTCGCCGCGCATCAGGTGGCTCAGGACTTCCCACTGCCGGGCGCTCAGGGTGCTCAGCTGAGGGAAGCGCACGGCCTCGGGCAAATGCTGGACGCTGAGCAGGACGCCGGTGGCATCGACGACCCGGCCATTGTTGCAAAGCTCGACGACCAGGGGCACGATCATGGGGTCAAATTTGCGACCGGACCAGCGTCGGAGCTCGTCAATGGCCCCTGCCGCGCTCATCGCTCCGGGCCCGTACGGGCGAGGGCGGGTCAGGGAGTCAAGCTTACTAGCGACGGCGATGATGCGTCCCAGGAGGGGGATTTGGTCACCCTTCAGGCCGTCGGGATAACCGGAGCCGTCCCATCGCTCATGGTGAGCCCGGACCGCGGCTGCGATCGGCGCCAGGGCCGGTGAAACTGCGAGCAACAGGTCGCCTCCGACGGCGGGGTGGGCGCGCAATTCCAGCTCATCGGCTTCGTCCAGCGGGCCCACCTGGTGCAGCACCTCGACGCGCGTTGTGAGCTTGCCGACATCGTGGAACATCGCCGCCCACCACACCGTCAGGATCTCCTGCTCCGAAAGATTGAGGAGGCCCGCGATGGAGGCAGAGGTGTGGGCCGTCCGCAGCGAATGCTCGGCTGTATCAGGATCATAGATCGCGGCCGCTCCGTCCAACGTCGGAAGAGACTGTGGTTGCGTAACCGCGTCAGGTGTCATTAAAAGTCCAATTGGACTGTACCACCCGGTCCCCCCGGCCTTATCGCAACGGACATGGGCGGACATCACGGTTTAGTCACTGCTCAGTTGGGTCATCTACCCCAACTAGGAGCTATTACTAGCTCGGGTACGCCCAGGCCGGTGCGAGCCGACTTGACCAGCTCAGGGCGGCCAGCTTGACCAGCTCAGGGCGGCCAGCTTGACCAGCCTCAGCGGGCGGGCCACGCTAGAGCCCACATGTCCGGTCGGCGCACCAGGTTTGCTCGGCTGGAGATAGGGCCCGCCGGCGCCCGTCCCCAAGCCGGCGCCAACCCCCTTCCGCTCGCTACGGCCGTGCCGGGCTCCAGGGCCAGCCAACGAGACCACCTCCGCGTCGCCCTGCTCGTCTACCGGGGCAATCCTCGATCGGGTGGCCAGGGCGTCTACACCCGCTACCTGTCCCGGGAGCTGGCCCGCCAGGGCCACGACGTAACCGTTCTCGCCGGGCAGCCCTGGCCCGTCCTGGGCGACGGTGGCGCTGGCGACGGCGGTGACGGTGGCGGCGGCGGTGGCGGCGACGGTGACGGTGGCGGCGACGGTGTGAAGTTGGTCAAGGTCCCCAGCCTCGACCTGTACCGGGAGCCCGACCCTTTCCGCCTGCCCCGGCCCCGTGAGATCCGTGACTGGGCCGACCTGGCCGAGGTGGGGACGATGATGACGGGCGGCTTTCCCGAGCCCCGCACCTTCAGCCTGCGGGCGCGACGAGTGCTGGCGGGCTGGAAAGGTGGGTTGGACATCGTGCACGACAACCAGTCCTTCGGCACCGGGCTGGTGGGCATCATGCGCGACGGCTGGCCTCTCATCGGCACGTGCCATCACCCGGTGACCGTCGACCGGTTGGTGGACCTGGCCTACGCCGCCACCTGGCAGCGCGAAATGTCGCTGCGGCGCTGGTACGGCTTCGTCCGCATGCAAAACCGGGTGGCCCGGCGCCTGCCCCGTCTGCTCACCGTGTCCTCCACGTCGCGGCGCGACATCGTCGAACAGATGGGCGTCGCCCCCGAACGCGTCGCCATCGTCCCCATCGGCGCCGACCACGAGCTTTTCCGCCCCGAGCCGGGCCGCGGCCGGTCCCGGCGGGTGCCGGGGCGGGTCATGACGACGGCGAGCGCCGACGTGCCCCTCAAAGGGCTGTCCTACCTGCTCGAGGCGCTGGCCAAACTGCGCACCGACGAGCCTGCGGCCCACCTGGTCGTAGTGGGCGAGCCCCGCCCGGCCAGTGATGCCGCTCGGGCCATCGAGCAACTGGGCCTGGAAGGGGCGGTGACGTTCCGGCCCGGGGTGAGCGACGCCGAACTGGTCGAGCTTTACCGGGAAGCGTCGGTGGTGGCCGTGCCCTCCCTTTACGAGGGATTTTCTTTGCCCGCCGTGGAGGCGATGGCGTGCGAGGTCCCGGTGGTGGCGACGATGGGGGGCGCCCTGCCCGAGGTCCTGGGCCCTGACGGCTACGCCGCCCTCTTGGTGCCGCCGGCCGACGCCGGTGCCCTGGCTATGGCCCTGCGCCGGCTCCTGTCCGCCACCCCCGGGGGAGCGACCGATCTGGCCGCCCGCCTGGGCCACAATGGCCGGCGCCGGGTGCTGGAGCGCTTCACCTGGGCCCGGTGCGCCACCGGTGTCGTAGAGCAGTACCGCCACGTCCTGGCTGAGCACGAAAGCAGGCGGGACCTCCCCTCATGCTGACGGTGCGCTACGGCTGGCTCGGCGTGACCGCGGGGCAGCGCCTGCTCGACTTCGGCTGCGGCGGCGGCCGCCATGCCCTGGAGGCCATGCGCCGGGGGGCGCTGGCAACGGCGCTCGACTCGGACCGCAAGGAGATCGAGGGAGCTGCCGCCTGGATGGCGACGATGCGGGCCGAGGACAAGGACACAGCCAACTCGGGTGGCGAGGGCCACGTTGTGGTCGGCGACGGGCGGGCGTTGCCCTTCCCCGACTCCTGCTTCGACAAGGTCATCGCCGCCGAGGTGATGGAGCACGTGCCCGACGACGCCGCCATTTTGGCCGAACTGGCCCGGGTGCTGCGCCCCGGCGGGACGATGGCGGTTACCGTGCCCCGTTGGTTCCCCGAGGTCGTCAACTGGGCCCTGTCCGCGGATTACCACAAGGTCCCCGGCGGCCACGTCCGCATCTACCGCCGCGCCCAGTTGTGCGCCAGGTTGCGGGGCGCCGGCCTGGTCCCGGGCCGGTCGCACCATGCTCACGCCTTGCACAGCCCGTACTGGTGGCTGCGCTGCGCCGTCGGCGTCGGCCGGGAGGACAACCGGTTTGTCAAGGCCTACCACCGGTTCCTCGTCTGGGACATGACGGCCCGCAACCCGTTCGCCCGCTGGCCCGAGGCGCTGCTAAACCCGGTCTTGGGCAAAAGCCTTGTTATTTACTGCCAAAAACCATGACCCCAGAACCATGAC
>PMWT01000092.1:1992-19814 GCA_003166025.1 Acidimicrobiaceae bacterium | reverse complement strand
CCAGTGACCGTGGTGCCAGTGACTAGGCAAACAGATAGTCGTCGCGCCGCCGAGGCACCTAGGGCCGGGCCGGGGGTGGCCGGCTGTGGCCTGCGGCCCCCGGCCCGCGGTCGCGCCAGAGGGGCAGCAGACGTCTTCATGTTGATAGGTCTATCGGCGGAACTTAGGGAAAGCTAAGGGATGTCCTTACCCAGAGCACAGCACCATGATCGTGGGCACCTTCGGCTGGGCGCGTCGTTGGCGGTAAATCGCTCAGCTCCCGCCCGGCGCCGCCGATGAGGGCTGTATGCGGACCAGATGGCTGGTCGTCGGCGCCGGCCTTAGCGGGGCGACGCTGGCGGAGAGGATCGCCCGCGGCCTCGACGACCCGGTCCATGTCGTGGACCGGCGCGACCACATTGCCGGGAACGCCTTTGACGGGACCAACGAGCACGGTGTCATGGTCCACCACTATGGCGCCCACATCTTTCACACCGGCTCTTCGACCGTTTGGCGGTACCTTTCCCGCTTCACCGATTGGCGTGAGTACAGGCACCGGGTGCTGGCCGAAGTGCAAGGCGCGCAGGTCCCCCTGCCCTTCAGCTTCGACAGCATCGACTGCCTCTTCTCCCCCACTGAGGCCGAGCTGATCAAGCACGAACTTTTGGGGGCATACCCGCAGGGCACCAAGGTCCCGATCTTGAAGCTCATGGAGTCCGACCGACCGCGCCTGCGGTCGCTGGCCGAGCTCATCTACCGGTATGTCTTTCTCGGTTACACGACCAAGCAGTGGGGGTGCCGGCCCGAGGACCTCGACCGGGCTGTGTCCGGGCGGGTCCCGGTCATTGTCGGCCCCCGGACTGAGTACTTCGACGACACCTACCAGGGGATCCCCTCCGAGGGCTATACCGCCATGGTGGCTCGCATGCTCGACCACCCCAACATCACGGTGAGCACGGCCACGTCGTTTGACCAGGCCCGCGGCACGATCGACTTCGACCGTCTCGTCTTCACCGGCCCGCTCGACGAGCTGCTCGGCTACCGCTACGGCGCCCTCGCCTACCGTAGCCTGAGCTTCTGCCACCGTACGCGGCCGGGCTCGGGCCTCCAACCGGTGGCGGTAATAAACTTTCCCAACGATCACCCTTACACCAGGACGCTCGAGCACCGCCACCTGACCGGCCAGATCGCGGATGTTTCCACCATCACCGAGGAGCACCCCCAGGATCACGAGCCCGGGAAGACCGAGCCGTACTACCCCGTCCTCACCGCCGGCACCCGGGCGCTGCACAAACGCTATCTGGACGCCGTCGCCACCGAGATGCCGGGCGCCTATTTCGCCGGGCGACTGGCCGATTACCGCTACTACGACATGGACCAAGCCGTCCTGCGAGCCTTGTTGTTGTACCGCGAGATCGCCGGCGACCAAGGTGCGGCCCAGGCCGCCGCCCCCCTGGCATCGGTGACCGAATGACCCCGGCGTCCCGGGACAAGCCCGACGTCATCGTGACCTGGCTCCAGCCCGATTACGGCCAATTGGGGCGAGCCAGCGAGTCGATAGCGCGCTCGTTAGTGGCTTCGGGCCAGGCCCGCACGGTGGCCTACGTCGAGCCCGTGGAGCTGGCAGCCGGGCAAAACCCCAATTTGACGGCCACCATCCGCGACGGGGTCCACGTCTACCAGGTCTACGGGCGGCCTTTTGACACCATGGCCCTGGGGCAGGCCGTGGTCGAGACCTCCGGTCTGCACGAACCTCTCCTGTTGAACTGCGGGGTCAGCGACGTCAACTGGTGGTTCCACCACGTGTTCGCACCTTGGAGCTCACGGACGGCTCTGGTCACCCACGACCTGTTGCACCTCTGGCCGGGCTTGGCGCCCGAGACGCGGACCAGGCTGACGAAGGCGCGCCGGGCCCTGGCTCGCAGCAGCGACTACGTCTTCGGCCTCTCCGAGGGCGCGGTGACGGACCTACCGGACGCCATTTACGTAGGCCACGGCTGTGATTTCGGCCTCGAAGACCCCGGGCCCATGCCTCCCGAGCCCGTCGACCTCGCCGGCATCCCGCGTCCTCGGGCGCTGTACTTCGGGGCTTTGTCGGTGCGGATCGACGCCCATGCCCTCGAGTTGCTGGCAGGCACCGGCATCAGCGTCGTCCTACTCGGCTTCTCGCCGTCCCCCGAGGTGAGCAACCTGATCAAAACCCACCGCAATATTTATTTCCTGGCCGCTCGCTCGCCGCTCGAGTCGCCGCCCTACCTCCGTCATTGCGACGTCGGCATCATCCCTCATACCGATGAGCCGTTCACGTGGTCGATGGAGCCGCACAAGCTCTACAACTACGGCGCCGCCGGCTTGCGCAGCGTCCTGCTCAACTGCGGCTGCCCACCGGCGTTCGCCCCAGACGTGACCATGACCCGCACGGCGCCTGAGTTCGTGGGCGCCGTCACCGAAGCCGCCCGCTTGGGCCCGCTGGCGCCCGCCCGCACCGCGGCGGCGCGCCGGCTCACGTGGGCATCGGTAGCCCGTTCGGTCCTGGTCCACATGGCGCCGGCCGGGACCGCCGCCGCCTCCGAGGCCGATAGCCCGCGGCAGACCTCGACGGCGACGGCCGCGTAATGGCGGAGATCCGGTCCCGATGAGAGAGTTCCAGGTCGTCTCTGTCAGCCCCCCCGGTTATGTCCATGCCGCGGCTTTGTCCGAGGTGGTCGAGACGGTCTGTTACGGCCTCCAGGCGCTCGGCTGCCAAACGAGCCACGCCTTCAACCAGATCGCCGTCCCCGGGCCGCGAACGGTCCTGTTCGGCGCCCACCTGCTCGGCGCCGACAACCTGGCGCAGGTGCCGGCGGGGACGATCATCTACAACCTCGAGCAGATAAGCCCATCGTCGACGTGGTGTTCACCGGCTTACCTCAGGCTTCTGCGGACCTTCCAGGTCTGGGACTACAGCCCCCGGAACATCGCCACGCTGGCCGGGTTCGGGGTCCGGGGCAACGTCAAGCGGGTCCCGATCGGCTATATGCCCCAGTTGACACGCGTCCCCGCCGGCCCGGTCGAAGACATCGACGTCCTATTTTACGGCTCGGTCAACGAGCGCCGGGCCCAGGTATTGGGCCGGCTACGGGAGATGGGCCTCAATGTGGCGGCTGTTTTCGGTACCTATGGGCGGGACAGGGACGCTCTGATAGCGCGGGCCAAGGTTGTCCTCAACCTCCACTTTTACGACACGAGCATTTTTGAGGTGGTCAGGGTGAGCTATGCCCTCGCCAACAGCAAGGCCGTGGTATCGGAGTACCGCCCGGGGACGGAGATAGATGCCGACCTGGTCGATGCCGTGCGGCTGGTCCCCTACGGCGACCTCGCCTCCTGCTGTGCCGAGCTCGTGGCCGACGCCAACGCTCGGCGCGCTCTGGGCGCGCAGGGCTTTGCCCGCATGAAAGCGCGGGACGAGAAAGCGTACTTGGCGTCTGCTCTGGGAACGGCCGAGCTGGTCCCGGCCGGCGTTGCCTGATGGGCAACCGGCGAAAAACTGGCGCCACGAGCCGGCACCGGCCCGCTCAGGCGGCACCGGCCCGGGCCGTCACCAGTAAGGTCCTGCTGTCGGCTTGCCTCATCGTAAAGGACGAAGAGAAATCGCTGCCCGACTGCCTGGCCTGTCTGGACCGCCTGGTCGACGAGGTCATCGTGTACGACACCGGCTCCACCGACACCACCGTGGAATTGGCCCGGCAAGCCGGTGCCAGGGTCATCGAGGGCTACTGGGACGACGACTTCGGACGCGCCCGCAACGCCAGCCTCGAGCACTGCCGGGGCGAATGGATCTTGTGGATAGACGCAGACGAGCGATTTGTATGCCCCGACGCCCAAGAGCTCCGGGGGGCGCTGGCCCAGCTCAAGGGGGTCGACGCCTTCTTCGTCGAGATCTCCAACTTCGGTGGCGACGGCTCGAGCGTGGCTATGGCGCACCGGGCCTTCCGCCTCTTTCGCAAGGCCACGTGCAAGTGGTATGGCACCCTTCATGAGCAGGTCGACCTGCGCCCCGGGCTTCAGCGCGAGGTGTTCGCCAAGCATTTGAACGGTGCGCACATCGACCACTACGGGTACCTCGACGAGGTCGTCAACGAACGGGACAAATGGGCACGCAACCTGCGCATAGCCGAGGCGGCGGCCGTAAAGCAAAGTGCCGTGCGGCCGGGCCAGGAAGGCATGCTCGACCTCAATCTGGCTCGCGCCCTGGCCGCTTGCAACAAGTTCGAAGAAGCCCAGCACTACTACGACACGGCGGTGGCTACCGCTCGCGACGGGCTGCCATTACGAGCGGCACTGTTCCATCGCACCATGAACCTGCTGTCGCTGGCGCGTCTCGAGGAAGCCGTGACCGCTGCCCAACGCTTCGGTGAGGCGTGCGAGAAAAAGGACCTGTCCTACTACCTCGAAGGTATGGCCCGCCGGCGTCTGGGCCAACCGCAAGCCGCGGCCGCCCTCTTCGACCGTGTCCGCGACCCCTCCAATGAGGACAGCTTCAAGTACCCGCTCTTCATGATGTACGCCGAGCGGGCCGGCGCTCTTTTGGAAGCCGGCAAGGCGGCCGAGGCGGCCGACATGCTGGTGCTCCTGGTGGAGGAGAACCCGGACGTCAACCACATCACCGCCGCCCTGAAGGCGTTTACCGTGGCCGGGAAGTCGCTGGACGCTTTGGTGGCGGCCATGCCGGCCGACCGGCTCGACAAGGTGGCCGCCGCCCTCACCCTGGTGCCGCCCGCAGTGGCGGACCAGATGGCAGACGCCCTGTGGGCGCGCTTCGGCCCCCGGCCCCAGTTGCTGGCCGCCTCCATAAGGTTCGCACCGCAGCTCAACGCGCCGCGGGCGCTCGAGTGGTCGGCGCGGCTGCGATCGATCGGGATGCTGGGATCCTGCCCGCTCGTGGCCCGGGCCGCCGCCCACGATGTGGCGCCGGCCGAACGGGTACGGGCCGGCGTTATCGCCCACGCTGCTTTCGCTGACCCGATAGGAGCCGAGCTCGCGATCGCCGCTGCCCCTCTGGTCCCCATCGAGGACCTCGGCGCTGTCCTGTCGGAGGTTGTCGTGCTCGACCGCCAACTTGTGCATAGTTTTGCCGCGGCGGCGGCGGGCCCGGGCCTCGGTCCCAAAAGCAACGCCCGGGAGCGGACCGACGTCATCGCCGGCGCGCTGGCCGGCCTCGGCCCCGGAGCCCCGAGCGCGCAAATCCAGAATGGTGGGGCATTGTCGGAAGAGCGGGCCACGGCTCCTCAACTGGCCTGCAGCGGTGCCGATCGGTAACACGTCCCCCCAAAAGGACTAAAAACAAGGGCGCTCACGGACGGGCCCCTTCCGACCCCATGGAGGAAAAATGGGTCTCGATATTGTCAACAACACGATGGCGCAGAACGCCAACAATGACCTTTCGATCAACCAAGCCAACATGCAGGACAGCTTGGAAAAGCTGTCTTCCGGCTACCAGATCAATAACCCCGCAGAGGACCCGTCCGGTCTGGTCATCAGCCAGCACTTGCAGTCTCAGATCGGTGGGTTCCAGCAGGCACAGGCCAACACCCAGAACGCCATCAACGTCGTGCAAACAGCCAACGGTGCCCTGAACGAGGTCGACACCATCCTGCAGCGCATCAACACCCTGGCCGTCGAAGCCGCCAACACCACGGCTACCGACCCCACCGCCCTGACGGCGGCACAACAGGAGGTCAGCCAGTCACTGGACTCGCTCAACGACATTGCCAACACCACTGTTTACGGCAACCAGCAGCTGCTGACCACCTCCGGGGGCGGCACGGTGACCTTCAATTTCCAGATCGGCGCCGATTCGACCTCGTACAGCCAGGTCAGCTTCACCTTCACGTCCCTGTCGGTATCCGGTCTGGGCCTCACCTCGGTGCAGACCGGTGGCGCGAACGCCATCGGCACCACGGGAGCCCTGGTGCAAATAGCCACCGCCATCTCCACCGTTTCTGCCCTACAAGGCACCCTCGGCGCCTACCAGAACGAGCTGCAGGACGTCTCGGACAATGAAGGTGTCATGGTGCAGAACCTGCAGTCCTCCAACGCCCAGATCGCGGACACCAACATGGCGTCCCAGATGTCCACCTTCACCCAGGACCAGGTCCTCGTCCAGGCTGGTGTGTCGATGCTGGCCCAGGCCAACCAGATACCCCAGTACGTGCTCAAACTACTCGGCTAACGCCTGAGCAGTTTTCTACCCCGGGGCCAAAGGACGGCCGGCTATAACAGGGCCGGCCGCCCTTGGCCTGGAACTTTAAGGTAAGGCAACAGCCCCGGCCCGGCCCGGGCGAGAGGAAAAGGTAAATGTCGGTCAGCAGCAGTGGGTCCTCTACACAAGAGCTCGGTTACCTAAACACGGCGCAATCGCTGGCCACGCTCATGGGGACCACCGACACCGCCTTTACCTCCGTCGGCGCCCCGCTCACCCTGAGCGGTCTGGCTTCAGGCCTGGACACCGCTCAGATAGTCGCCGACCTCATGCAGGCCAACGAACAACCTCAGGAAAAGCTCGTTAGTCAGCTCAACCAAGCGTCGACGGTCCTGGCCGCCTACCAGAACATCTCTTCCGACGTAACCACGCTCCAGTCGACCGCCGACACGCTGGAGTCCCCGTCCGGATGGCAGGCGTGGATCCCCAACTCCTCCACCAACGACGCCTCGGCGACAGTGAGCTCGGGCGCCATCGGGGGGTCCATCACCTTCAGTGTGGACTCGCTGGCCCAGGCCGACTCAGAGATCTCGGCCGGCAGCGTGAGCTCAGAAACAGCGCAGATCACCAGCGGCCCCCTCTTGGTGGCGGTGGGTGGCGGAGCGCTGGGGATCGGCACCCTTGCCTCTTCGAACCTGGCGGTAGGCAACCACACGATCGCAGTTACGCAGGCCTCGGCGGGCGCCTCTCTCACGGCGACGTCGGCACCGGCCGCGTCCACCACCATAACGACGGGCAGCAACGACACCCTGACCTACGACCTGGACGGCACGGCCGAGTCTCTTACCATCCCGGCCGGGACCTACACGCCGGCGACCCTGGCCGCGGCTGTGCAGACCGCCTCGGGAGGCCAGCTCACGGCGGCGGTCAACTCCTCGGGTGACCTCGTGGTCAGCACCACGGCCCAGGGCAGCGGTACCTCACTGCAGATCACCGGGGGCGACGCGGCGGCCGCGCTCGGGTTTTCGGCTACTCCGAGCGCCACCGCTACAGGTACCGACGGGACCGTGACGGTCGACGGGGTCGCCAACGACCTCACCAACTTTTCTCCCGGCCAGGCCGTGACTCTCAACGGAGCAGACGGCGCCACCGTGTCCGCCACCTTCACTGGCCCCCTGACGGTCGGCTCTCTGACCACGGCCGAGGTGAACACCGGCAATGGCAGCCTACAATCCGTCGTCAGTGCCATAAACGGAGCCGGGCTGGGGATATCGGCCAGTGCCGTCACCACCGGCACCAACGAGTACCGCCTTTCCGTCCAGTCGACCTCGTCGGGCGCCGCCAACACACTGAACATCGCCACCAACGCCTTCTCGGGAGCGGGTGCCCTGACCACGGTCACGGCGGCCGCCGATGCCGCTATTACGGTGGGCAACGGCCCCGGCTCGTTCGAGGTTACCAACAGCTCCAACAGCATCACCGGGTTGATGCCCGGGGTCACACTGAACCTTCTCCAGGCCAACCCCGGCAACCAGACGACGATCTCGCTCCAACCCGATGGGCAGACCATGGCCGACACGGTGCAGAGCCTGGTCACCGCGGCCAACCAGTTGATCACCGACCTCAACACCGCTACCGCGTACACCCCGTCCAATACCTCGTCGGGCAGTTCGTCCACGGCGGGCGTTGCCGGCCCCCTGCTCGGGGACCCGACGGCTCAAAGCCTGCTCGCCTCCGTGCTCTCAGCCATCGGCGACCAGGCCGGCGTGAGTAGCAGCGGCTCGTCGGGCCTGGTCGGCATCACCATGAACGAGAACGGGACGTTGAGCTTCAACGCCAACACCTTCGCCCAGGCTTACGACGACAACCCCACCCAGGTCGCCAACACCTTCCTCACCGGCGGCTCCAGCTCCAGCTCGCTGATGTCCTTCTACGAGTCCACCGACGCCACCGCGGTTGGCAACTACCAGGTGAACGTGACCCAGGCCGCCAGCCAGGCCACCGACACGGGGGCGGCGGTGACCGCCGGGGCGGTGACCACGGCCGAGACGCTCACCGTGAGCTCGGGCGGCACCAGTGCCAACTACACGACTACGGCGGGCGAGCCCCTCGACGACATTGTTACCGGTCTCAACCAGGCCTTCGCCGCCCAGAACCTGGCCATGAACGCTTCGGTGGTAAACGGTGCCCTGGTGCTCAACAGCATGGCTTATGGCTCGGCCTCGTCCTTCACCGTGACCTCGACAGCGTCCGGAGCCGGCACCACCGGCCTCGCCTCGGCCACGAGCACGCCCCAGACCTTCACCGGCACCGATGTCCAGGGCACGATCAACGGCCAGGCGGCCACCGGGACGGGCCAGCTCCTGTTGGGAGCGGCCAACACTTCGGCCCAGGGCCTGCTCGTGCTGGTGAACGCCACGCCCACCCAGTTGGCGTCAGACGAAGGCACGGTCAACGGCACCATCAACTACCAGCCCGGGATCGCACAAGCGCTGGCCACCGTGGCCTATGGCGCCGCCAACCCCGGCACCGGGACGGTGGCCAACGCCATCACCGGGGAACAAAGTGAGATGAGCAACATCAACACGCAGATCGCGAACTGGAACCCGATACTCCAGGAGCAGCAGACCCAGCTCCAGAACCAGTACGACGCCATGGAGACGAGCCTGGCATCCCTGAAGACCACCCAGAACGCTCTGACGGAATATTTCAACCAAACCACAAGCTCGACCAGCTCAGGCTGACACCCGACGACCAGGAGACACCCCATGCCCGCCTCGCGCGCTCGCAGCACCTACCTCGCCAATGCCGTCGCCGGCGCCCCCCGGGAACGGCTTTTGACGATGCTCTACGACGCCCTCGTCAACAACATCGTCGTGGCCGAAGATGCCCTGGAACACAAGGACTTTTATACGCTCAACGAGCGCTTGCTGCGGGCCGAGGAGATAGTCCTGGTGCTGCGAGGCTCGTTGAAGCCCGAGATATGGTCCGGCGGGCCGGCGCTCATGTCCATCTACGCCTACGTGTACAACTTGCTGGTGCGGGGCAACGTCCACAAGGACGCCCGCGCCCTGGCCGATGCCCGCAAGATCCTCGAGCCGCTCCAAGACGCATGGCATGTCGCCGCCGACCAGGTCTTGGCCGAGCGGGCCGCCGCCCCTCAGGGGGCCCCCGCCGCGCTGAGCGCGTGACTGACGTGGGCGGGCCCGCGCTAGGGGCGGAAGCCCGCCTGGCCCTCCTGGAAAGACGGGTGGCCGCGCAGGCCCAGGCACTGGCGCGGGCACCTCACAACATGCGCGTCCCCGAAGACGTCATCGCTCTCCTGGCCACGGCGCCCGGCGAGCTCGACCTACTGCACCTGCCCCCCCGGTACCGTCCGCGCCTGGTCGCCCTTATCGACCAACTGCAGGCACTTATCGAGGACGTAAGCCTCCGTCAACGGGAACTGGGTGGGCGTCTGATGACCGTGCGCGCCGCCCGGCGGGCGGGCCCAGCCGCGCACCTGGCCGACTTCCGGAGCTGATAAGCAGACCGCAAAAGCGCCCTTGGCGGCGGAAAAACCGGCAATTGCCACAATAGGTGGCCCAGAGCTCACATTGGCCCGAGCTCCGCCGATTGGGGATCCGGAGCAAGGAAGCAGCGCCTCGTACGCCAGGGACTGGCGAACCGAACGTTTTTCGGAGGTCCACGGTGTATAGCGCGCGTGCCAACCGGCCGGCGGAGATGCAGTCATGAGCGACGTCTTCGGCGACGTCGCCACTTCTGCCGTATACCAGGCCATGCAGGGGCTGTGGGCCGAGCAACAGTCGGCGGCCAACAACATCGCCAACATCAACACTCCCAATTTCAAGGCCCAGGACGTCGATTTCGAGTCCAGTCTGGCCCAGGCCATCGCCAAGGGCGACCCGTCGCAAATGCAGGTCACCACCACCCCGTCGACCGCTCCCGCCGACCAGATCGGCAATAACGTCGACCTGGCTTCGGAAATGATCGACAGCCAGAAGGCGGGTATGCAGTTCCAGACCATGGTCGACGCCATGAACGCCAAGTTCCAGCTTCTTTCCACAGCCATCAACGGGCCCTCGAGCGCCGGCTAAGGAACGGGGGACGAGAAATGGGGCTTTTCGATCCGATCAGCACCGCCGTCACGGGTGTCGACGCGTCCGAAACCTGGTTGAACGCGCTTTCCGACAACATCGCCAACATGAACGATGTCACCTCGACCTCGCAGGGTGCCTATCAAGAGCGGTACGTGGAAATGCAGGCGGTGCCAGGACAAGCGGGAGGCACGGGGAGCGGCAGCGGCAGCGACGGTTCCATCGGCAGCGGTGTCGCCGTCACCGGGATCGCTCTCGGCAGCCCGCAAGGCGTGGAGCAGTACGACCCGACCAACCCCTTGGCCGACAAGAACGGCATGGTGCGGGCGGCCAACGTTGACCTCGGCCAGCAGATGACCAACATGATGCTGGCCCAGAGGGGCTATGAAGCCAACCTGGCCACCATCAGCCAGGCCGAGGGCGCCTACAAGGCGGCATTAGGGCTCCAGGTATGAGCATCATCCCGGTTTCGGCCGCCAGTGCGGCCCTGTTCCCGACGACGGAGACCTCCCATGTGGGCTTGGCCGGCCCCACCGCGCCCACGTCACCTACCGCGGCGTTCGGCGCCGAGGGCACCAGCGCTGCGAGCGGCACCGGGGACAGCTTTGCCAACGTCCTCGGCAACGCCGTCGACGGCGTGCAGTCGACCCAGGCCAACGCCGACAACCTCGCCACCCAGGCGGCCACGGGAAGCCTGACCAACGTTTCCGATTACATGGTGGCCGCCGAAGAAGCGAACATCCAGACCCAGCTCACGGCGGCCGTGCGCAATAACGCCCTTCAGGCCTTCCAGCAGATCATGGGGATGCAACTATGACGGCACCGGTCCGGCCGGGCTCACCTTCCGGCGACGAGGCCAACGCGTCCAACGGCTTCGTGCTGCGCCTGCGCGACCGGTCCAAAGAGATCGTCGCCGGTTTTTCGAGCGGCCAGAAAACCGTTGTCGTAGTGGCCGTCCTGGCCGTGGTGGTCGGCGGGTACCTCTTTATGTCGTGGGCGTCCCAGCCTTCTTATGTGCCCCTGTTCTCCAACCTGAGCTCCTCCGACGCGGCGGCGATAACCCAGAAACTTGCGGCCAATAAAGTCCCCTACGAGCTGTCCGAGGGCGGCCAGCAGGTGTTGGTCCCGAGCAGCGACGTCTACCAGCAGCGCCTGGACATGGCGGCCGCCGGCCTCCCCTCCTCGGGAGACCAGGGCTACAGCCTGCTCGACAGCTCGGGGGTGACGACTTCGCAGTTCCAGCAGCAAGTCGAGTACCAGCAGGCCGTCGCCGACGAGCTCGAGCAGACCATCGAGTCCATAAACGGTGTGAGCTCCGCGGTGGTAAACGTCGTGATCCCCCAGGAGTCCCTTTTCGCTTCCAGCTCGGACCAACCCTCGGCGTCTGTCCTGGTCTCTCTCGAAGCGGGCATAACCCTGACGGCCGAGCAGGTCGAAGCCATCGTCCACCTTGTGGCTTCGAGCATCGAAGGGCTCACGCCCGACAACGTGACCGTCGCCGACAGCAACGGCGACGTCCTGAACGCCCCGGGCACCGACGCCGGCAACGTGGCCGCCGGCACCATCGAACAACAACAGACCGAGACTTACGACCAAAGCTTGGACGACTCGCTGCAGGACATGCTGGCCACCGTGCTCGGAGCGGGCAACGCCGTCGTGCATGCCAGCGCCGTGCTCGATTTCGACCAGACCCAGATCACGAGCGAGATGTACGACCCCAACAAACAAGGGCCCGTCCCTGTCCAACAGGCGACCTCCAAGGAGACTTATTCGGGGGCCGGCGCCAGCCAGGCCGCCGGGGTCGGGGCCTCCAACGTCCCGGTCGCAGCCACCACCACGACGACAGTGGCCAAATCGGCCAGATCGGGGTCAGCGAAGACGACCACGACAGTGGCGGCGTCGACGGGAGCGGCGGTGACCACCGTGCCGAGCTACACCCAGGTCGGCAGCTCCCAGCAGGACGTCGTGAGCGAGGTCACCAAATCGGTCAACTCGGCCCCGGGCTCCCTCCAGCAGCTGTCTCTGGCCGTTGTCGTCAACAGTTCGGTCAAGGGCGTGAACACTTCGGAGATCAAACAGCTTGTGTCGGCGGCGGTCGGGCTGCAGCCCTCCCGGGGCGACAGCATCCAGGTCGCTTTTGTCCCCTTCGACCAGACCGCGGCCAAATTGGCGCAAACTCAGCTGAAAGAGGCGGCGAGCGCCAAGAGCAAGGCCACCATGATGAGCGAGGCGCGGGGCGGGCTCGTGCTGCTCGTGGTGCTCGGCCTGCTCGTCTTCTCCATGCGCAGGATCACCAAGACGACCCGCGTGCCCCTAGCCCTGCCGCCCGGCTTCGAGGCCCTCGAACTCGAGAGCGGCGAAGGTTACGCCGAGGACGACGAGATGGCGCTGGCACTGACTTCGCCACGGACGAGCCACATGGCCGAGCCCCTCGGCCCGGCTCAGGCCGAGGTCAACCAGATAGGCCAGATGATCGAGCGTGAGCCGGAGCGGATCGCCGAGATGCTACGGGCCTGGCTCGAGACCGGGCCCGGGGAGCGCTGATGGCTGACACTGCATACCGGATGAGCGGTGCCCGCAAAGCGGCGCTACTGCTCGTCTCTCTGGGCCAGGACCGGGCTGCTCGCATCGTCCAGGCCCTCCACAACGACGAAGTCGAACAGGTCATGGCCGAGATCGCCAATCTTGGGCCGGTGGACGAGCCCCTTGTCAACCAGGTCATGAAAGACTTCATCGCCCAGGCCCAGCGCCGGTCCCGCGCCCCCCAGGGTGGTGCGGAGGTGGCCCGGGACCTGCTGTCCCAGGCCCTGGGCAGCACAGCCAAAGCCGAGGCCATCATGGCCCGGATCGGCGGAGCGCCCGTCGGGACCCATTTCCGGGCGCTCACCGCACTGGACTCCGCCGTCGCCGCCTCTGTTTTGGCTCACGAACACCCCCAGACCATCGCGCTCGTGCTGTCCAAGCTGCCGCCCGACCGTGCCCTGGCCATGTTGCGGGAGCTGCCCGAAGAAATCCGGGGCGACGTTTCCTACCGGATCGCCACGCTTAAAGCCCCGAGCCCCGAAGCGGTCCGGGCCGTCGAAGCCGGCCTCGAGCGCCGGATCGTCTCCGCCGCCGCCGGCCAGCGCCTGCGTATCGACAGCGACCCGCTCAAGCCCCTCCTTGAGATCCTGACCCGGGCGGACGCCGACACCGAACGGACCATCCTCGGGCGCATCGACGAGGTCGACCCCCAGCTGGCGGGGGAAATACGCCAACGGCTTTTCACCATAGAAGACCTGGTAAAGCTGGAGGACAAGGCTTTGCAATTGGTCCTGCGCCAGGTGGACATGAAAGAACTGGCCCTCGGCTTGAAAGGCACCAGCGACCGGGTAAAGGAGCGGGTCTCCGAAAACCTCTCGGAACGGGCGCAGGAAAACCTGAAAGAGGAAATGGAGCTCCTCGGGCCTCAGCGCTTGCAAGACGTCGAAAAGGCCCGCAAGGAAATTGTTCGCGTTGTGCGCCAACTGGAGCAGGAAGGCTCCATCGTCCTGAGCCGGAGCACCGATGACCTCATCGAATGAGCGCGTCGTCGTCCCGCCCGACGGCCTTACCACCAGCATCCCCGGCTTCGTCGAGATGGGTGCGGTACTCCAGGAGCTGACATCGGCCCAGGAGCGCTACGACCATGGGTTTCAGAAGGGCTACTTAGCCGGTTATACCGAGGGCGCCCGCCAGGCGCAGGCGGAAAATGCCGCTGACCTCGCCTCCCACAAAGCCGTCCGGGCCTCCGCCCAGGCCCGGGCCAGCGCCCTTGTCAGCCAGTTGGCCAGCGCCACCGAGGAGTACCTGACCCGTTGGGGCGCCCGCGACGTCACCCTCACCGAGGACCTCATGAGAGCGGCTTTCGAACTGGCCGAGGCTGTCGTCGCCTGCGAGCTGCGGGCCCGCCCGGACCGTGCTCTCCAGGTGGCCAAGGCGGTCCTGGCCGACTTGCCGACCGGGCCCGTCGTGGTCCGTGTGCACCCCGGCGACGAAGCCTTCGTGCGTGACGCCATGGCTCTGGGCAGCAGGGTGCCGGCCGTGACCATCGTCACCGACGCGGCCGTGGGGACCGGGGGTTGCGTCGTCACCGGCGGTGGCAGCACCGTCGACGCCCGGGTGGCCGAGGCTCTCCGCCGCGCCCGGGAGGCGTTCTGCGAGCTTCCGGCCGGCCCTGGCGCTGGTGGCGATGAGACTGGGCTGGCGCTGTGAGCACCGCCGTGCGCCTGGCGGAACGCCTCGACGCCGCCAAGGCCGCCGCTCAGCCGCTCTCGAGCGGCCGGGTCCGTTCCGTGGTAGGCCTGAGCGTGACGGTCGAGGGCATCCAAGGCGCCATCGGCGACGCCGTCACCCTGGCCCGTCCGGGCGGCGAACTAGTGGCCGAGGTCGTAGCCATAGACGCCGACGGCCTGGTGTGCATGCCTTTGGGAGAGCTGTCCGGGGTCCGTGCCGGGGCCACGGTGCAATTCGCTCCGGGGCGCCTCTCGGTGCCCGTGGGCGATGCCCTGCAGGGTAGGACGCTCGATGCCCTGGGCAGGCCGATAGACGGCGGCCCCAGCCTGGCTGGGCTACCCCGGGTGACGACCCGAGGGACGCCTCCCCACCCGCTGCGCCGCGCCCTCGTAGATATGCAGATGCCCCTCGGCGTTCGGGTTATGGACACGATGCTGCCGTGCGGGCGGGGCCAGCGGTTGGGGATCTTCGCCGGCTCGGGCGTGGGCAAGTCAAGCCTTTTGTCGATGATCGCCCGGGGCACTGAAGCCGATATCTCGGTCATCGCCCTGGTGGGTGAACGTGGCCGAGAAGTAAGGGAAATGATCGAGAACGACCTCGGACCGGCCGGGCTGGCCCGTTCGGTGGTCGTGGTGGCGACCTCGGACGAGCCCGCCCTCATGCGCCTGCAGGCGGCCCAGACAGCCACCCGGATCGCCGAGTGGTTCCGGGACCGGGGCCGCCACGTAGTGCTCATGATGGACAGCCTCACCCGTTTCTGCATGGCCCAGCGTGAAGTCGGCCTGGCCGCCGGCGAGCCTCCTGCCACCCGGGGCTACCCGCCGTCGGTTTTCGCCCTCATGCCTCGCCTTTTAGAGCGCGCAGGAGCAGGCGAGGTGGGCAGCATCACCGGCCTGTACACGGTGCTCGTCGAGGGCGACGACATGAACGACCCCGTGGCGGACAATGCCAGGGCCATTCTCGACGGCCACGTGGTACTTTCCCGAAGACTGGCCACTTCCGGACATTTCCCGAGCATAGACGTCCTCGAATCGATATCACGGGTGGCGCCGCGCATACTGACGGCCGAGCAGATGGGCCAGGCGAACGAGCTCCGCCGCCTCCTGGCCGCCTACCGGGACGCAAAAGACCTCATTGAAATAGGCGCTTATGTAAAGGGCACCAACCCAACGGTCGACCGGGCCGTCAAATTGAAACCGGCCCTGGACCATTTCCTTCGCCAGGACGCGACCACCGTGGCACCCATATCCCAGAGCCTGGCCGCCATGGCCATGCTGGTGGCCCCGTGAAGCGCTACGAGTTTTCTCTGGAGACGGTGCTGCGGGCACGACGCGCCCAAGAGAGCGTGGCGCGCGCCGACCTGCTGCGGGCCAACATAAACGCGGCCGCAGCGCAAGCAGCCGAGGGCCGGCGCCGCCTGCATTACGAGGACGTCATCGCCACCGACGGTCCTTCTTTCATGGTGCGCCGCGAGCTCTCCGAGCTGGCCGCCGGGGCACTGATCGGAGCGCGCGGAGCGCTGGCGGAGGCCCGGGCCGCGGTGACCACGGCCATGAAGGGCTACGTGGAAGCCGCCCGTTCGGTGTCCGTGCTGGAAAAACTGGACGAACGTCAAAGCCAGGAACACGCCATCGCCGTTCAACGTGAGGCAAACAACATGGTGGACGAACTGGTCACCAGCCGGTACGGGCGTCAGCACAGGCAGGGCGGCCCGAGAGCGCAGGCCGAGCGGTGACCTATCTCGAAGGCCTTCCGGCCGTGCTTTCCCAGGTCAGCCAGATCCAGGCCACTGTGGCCTCCGTCCCGGGCCCTCCGGCCGGTGCCTTCGAGTCGGTCCTCGCCCAGGTTTCTTCTGTCTCTCAGCTGGTGGGCGGAGCGGCACCCGTCCCGGCCGACCTTCCTGGCGCAGGCAGCGTGGCCGGCGTGCCCAATCTGGCGGCGTCGCCTGACCTATCGGACACCTACGGCTGGCCACTGGAAGAGGGCTCCACCGTGTTCGCCTCCCAAATGACAGCGCCCACCGCCCAGAGCGCCCCCAAGGTCAAGACATTCGACGAGCGGACCGAGAACCCGGCCACCCCGGGCGCGCCCTACTACGGCGATATGGCCCCGGCGGCGACGACCTCTTCGGCGGCGACGACCTCTTCGGCGGCCACGGGCCAGCAGGTCGTGGCGGACGCTCAGAAGTACCTCGGCGTACCCTACCTGTGGGGGGGCACGGACCCCACCCAGGGCGTCGACTGCTCGGGACTAGTCCAGGACGTTTACTCCGACATCGGCATCTCCCTGCCCCGCACGTCCCAGGAGCAGGCCACCGTGGGCACGCCCGTCGCCAGCCTCGCCGAAGCTCAACCGGGCGACCTGGTCTTCTTCCCCGGCTCGGACGGCACCGCGGCTTCCCCAGGCCATGTCGGCATCTACATCGGCAACGGCGAGATGATCGACGCTCCTCACACGGGGACGGATGTCAGGGTCGAGCCCGTGGGTGACCCGACCGCGATCCGCCGGGTCATCGGGGTGAGCAGCGCGGAGACCGCTACACCGAGCACTACGGACCAGACGTCGAGCGCTGTCGGCGCGTCGGGGACGTCCGGGCCGTCAGACGCCGAGGACACCGACTTCGCCAGTGCCGCCTCCACCTACGGCGTGCCCGAGGACCTCCTTAAGGCGGTGGCTGGCGCCGAGTCCTCCTACCAGACGGGAGCAGTGAGCGGTGCCGGGGCTGAGGGCCTCATGCAGCTCATGCCGTCTGTGGCCTCCTCCCTCGACGTCAACCCCTTCAACCCGGGCCAGTCGATCTCGGGCGCCGCCCGCCTCTTGTCTTCCTACCACGAGCAGTTCGGTTCGTGGCCCCTGGCGCTGGCGGCTTACAACGCCGGACCGGGCGCCGTGGAGGAGTACTCGGGCATACCGCCCTACCCGCAGACGACGGCGTATGTGAGCTCCGTCCTGACCGCCGCAGGGATGGCCGACTGATGCCGCCGATAACTCCCATCAAGACGGGCCCTGGCGCTCAGGCCGGCCAAAACCAGTCAGTGCCGGGCTCCAGCGACGCCGCCTTCGCCGGGGTCATGGCCGCTATGGGCATCACCGCCCAGAGCGCGTCTGCCCCGACGCAGTCGGCGGGAACACCAAAAAGCTTCCCGGGCACGGACGGCGCCACTTCGGCGATCGGCGGTAACCCCGGCACACCCTCTTTCAGCGGTACGCGCACCGTGGGACCGGACGACGACGAGAATGCAGACGGCACTCCAGACGAAGCCAGTACCCAGAGCGCGGCCAGCACGAGCGCGGGACGGAGCAGCACGGGC
>PMWT01000092.1:0-1979 GCA_003166025.1 Acidimicrobiaceae bacterium | reverse complement strand
TGACGGCCAGCGGCATGGCCGGCGACATGACGGCCAGTGCCATGGCGGCCAGCGGCATGGCCGGTGGCGCTCCCGGTACAGGCGGCCCAAACGGCGGCGGGCCGGCGCTGGGGCTCTCCCCCGCCGGTGGCAAGGCGACCGGGTCACCGGCAACAAGCGCGCCGACTTCGGACGCTCTACCAAGCACCATGAGCGTCCCCGTCCCGGGCGGTGCACCGGCCGGGGACACGAGCGCGGGGTCGCATCAGGGCGGCGCCGAAGCCCTCGGAACCTTGGCCGGCAGGCTTGGCAACGTACAGGTGACAATCACCGGTAACCAGGACCGTGCCTCCGGTCCCGTCGGGGCGACAGACGCGTCGGACCAGGCGAACCAAGAGAGCACCGGCGCCGTCCCGTATGGGAGTACCGGCTCAGGAGCGCCAACCTCGAGCACAGCCGCGGAGTCAGCGCGGACGGCGGCTGGGTCGGCCGAGAACGTGCCGGAGGGTCAGCCCGCCGCCTCAGACGGCCCTAGCTCCGGGCCTCAGCTCAGCGAGTTGGGCCTACGCGGCGTGGCAACCGCTCCCGCCACCGGACTAGCGGCATGGACGGCCAAGAACGCAACCCAGGGTGATGGAGCGGTAAGTGCCGGACGTACCGGGGCGCAGGGATCCGGGCCGCTCGGAGCACAGTCGCCGGTCACGAGTACGGCGACGACCATCACAGGCGCGGTGGCGCCCGGCCATGCCGGGACGACGTGGTCCGGCCACGACGGCACGTCGACGCAAGACCAGTCGGACAGGGCGGACAACCACGACGGGCCCACCGCAAATCGGAGCGACGCCGGGCCGGCACCTTCGTCGTCAACTGCGAACGGGACATCCTCCAGCTCGGCTCAGCTCCTGCAGGACGGGCGTCCGGTCCCGTCGACCGCTCCAGGGGCGGGTACTCCAGGGGCGGCAGCAGCTACGGCGCTGTCGGCATCCTCAGGCCTGGCGGCGGCCAACCGCTCAGGTACCAGCTCTCGGCCTACAGCCGAGGCATCGGCCGGCGGAGGAACTCTGGACAGGGACACCGGGCCAGAGCCGGTGGCGAGCCAACTCGCCACCGTCCTGGTGCCCGCCGCTCACCAACCTGACGGCTCCTACCAGGTCACCATCCACCTACAACCAGAGGATCTGGGCGCGGTTCACGTCGAGCTCCATCTGGAAGGCTCGACGATCAACGTCTCCCTCCACGCGGACGGAGACGCAACCCGGGACATGCTGCGCCAGAACCTGGACCAGCTCCGCCAGCAGCTCGAAAGCGGCGGGCTCAGCACTGGCCGCTTCGATGTGGGCAGCGGCCCCGCGTCAGACGGTGAGGGCGGCGCCACCGGGCAAGACCAGGCGTCCGCCTCGCCGGCAGCGCCCGGTTACGAGGACCAGGCGGGCGAAGCTACCACCGGCGGCGACGGGAGGCTGCTTGTCCCTACGTCTACCAACGCATTTCTTGACATGAGGTTGTGAGGACATATGAGCGATATCTCAGGCACTACCGCAACGACAAACCAGCCCACAGCCGTGCTCCCCGCCGGGGACACGGCCAGTGCCAGCGCCGCGTCCAGCTCCACCAGCGACGGCCTCGGCTCCAACGGGGTCAACGCGGACACCTTCCTGAAATTGCTAGTTGCCCAGATGCAGTACCAGAACCCGGACGACCCCGTCGATTCGACTCAGTTCCTCTCTCAGACGGCGGACTTTGAAGAGGTACAGGAGTTGGGGTCCCTCCAGACGTCGATCGCCAGCCTGGTGAGCTCGCAGCAGGCGGGTGCCGCCACTTCCATGCTCGGCCAACAAGTGACGGGCACTGACCAGGTCGGCAATTCCGTAACAGGGGTCGTCTCGGGGATCCAGCTGACGTCCACCGGCCCATTGCTCAGCGTGGGCAACAGTACCGTGCCTTTTTCATCGGTTACAAGCGTGACCACGCCAGGCAGCACGGCCGGCACAGGCACGGCC
>PMWT01000197.1 GCA_003166025.1 Acidimicrobiaceae bacterium | reverse complement strand
AAGTCCGCTTCGACCAGTACGGCATAGACATGTAGGTCAGGGTCGGCCGCTGCTTCTGACGGACAAGCGTCGACCCGTTGAGGCCTTTGTCCTCTAGTCGGTAAGCCGCCCGGTACCGATTTTCTCACAATGCAGGTTTCGTACGGGAAGGGCGGGGGCGACGATAAGCGCCTCGCGGTCCAACGCAAGCGGCGCCGCGTCCGGGCGGCCGTTGTCGTCCTGGTCACCATCGCCATATTTGCCGCCTGGCTCGAGTTGCGCCTTGGGGGCTCTACATCGGTGACGGATTTCGACGACGTGGTCACGCTCCTAGCCGCCCTTGCCGCCGCGTGCCTCTGCCTGCGGACCGGCCTGGACCGGGGAGCGACCGCCCGTCGCTTCTGGCTGTTACTGGCGGCGGCGTGCGGGGCGTGGACGCTGGCCGAGGCGATCTGGGCCGTCTACGACATCGTCCTGCGAGTGGCCGTCCCCATCCCGTCGTGGGCCGACGTCGGTTACCTGTCTGCCATCCCGCTGGTTGTCGCCGCCCTACTTTCCCACCCGGCCATGAGCGTGGAGCGAAAGTGGAGGGGCAGAAGTGCGTTCGACGGGATCCTGGTTGCCACGGCCTTGTTTTTCTTGAGCTGGAGCTTCGTGCTCGGGCCATTGTGGCGTCACACCGACCTCACCAGCCTCGGCGGCGTCGTAGCGGTGGCCTACCCGTTCGGCGACGTCATCATGGTCTTCCTCGTCGTCGGGGTCCTCCGCGACGTGGCGAGCGGTGACCGTTTTGCCATGGGCTGCGTGCTCGGCGGGCTTGTCGCCATGGCCGGGGCGGACAGCACGTACACCTACCTGACCGAGGTGGGGCGCTATGCCACCGGCAACATCATCGACACCGGCTGGGTGATCGGCTACCTGGGCCTGGCCTTGGGCGCTTTCTGCTCGAGCGGGGCGGAACGGACCGAACGGGCCCGGGTGGCCGCCCCGGCCGGCCTGAGGTCGATGGTCGTCAACTTCCTGCCCACGCTGCTGGCGCTCAGCGTGCTGACCATCGAGGTGGCGGTGGGGCGCAAGCTGTACCGCAGTGATTGGTTCATCGCCATGGCGTTGGTGGTGTTGTCCCTGGCCCGACAGTTCCTGATGCTGCTGGAGCAGATAGGGCCGGTCCGCCCCACCAAGCCGAGTGCAGCCGAAGAGGTGCCGGGCTGATGAGCACCAGTTCGGGCGTCTCTGTCGGGAAGCTGTTCGGCCGTTCTGCGGTGGGCCGGAGCATGGCCAAGGAACCCGCCGCCTGGCTCGGGCTGGCGTTGATGGTGGCGAACACTGCCGTAGCCCTGGTCGACCTCACCCTGCTGGCGGGGAACCTACCCCACTAGCGCAGCCGAGCCAGCGACGTCGCGCCCTCCCAACAAGGAGCCTGCCGTCAGCAAGCTTGGACGTCCTACGTTGAACGCGTGGACGCGCTTAGCGCTGGTGCCGTGAACGATGTAGGCGTGAACGACGTCGGCGTCTTCGAGCACCCCGGCTGGCTCGAGCCTGGTCCCGAGGCGGCGTGCACGGAGGAGGTGTGCATCACCTGCTCGGACGAAGGCCGAGTAGCCGAGGTAACGGCCGTCTACGAGGACGGGCGGGCTGAAGTCCTGGCCAGGGGGCGGCGGGAGACCATCGATGCCAGCCTGGTAGACGCCGGGCCGGGAGACCTCGTGCTGGTCCACGCCGGCGTGGCCCTCACCCTCCTCGAGAAGAGCACTAACGTTCGCTCGCAGACGTGGCTACCTCGAGCAACTGCTGTCAAACCTTACAGTTGAGGCCCGGATGGCCAAGGGCCGGAGGGCCCGACGGGCGGGTAGATGGCCGGGGTGGCCGGGCAGACGGCCGGGTGGCCGGCAAGGAGGCGTCGTGACTGACAAGCAGGCTGGTGAGGGTGCGGGGACCGAGACGAGCGCCGGGGAGAGGCGGCCCCGCCTCGGCTTTGTGGGCCTGGGGACGATGGGGGCGGCCATGGCTTCCAACCTGGCCCGGGCCGGTTTCCCCCTGACCGTGTTCAACCGGACGCCGGGACGGGCCGGGCCGCTGGTGGAGCTGGGGGCGGTGGAGGCCCGCAGCCCGCGGCAGGTGGGGGAGGCGAGCGACGTGGTGGTGACCTGCGTGACCGACTCGCCCCAGGTGGACGAGGTCCTGTTCGGGGCGCAAGGCCTGGCCCCCGGCCTGGCGGGGGGTTCGTTGTTCATCGACTGCTCGACGATAAGCCCCGCCCGTGCCCGCGAGTTCGGGGCCCGCCTCGCCTCTCAGGGCGTCGCCATGGTCGACGCTCCCGTCTCCGGCGGTTCAGAAGGCGCCAAGGCGGGCACTTTGACGATCATGGTGGGTGGGGAGACGGGCGATGTCGAGCGGGCCCGCCCCGTGCTGGGCGCCATGGGCCGTACGGTTACGCACATAGGTCCACTGGGGTCGGGCCAGGTGGCCAAGGCGGTCAACCAGGTGGTCCTGTGCGGCACCTACCTGGGCGTCGCCGAGGGCGTCGTGCTCGCCATGAAGGCCGGCCTTGACCCCGAGGTCGTGGTCGGAGCGCTGTCCGGTGGGGCGGCCGGCTCCTGGGTCATGCAAAACCGGAGCAAGAACATGATCGAGGACCGGTACCCATTGGGCTTCAAGTTGGCCCTGCACCGCAAGGACCTGGCTATCGCCCTCGAGCTGTCGCGCCAGGCCGGCGCCGCCCTCCCCGTGGCCGCGTTGGCCGCCACCCTCGAGGACGGGCTCATCGCCGCCGGCTTCGGCGACGACGACAATTCGGCGTTGGCCCGGGCCGTGCGGAGCTTGTCGGGCATTTGAGCGGGCCACCCGCCGTTCCTTCAGGGCTCGTGGCGGTCCCAAATGCCGTAGTTGAGGGCGGACGAGCCCGAGTGACCCAAAGAGGTCGTTCCTTCGGCCGGGCGCCGGACCAACTCAGATTGTCGCCGCGGGTTGTCGATAACTCGAGGCAACAAGCTGGCGGGCCCCATTCTGGGCTCACCGATCGATTGAGGTGCCATGCGAAGCCTTTCCCAGCGCGCGACGGTGGCGCTGGTCTGTTTGTGCGTCTTCTTCGCGCTGGCGGTTACTGGGGTCGGTGTGGTCGGCATCGTGGGGGTGCGATCGGCCACCGACACGGGCAAATTGATTGCGGGCGATGAAGTTGTGACCTTTGCCGCAACGGCGCAGATCGCCCGGAGCATGGATGCCGCTTACGCGGTCGGTGAGGAGGCGCTGCTCACCGGCAACCCGGCACGGCGGTCCCAGCTGGCCAGGGAGTTGTACACCCAGCTGGTCCCCGCGGTTGACGGCGAACTGAGCATTTTGCAACAACTCCATGCCCACGACCCCGCCGCAGAGTGGAAAAATGTGGCTCTCTTTGCCACGCGTTGGGCCGCGGTGCGAGGCCTCATGGTGTCGATCTTGGTGGTGTCGGGCCCGCAACCTGGCCTGGCCACCAGCTTGCAGACCGCTTACCAGCCCGTAAGCGACCAGCTCGCTGGCTTGCTGACGACGGAAGAGGGCGGGGCTCAGGTTGGCGCGTCCCAAGCGGGCTCGAAAGGGGCAGCGACGGTCTGGCTCATTGTTGCCACCATCGTGGTCGGACAGGTCGCCGCCGCGGGCCTGGCGTTGGCGGGTTCCCGCCGCATGCGTCGAGCGGTCGAGCCACAGCAGGACCGGATCGAGTTCACGGAGGCTTTGCAGATCGCGAACGACGAGCAAGAAGCGCACCAGTTGCTCCGGCGACATCTGGAGCGCAGCTTTCCCGGCACCGCAGCGGCGGTGCTCAGCCGCAACAACAGCGCCGACCGCCTCGAGGCTGTGACGCCTCTGCCCGAGGGCTCTCCGCTGTTGTCCAGCCTCAGCAACGCTGAACCCCGCTCCTGTTTGGCGGTCCGCTCCGGTCGGACGCATCACCAGAGCGAGCGCGACCCCGGCCTGATCGCCTGCCCGGTATGTGCGGGGTGCTCGGGTCACTCGACCTGTACAGCGTTAACCGTGGGCGGGGAAGTCATCGGCTCGGTCCTGCTCAGCCGACCGGCACCGTACAACCGGGTCGAGGACCAGCGCATCCAGGAGTCCGTGGACCAGGCCGCCCCGGTGCTGGCCAACCTGCGCAACCTGGCCATCGCAGAGATCCGCGCCGCCACCGACAGCCTCACCGGTCTGCCGAACCAGCGGGCCGTGACCGACACCCTGAAGCGGATGTTCGCCCAAGCGACGCGGACAGGCGGCCCGCTATCGCTCGTTGTCCTCGACCTCGACCACTTCAAAGCCATCAACGATCGTCTCGGGCACCCCGTCGGTGACCAGGCGCTCGCCAATGTCGGAGCAGTCTTGCGAAGCGTGCTCCGCGTCGGCGACTTTGCCGGACGCAATGGCGGCGAGGAATTCGCACTGCTGTTCCCGGCGACCGACGTGGCCGCCGCCCAGGCGATCGCGGAACGAGTCCGCGCCGGCGTGGCGGACATCACGATCCCCGGTGTCGACCTCTCCCTGACCGCCAGCCTGGGCATCGCCGGGTACCCCGACCACGCCGGCGACGTTGACAAACTCGAACGACTGGCGGACGCCGCGCTCTACTTAGCCAAGAGATCCGGGCGGGACCGTACCGAAATCGCGACCTCGATTATCGAGCCCGTCACTGCCTCGGAGTTGGTTCCTACCAACGGGCGGCGGCCCGTTGAGGTCCAGCCCGCCGGCTGAAGCACCAGGCCACTCCGCGGAAATGGGCAGCAGCAAGCCAGCAAGAGGCGCAGCTAGCTGGCCGAGCGCTCCTCGGGGGGCCCGAAAAAAGCAATCAGCAAGCCTCAGCTCTGAGTGACTTTGTTGAGCCCCAGAGGTTGGTCGGGGTCTATGCCGCGCCCGAGGGAGACGAGGCGGGCCAGGTGCTGGCCGCGCACGACGGCCCCGATGTTGGCCAGCGCTTCGGGCACGCCGGGGGGAAGGGGGAGGTCGGCTTCGGCGCCGTCGTTGACGCGCAGCACGGTGGCGCCCCGGGCGACCAGTTCGGCCTCCAGGCGCTCGGTATCGGCGGCAGCCGGCCCGGCGGCGCGCAGGCTGAGGACGGGCACGCGGGCATCGATGGCGGCGACCGGACCGTGGCGGAGGTCGGCGGCCGACCAGCCCTCGGCCAGGGTGCCGGACGTCTCCCGGAGTTTCAGGGCCGTTTCCCGGGCCGCCGCCAGCAGGTAGCCGCGGGCCACGCTGACGAGCTGGTCGGTGTCCAAGAGCCCGGCCGCCACCCGGGCTACGGGGGCTTCGTCGGCCAGGACGTCGGCGATGTGGCCCGGTAGGTCGGCCAGGTCCGAGGCGGAGACTAGGGACCGCCCGCTCAAGCCCTCGGCCACGAGCACGAACGCCAGGAGAGTGGCGGTCACCGTCTTGGTGGCGGGCACGGCCAGTTCGGGCCCCGCGCCCAGGTCGATGACACAGCCGGCGGCGCTGGCTAGAGGGCTCGAGGGGTCGTTGGTGATGGCGACGGTGCGGGCCCCGGCCGCCCCGAGGTCGGAAACGACGTCAACGATCTCGGAGGTGGCGCCCGACTGGCTGACCCCCACGACCAGGACGCCCCGGTAGTCGACGGGCACCCGGTAGAGCGTGTGCAGGCTGGGCGAAGCCAGCGCTACGGGCCGGCCGGTGGCTACCTGGAGGAGGTACTGGCCTAGGAGGGCAGCGTGGTCGGACGAGCCGCGGGCCACGATCACGCACGCCGCCAGGTCGTCGGGGACGACACCGGCCACGCTGGCGCGGACCTCGGCGGCGCGGTCCACGAGCCGGGCGAGGACGTCGGGCTGCTCGGCCATTTCGCCGGCCATCAGTTGTCCCTTGGTCACGGGGACGCCTCCTCCTGGGCGCCAGTCTCCTGGCCGCCGGTTTGTTGGGTGCCGGTCTGTTGGGTGCCAGTCTCCTGGCCGCCGGTCTCTCGGGCTGCGATATGGCAGGCCGCCTCGTGGCCCGGGCGCAATTCGACCAGTTCCGGCACCTGGGCCCGACAGATCTCCTCGGCCAGAGGGCAGCGGGGATGGTAAGGGCAGCCACCCGGCGGCTCGGCCCCGAGGGCGCCGGCTTCGCCCGCGGACGCCTTGCGCCGTCCGGCCTCCACTTCGGGGTCGGGCAGGGGCACGGCCTCGGCCAGCGCCCGGGTGTAGGGGTGCAGGGGGGCGCCCAGGACGGCTTCGTAGGGGCCGGCCTCGACGATTTTGCCCAGGTACATCACCGAGATGGTGTCGCTGATGTGGCGGACCATGGCGAGGTCGTGGCTGATGAAGACGTATGACAGTGCCAGTTGGTCCTGCAGCCGGGTTAGCAGGTTCATCACCTCGGCCCGCACCGACACGTCGAGCGCCGAGGTCGGCTCGTCGAGCACGAGCAGGCGCGGCTCGACGGCGAGTGCACGGGCGATGGCCACACGTTGGGCCTGGCCCCCCGAGAGCTCGTGGGGGTAGCGGTCTAAAAAGCGGGGCCCGAGGGCGACCATGGCCAGAAGCTCGTCGACGCGCTGGCGGCGCTGGGCCCGGCCGGTCACGAGGTCGTGGACGGCGAGCACCTCCGTCAGGGCGCTCGAGACGGTGAGGCGAGGGTTGAGAGATGAGAAGGGGTCCTGGAAAACGAGCTGTATACGCCGGGCCAGAGCCGGGCCGGCCTGGCCGCCGGCGGCTTCCCCCATCAGTTCGATGCGGCCCGAGGTCGGTTTCTCGAGGCCCACGAGCACGCGGGCCAGGGTCGACTTGCCGCACCCGCTCTCGCCCACGACGCCGAGGGTGCGGGCCTCGGGGAGGCAGACCGAGACGCCCCGCAGGGCCCGGACCGGGGGACCGCGGCGCGACGGGTACTCCTTCACCACTCCCGTTGCCCGCAGGGCTACTTCCGCCATTCGGCTATTTTTCCCATTCGCTAGGGGCCTTCCAGCAGGCAGCGGCGCCGGGACCACGGTCGATCAGGGGCGGTTCTTCCTCCGCGCAACGGTCGAACGCGTAGGGGCAGCGCGACCGGAACGGGCAGCCGCGTCCCAGGTGAGCCGGGTCGGGCGGGGAGCCCCCGATCTGGGTCAGAGGCTGGCGGTGCCGCGTGCCCCGGTGCGGCAGAGAACCGAGCAGGGCCTGGGTATAAGGGTGATTGGGGCGGGCGAACAGCGGGCGGGTCGGCCCTTTTTCGACCACCCGCCCGGCGTACATCACCACGACCTGGTCGACGATGCGTGCCACCACGCCGAGGTCGTGGGTGACCCAGACCACGGCCATGCCTGTACGCGACTGGATGTCCTCGACCAGCTCGAGGATCTGCTGCTGGATGGTGACGTCGAGGGCGGTCGTCGGCTCGTCGGCGATGAGCAGGCGGGGAGAAACGGCCAGAGCCATGGCGATCATCACGCGCTGGAGCATCCCGCCCGAGAGCTCGTGGGGAAAGGCCCGCTCCACCCTCTCGGGGCCCTGCAGCCCGACCTGGGCCAGCACCTCTCGGCAGCGGGCACGGGCCGCCTCCCGGGGCACACCATGGGCGCGGAGCGTCTCCACGATCTGCGTGCGGACGCGGAGCAAAGGGTTGAGCGAGGTCATCGGGTCCTGGTAGACCATGGAGATCTCGGCCCCCCGCACCCGGGCCAGGGCCTTGTCGTCCATCGCGCCGAGGTCCCGGCCGGCGAAGGTGATCTGGCCCCGCAGCAGCCGCACCGGAGGGTCGGGCAGCAGCCGCAGCACGGAGAGCACGGTGAGGGTCTTGCCCGACCCGCTCTCGCCGACGATGCCGAGCTTCTCGCCCGGGAACACCTCGAGGTCGACACCGCGGACGATCTCGGATGACCGCCGGCGCCGCTTCAGCCCGATGCCCACGCCGCGCAACGCCAGCAGCGGTTCGCCCCCCGCCTCCGGCGGGCTCATGCCCAGGGCGGCTTGGCTCATGCGGAGCGCAGGGGCGAGCGCACGACCAACCGTGTGGGAGCCTGGGGGGACCGCGCCTGTCCCGTACGGGCCGGCGCCAGTAGGGCGGCCAAAGGGGCCCGGCCGGGGGTCACCGAGCCGAGCACGGAGGACCGGGCGGCGCCGGTGCACGAAGGGACCGTGGCCGGCAGGCCGTGGAGGGTGAGGAAGCCGATAATGGCGAAGATGAGGGCCTCTTTGCCCGCCTCGGGGACCCCGAGCTCGTCGGTGCGCCTCATCTTCACTCCCGGGAGCCGGGCCTGGAGCTCGGCCATCAAGGTGAGGTTGCGGGTGCCGCCGCCAGCCACGATGAGCTCGGTGACATGGAACGGACGGATGGCCGCCGCCACGGACTCGGCCGTGGTCACCGTCAGCGATGCCAGCAGGTCCTCGGCCGAGATTTCCCTGCCTTTGAGGCGCTTGGTCACATAGCCGAGGTTGAAGTACTCCTTACCTGTCGATTTGGGCGCCGGTAGGGCGAAGTAGGGGTCGTCCAGCAGGCTCTCGACCAGCGCCGCGTCCGCTCGGCCCCGGGCCGCCCAGGCCCCGTCGCGGTCGAAGCCCTGGGCTCCGTCGGTGAGCATCTCGACGGCGGCGTCGATAAGGGCATTGGAGGGGCCGATGTCGAAGGCGAGCGGCTCCCGGCCGGGCCCGAGCACGGTGACGTTGGCGATGCCGCCGAGGTTCAGCGAGCCGCATGCCGCGGTGGGGGAGGCGCCCAGCAGTAGGACATCGAGCAGGCTGGCCAGCGGCGCCCCGTGGCCCCCGGCGGCGATGTCCCGGTTGCGGACATCGCTTATTATGGCGGCGCCCGTCCGTTCGGCGATCCAGGCCGGCTCGCCCAGCTGTAGCGTGCCCCGGGCGGCGGCGCCTTCGACCCAGTGGTAGAGGGTTTGGCCGTGCGAACAGATGGCGTCCACGCCCCCATGTTCGTCGGCCAGTTCCTTGGCCACCTCGCCGAAGAACTGGCCGATGGCCACGTCGAGGCGGCAGACCTGTTCGATCGTGGTCGGGGACGGGGGCAACATGGCCGAGATTTCATGGCGCACCGAGGCCGGGTAGGGGACGGAGCGGTGCTCGACGAGGTCGCACACGAGGCGGTCCCCGTCGAGCTCGAGGTCAGCCAGCAGGGCCTCGACGGCGTCGAAAGACGTGCCCGAGATCATGCCGATGATGCGCATAAGTAATTAGCTCCTTAGCTTCTAAGCTTCTTAGCGGGCTCGCGCTCGGGGGTCGATGGCGTCCCGCAGGCCGTCGCCCAGGAAATTGAAGCCGATAACGGCTATGACGATGGCCACCGAGGGTGCGGCCAGCGTCCACCAGGCGGTGCTGGCCAGAGAGCTGGACTGGCTCACCATCTCGCCCAGCGAGGCCGTGGGAGGCGGGGGCCCGAGCCCGAGGAAGCTGAGGCTGGCCTCGGCCAGGACCGACCAGGCCAGGGCCAGGCTGGTCTGCACGGCGACGGTCCCGGCCACGTTGGGCAATATGTGGCGGAAGAGAAGGCGGCGGCGGGAGAACCCGAGCACCCGGCCCGCCCGCACGTAGCCGGCTTCCCGCAGGGCGAGGACCGGCCCCCGTACCACCCGGACGAAGATGGGTATGTAGCCGATGCCTATGGCCAGGGCGCTGTTCAGCCAGCCCGGGCCTAGTGCCGTCACGATGGCCAGGGCGAAGAGGATGGCCGGGATGGCGAAGAGCATGTCCGTGGCCCGCATGATGACGCTCGCCGTCCAGCGCCCGAGGTAACCCGCCACGATCCCGGCCACGGTCCCTATGACCCCGGCGATGGCCACGGCCACGCAGGCGATCTTGACCGATATGTACAGGCCCTGCAGGACCAGCGAGAAAAGGTCGCGCCCGAACTGGTCCGTGCCCAACAGGTGGCTGAACGAGGGCGACTTGAGCACGGCCGAGGGGTCCTGGGACTGGGCGGGGTAGGGCGTTATGCCGAGGGCGCCGGCGATGGCGGCCAAGAGCACGAGGCCGACGAGCACGCACCCGGTCCGGCCGTTGGAGTTGTGCCACAGGCTGGCCATCAGCGTGCGCCGCCCGGGCGCGTCGGCGGGGTCGCCGCGTCCGGCCCGGGCGCCGCTCTCGACCGGAGCGCCCGCCGGCGCCGGGACGGGGAGGGGACCGGCGAGGGTCACGACGCGCGCGTCCTCGGGTCTATGACGGTGTAAAGCACGTCGGTCAGCATGTTGACGATGATGAAGCCGGCGGCGAATATCAGGGTCACCGTCTGGACGACGGGGAAATCACGTTCGTTTATCGAGGTTATGAGCAGGCGCCCGAGCCCGGGAAGGACAAATATCTGCTCCACGATCACCGTACCGCCCAGCAGGTAGCCGAGCTGGATGCCGGACATGGTGGTGACCGGGACCAACGCCCCGAGGAAGAGGTGCTTCCAGGTGACCACTCGCTTGGACAAGCCCTTTCCCCGGGCCGTGCGGGCGTAGTTGAGGCCTATCACTTCGAGCATGGCGGCCCGTGTGGTACGCATCATGGCGGCGCCGATCCCCAGGCCCAAGGTGAGAGCGGGGAAGAAGATCTGCTGCAGGTTGAGCCAGGGGCCCTGGGTGATGCTGGCGAAGCCCTCCGAGGACGGGAAGTAGTGGAACTCCGAGGCCAGGAACGTCACCAGGCCGGTGCCAATGATGAAGCTGGGCACCCCGAGCCCCACGACCGACACGCCCCGGCCCACGTCGTCCACCAACCGGCCCGGCTTGAGCGAGCCGAACACGCCGAAGAGCACGCCGATGAGCTCGCCGATGATCATGGAGGCGATGGCCAGCTCGAGGGTTATCGGCAGCGCCGCCCCCACCAGTGATGCCACCGACGTCCGAGAGGTGAGCGAGACGCCCAGGTTGCCCGTGAAGATGGCGCCCAGCCATGAGCCGAACTGCTGGAAAAACGGCTCGCCCACTCCGTAGTAGTGGTCGAGGGCGACGATCTGGGCGTGGCTGAGCAGGCCGGCGCTAACCCCGAGCTGGGCGGTCACGGCATTGCCCGGGAGCAGGCGGAGCACCACGAAGATGATCACGGCCACGCCGAAGAGCGTGACGAGCATGCTGAGCAGGCGCCGGGCCACACCGATCAGCACGGGGAGGGCCCGGCCATCAGCAGGACACTAGACCCAAGGGACCTCACCGACAGCCACGCCGCCGGCGAAGTCCCTCGTTGGGCACCTATTGTCCACGCTTATCGCTAGTGCCGCTGACGCCTACGAGAACGTTGTCGAGCGCAGTGAAGCGAGCGAGGTGGAGTTCGTCGACTCCAGCTTGAACCCGTGGACGTTCGCAGTCACGGCGGCGTAGTCGTACGCCGTGAACAGCCAGATCCACACCGCGTTGGAGGTCAACGCGTTGGAGAACTGCGTCCAGATGGCTTTGCGGTTGGCCAGGCTTGACGCCGAGTCGCCCTGCGCCAGCAACTTCGCCAACTGCGGCGAGCTGTAGCCGGCGGGTACGCCGAGGTTGGCACCGGTGCCGAAGTAGCGCCCGTACATGGTGTACGGGTCGGGGTCGGCACCGTTCCAGGCGAAGGCGGCCTGGAAGTGACCCTTCAGCCAGTCCTGGATGTAGGCGTCGCCGGCGATGTTCTCGGGGTGCATCGTGATCCCCGCCTGGGCCAGCTCGGACTGCATGACGGTGGCCTGGGCGGCGCTTGTCGGGTCCAGGTCGGTCGAGGTCAGCGCCGTGAACGAGAAGCCGTTCGGGTCACCGGCCTTCTTCAGGTAGGCCTTGGCCAGAGCGATGTTCTGGGTGGGGCAGACGGCCGACACGGGGTTGGAGGCGAACACGCCCAATGGCACCGGCCCGACGACCTGCCCGGCCCCGAAGACGGCCTCGTTGAGCACGTCCTTGCGGTTGGTGGCACAGGCGATGGCCAGACGGTTGTCGACGTTGGCCAGCGGGCCCGTCTTGTCCTGGAGCATCAGTGCCCGGTAGGTGAGGTCGAGCACCGTCTGGTTGACGATCGGCGACGGCAGGTGGGTCGCGATCTGCGGCTCTGTGAGCAGCCCGATCTGCACCGTGTTGGCTTCGACAGCCGAGGCGATCGACTGCTCGGAGGGGATCGTTTCGATCTTCACGCTGCTGAGGCTGACCTTGCCGCCCCAGTAGTTGGGGTTGGCCTTGATCACGAAGCTATTGTCTGGGCTCCAGCTCGAGAACTCGAACGGGCCGGTCCCGTCGGGCGTCTTGGCCACGGTGCCGGCGGTGATGGCCTTGGTGGACAGCATCGAGAGGTTGACCGACGTCAGCCCGTCGAGGACCGAAGTGTCAGGCGTGCTCAGCTGGAACTGCACCGTGTAAGGGCCGGTGGCCACGATCTTCTTCACATTGGCGAGGAAGGAGGCGGAGGCGTCGCCGGTCTTGGGGGCGATGGCGCGGTCGAGCGAGGCCACGACGTTGGCCGACGTGAACGTCGACCCGTCGTCGAAGGTCACGCCCTTGCGGAGCTGGAAGGTGAGCAGCGTGTTGCCGTCGCTATAGGCCCAATGCGTGGCCAGGTCGGGGACCAGCTGGAGCTGGGCGTTGTACTGGACGAGCTGGTCGTAGACCAGGCCTAGGGCCTGGAAGTCCAGGAAGTTGGTGACGATGTCGGGGTCGAGCTTTTGCACGCTCGACGTGTCGCCGACCACGAGGGCCCCACCCGACGCCGCTGGTACCCGCGACGCCTGTGCTGCTTGGGCGGTGGCGGCGCTACCGGAGACGACGCCGCCCAGCGTGGCCACGAGGCCGGCGCTGAGGACCATAGCAACGCGGTTGCGGGCGACCTTCTTCCGGCCTGGCTCGTCGAGGACGGCTTTCGCATTGAAACCCACTAAGGCACCTCCCAGTGCTGGTCACGCTCCAACGGAGCGAACTCGCGACAAGTTATACCACTGGGCATTGGTCCGATCAAGTAGGGTAGAGGGTTGCATGTGTAGTCGTTCGTCCGTCAGCCTGGGGGAGTTGTGCTACAACGAAATCTTTGCCCGTACTTACCAAGCCTCGACCTGGCTGCACCAAGCATATTTGGCGGTACCAATTGGTCTGGTCCAATAGATTGGACTAGTCCAATCGACGGAGCCCAGTTTGACAGAGCGGTCCAAGGAGGGGTGCGGTGACGGCAGCGGAAGTGCCGGCGGTGGAGGGCTACGGTGAGCTGCTCGAGAGGCAGAGCATCGAGACGGGCCAGCCGAAGTACCGGGTACTGCGCGACGCGCTCCTAGGTCTCATCCGGGAGCTGCCGCCGGGTTCCGCCGTGCCCACCGAGAGGGAGCTGTGCGAACGCTTCGGCGTTTCCCGGGGGACCGTACGCCAGGCCCTGGACCGCCTCGCCGCCGAGCAACGGATCCATCGCCACCAAGGCAAGGGTACCTTTGTCGCCAAGGCCAAGATCGACCAGGTGCTCGAGCTGACGAGCCACACGGAGTTCTTCAAGGCACAGGGCATGGAGCCGGCATCAAGGCTGATCGGTGTCACCCGGACGCTGGCCGAGAGCGATGTGGCCGCCATGATCGGTTTGCAGGAGGGCGACGAGGTCCTCCAGATCGAGCGGGTCCGCCTGGCCGACGACGAGCCACTTGGGGTGGAGCTGCTCTACCTGGACGCCAAGCGCTTCGACGGGATCGTGGCCGTGTTGGGAGAGTCACAATCGGTGTACCAGCTATTGCGCTCGGGCTTCGGCGTCGAGCTGGCCTGGGCGGAGGAGACGATCGAGGCGATCGTGGCCCGGGAGCGGGAGGCGGACCTGCTCGGGATCCCTGCCGGTGCACCGGTGCTCCTACGCTGCCGGCAGAGCTTCGATTCCAACGGGCTACCGGTCGAGTTCGTGCGCTCGGTGTACCGGGCCGACCGGTTCCGTTTCCGTACCCGGCTGCAGCCGGTGGGCAACGCCCCCGCCCTGCCCCTGCCCCCCGGTACCAAGTTGCGCCTGGCGACGACGGCCGATGCGCCCGGCCTGGCCCGGGTGTTCGTCGGCGCGTGGCGGGCGGGCTACGCCGGCATCGTTGGCCCCAGCGTGCTCGAAGGCCTGGACGAGGAGGACATCGCCGACTGGCTCGGGAACCTGACTTCGTCCAACGGGCCCACCACGTGGTTGGCCGAGTCCGCCGCCGGGGACATCCTGGCCTTCTCCCGTCACGGCGAGGACCCCGTGGACAGCCGCCGCGGCCATATCTACTCGCTTTACGTGGCGCCCGAGGCGGGCGGCCGGGGCCTGGCCAAGGCGTTGCTCGAGCACGATCTCGGCCTCCTGGCCGAACGGGGGCTGCGCACCGTCACCCTGTGGGTCTTCGAGGAGAACCGGGCGGCACGCAACCTGTACGCCTCGTTCGGGTTCGTCCCGGACGGCGGGCGGCGGGTCGAACCTCAGTACGGGGCGCAGGAGATCCGACTACGGCGGAGCTCGACGGACAAGGAGGGGGCAGGCACAGAGTGAGGCGCGTGGCGAGCGGCCGGGTGCGGCCAGACCTGTTTTTCAGCGTGACCGGCGAGAGCGCCCGACTGAGCCCGGGCGCCCTCAGGCGCCTGCGGGCTTACATCGCCTCCCTTTTGTCCGAAGGTTTCCCGCCCAGCGTGTCCCTCGCCGTCGTCGCGCCCGAAGGCGTGCTGGTCCAAGCCTTCGGCGGCCGGTCCTGCCTGGTCGACGAGACCGTGGCCACGACCCCTGCGACCCGGTACGACCTGGCCTCGCTGACCAAGGTGGTATGTACCACGACCCTGGTGCTGCTGGCCGCCGAGCGCGGCGCCCTGGCCCTCGAAGACGAGGTCGTGCGTTGGCTGCCCCGGTACCCCGAGCCGCGCACGACCCTGTGGCACCTGCTCACCCACACCTCCGGCCTCGTCGCCCACGTGCCGTTCTATTTGACCGGGACCGGTCGCGGGCCCATTGAGCAAGCTCTGTACGCGGAGGCGGCCGGTTCGCAGCCGGGCCAGGTCGTGTGTTATTCCGACCTCAATTTCATGCTGCTCGGGTGGGTGCTCGAAGCCTGCCTGGGGCGGAGCCTCGACCGGTCCTTTGAGGCCGAGGTGGCGGCGCCGATCGGGCTTGGGGCCACGGGGTTTTGCCCACCTTCGGCCGACCGTCCGTGCACGGCGGCCACCGAGCTCGACGGTGACCAGCGCTTCGGGCCTGGCCTCGTCTGGGGCGAGGTGCACGACGGCAACGCCTACTACCTCGGGGGTGTGGCCGGTCACGCCGGCCTGTTCGCCCCACTCTCCGATCTCGCCCGCTTCGTACAGGCCCTGCTGGGCCCCGAGGCCGTGCGCCTGCTGTCAGCGGAGTCGATCGTCCGGATGAGCACCCTCCAGGCCTCCACCGGCGCAGACCTGCGAGGGCTCGGTTGGCGGCTCGAACCAAAAGACTGGGGGACGTGGCCCCCGGGCACCATCTGGCACACCGGTTTTACCGGGACCTCGTTGCTGGTCTCGCCGGGCGCGAGGACCGGGGTAGTTCTTCTCACGAACAGTGTCCACCCGTACCGCCGCCTTGAGGACCAGGCCGCCATGCGGGCGGAAGTCCACCGGCTGGTGGCTGAGGCGTTGCTGTGACCCTCCCCAACGCTTCGCCACCAGCCGGGGCTTCGCCCCCCGCCACATCCGCTTCGCCCCGCGGGCCCGGTCCGGCGGGCGATCTTGGCCGCCTGACGACGGAGGCGGTACGACCGGGCCTCGACGACCTGGACCTGCTCGGCCCTGCTGACCTGGTCTCCCTGATGGCGGCCGACGCTCGTCGCGCCACAGACGCGGTGGCCGCCGCCGCCCCGTCGATCAGCGCCGCGGTCGAGGTGGTCTTTCGGCGGTTGGAGGCCGGGGGCAGGCTCATTTACGTCGGTGCCGGCACCGCCGGCCGGCTCGCCGTACTTGACGCGGCCGAGCTCGGGCCGACGTTCAGCGTGCCCGAAGGAGTGGTCGAAGCCGTGCTGGCCGGGGGCGACCGGGCCTTACGCCATCCCAGCGAAGGGGCGGAGGACGACCGGGCGGCGGGGGAGGCGGCATTGGAAAACCTCTCCGTAGGCGAAAGAGATGTCGTCGTCGGTGTCTCAGCCAGCGGCCGCACCCCCTTCGTGCTCGGGGCCGTCGCCCATGCCCGAGCGGTGGGCGCCGCCACGATCGGGTTGACCTGCAACGCCGGCAGCCTGCTGAGCTCCGCTGCGAGTACCGCTATCGAGCTGGTGGTGGGCGGTGAGGTCATCGCCGGCTCCAGCCGCTTAAACGCCGGCACGGCCCAGAAGATCGCTCTGAACACCCTGTCGACATCGGTCATGGTGCGGATGGGCAAGACCTACGGCAACCTTATGGTCGACGTCCGGGCCACCAACACCAAGCTGCGTGACCGAGCGTTGCGCATCGTGGAGTCCATCACTGGGGCAGACCGGCAGACGGCCTGGACCGCCCTCGAGGCGGCCGGATGGAACACCAAGCTCGCCTGTCTGATGGCGTCGAGCGGCAAGGACCTGGGGACTGTCACCTTTGCCCTGGAGGCGTCAGGCGGACGCCTCCGACAGGCCCTGGCCATGGTCGGCACCGGTGTTCGGCGCGCCGTTGTTCCGCTTGGCCGGAGTGGCCCGAAGTGGAAGCGTCTCGGCGTCGGTGCCGCTTTCGTGGACGGCGTGTTGGTGGGTGGCGATGTGGCCATTGACGATGGAGCCGTCGTGGCGGTCGGCTTGCCTGGGGACGGTCCGGCCATTGCCGTCCCCGGCCTGGTCGACCTCCAGGTCAACGGGTATGCAGGCGTAGACGCGGCGCACGGGTCGGTGGACGAGCTCGAGGCGATGGGCCTCGCCCTGGCCCGCGATGGCGTGCTCGCTTACCAGCCGACGTTGATCACTGGAGACCCCGTGTTGGTCGGCGAGGCCGCGGCGCGTCTCGGCGAGATGGCGAGGCGTGGCCCCGGCGACGGGGCCCGCATCATCGGTGTCCATCTTGAAGGGCCGTTCTTATCGCCGGAGCGCCCCGGGGCCCACCCCGCCGAATGGCTGCGCGCCCCGGACGGCCCACTGCTCCTGGCGTTGCTCGCTATGGGACCGGTCACGATGGTGACGCTGGCACCCGAGCTCCCGGGAGCGATCGAGCTGATCGAGGAACTGTGCCGCCGCGGTGCCGTGGTCTCGCTCGGCCACAGCGCGGCGACCGCCGAGCAGGTCTCGGCTGCAGTCGGTGCCGGCGCCTCGGTGGTCACGCACCTGTTCAATGGCATGCCCTCGGTTTCTTCCCGCTCGCCCGGCCTCGCCGGCGCCGCCCTCAGCGACACCCGGCTGCGCCTCCAGCTCATCGCCGACGGAGTGCACGTCGCCGATGAGCTCGTCCGGCTCGCCTTCGCCGCCGCCCCGGGCCGCTGCTCGATCGTCACCGACGCCACGAGCCTGGCCGGACGGGGTGACGGCATACTCATGCTTGGCGATGTGCCCATAACGCTGAAGGGGGGAGTGGCGCGACGGCCAGACGGCACTATCGCCGGCGGGGCGTCAACCCTGTTGCACGGCCTACGCCAGCTCTGCTCGCTATCGGTGGAGCTTCCCGAAGCGCTGAAGGCTGTCACTGAACGCCCGGCCCGCGTCCTCGGTCGTGCTGATGTCGGCTATCTGCGCCAGGGCCGCCCGGCCAACCTCGTCGTCCTTGATGACCGCCTAGAGCTGAAGGAGGTCCTCGTCAACGGCCGGTCTATCGTCGCCTGAACTCGTTTGACGGGCGCCCATTTGGCAGCAGTAATGCCGCAGGCGGAAATGTTGGCTGCCTCGTGCGCCTCCTTCTAATCTGCGAGGCGTCCGGCCGGCCCCTTCGGCGGGGAGCGCTCAGATGGGGAACCGGCGTCGGATCCAGTCCCGCAGGAGCGGGTCCACCAGGTGTACCCGGTCGCCGGCCTCGATCAGCTCACCCTTATCAAGGAGGGCGCCCCTGGCATGCGTCGCGGTGCCTTTGGACAAATCGAGCAAGTCCGCCTCAGCACCGTAAATCGTTCCTGACTGGGCTATCGCTCGCAGGACGCTCCGCTCCCCTGGGTTGAACTGGGAGTAGAGCCGTTCCATCGCGTCGGCGGTGGCAACCTGGACATCGGCTAAGCCCTCCGCCCAATGGGCATCGCCGCGCCCGCCAGCAGGCGTGCGCCGCCAGCAGGCGCACGATACCAGAAAACAGAACTTTTTTCATTCTCTTTCCTAGAACTATCCAACTTAGGTCGGCCCCGAGCGCTTCCGCCTTGTAGTGAGCACCATCGACCGCCTCCGGGCCCTCCGGACGATCTCGGGTGGTGCTAGGAGCCCGCTAAGCCGTCAAGGACATGCACGGTCTCTTGGCTCAGGTCTACGTCCCCGGCGGCGACGTTTTCGGCCAGATGCTCGAGGCTCGAGGTCCCGGGGATCAACAAGACGTGGGGGTCGTGGCCCAGTAGCCATGCCAGCCCAACCTGGGCGGGGGTAACTCCCAGGGCTGCCGCGGCCGCCACCACAGCCGGCTGCTCGGTCACCTTCGGCACCCAGGGGAAGGCCGAACCGAGGGGGAAGAACGGGGCCCACGCGATCGCGCGTTCCCGGCAGATGTCGAGGAGCGGTTCGCTCGATCGGTCGAGCACGCTATAGGCGTTTTGCACGCAGGCGATACCGGCGGGCAGGGCATGGCGGAGCTGGTCAAGCGAGACGTTGCTTAGCCCTATGGCACCGATCTTGCCCTCGTCGCGCAGTGCCACCATCTCGGCCAGTTGGCTGTCGAAGTCGACCTCGCCACCGTGGCCCTCTTCGTTAGGGTCGGAGTGCAGGCGCAAGTTGACGACGCCCACCTGTTGCACGCCCAGGCTGGACAGGTTGGCCTCGACCCCGTCCCGAAGTTCCTCTGGCCGCTGGGCCGGTGCCCAGCCACCCTTTTCATCTCGCCGTGCACCGACCTTGCTCACCAGCACAAGGTCCTCGGGGTAAGGGAAAAGCGCTTCGTGAATAAGTTCGTTGGCCACGTCGGGACCGTAAAACTGAGCCGTGTCGATGTGGTTGATACCCAGGTCGACCACTCGTCGGAGCACGGCCAGAGCTGTGGCCCGGTCGCGCGGCGGCCCGAACACGCCCGGCCCGGGCAGCTGCATGGCACCAAAGCCGACGCGGCCAACGAGCCGACCAGCGAGTTCGCCGTTGCCGCCGGGACGGTCGAGTTCCTTTTCGCCTGAAGTGCCGATCCCTGTCATGTCGTCCATCCTTCTGTAGGCCGCGACCGTTGCTGCACACCAGCCCTACTGCATGCTTGGGGCGTCCGGCGGCTTGTCGTCGCACAGGACGAACGGCGGACGGTAGATGGCTGCGCTCTCGGTCTCGGCCCACCAACCGGCGTCGAGATCGTGGACCTGGTCGGGAGCGAAGCGCGATGCCAGCACGGCAGTGGCCGCAACCCCGCTCCCGCTCTCCAGCATCGAACCGAACAGCAAACCGAGCCCGCACGCGCGCGCCACCGCCACCACCTCGGTAGCAGCCTGGAGGCCACCGCACTTGGCCAGTTTGATGTTGACCACATCACAAGCCCCGGCGTCGGCCAGCCGCCTCACGTCCGCGGCGGTGTGCGCGCTCTCGTCGGCGACTACCGGGACCGGGCTGCGGGCGGTGACGGCGGCCAGTCCGGCCAAGTCGGCGGCGGGCACGGGCTGCTCGATGAACTCGACCGCCACGCCCGCCAGCACCAGGCCGTCGATGACCTGAAGAGCCTGGCGGGCCGTCCAGGCTTGGTTGGCGTCGATGCGCAGGGCGACATTCCCAGGGACGGCGCCGGCTACGGTCTGTACACGCTCGATGTCGAGGGCTACGGGCCCGCCCACCTTCAGCTTTAAAGTGCCGAAGCCCTCGTCGACCCGCCGGCTCGCCTCGGCCGCCATGTCCGATGGGGTGGCGAGGCTGACCGTCACATCGGTGGCGATCGGGCGAAGGGTGGCCCCGAGCACTTCCGAAAGAGCCGTACCCCGCCAGGCGGCTACTGCGCGATGTACGGCGACGTCGATGCCGCACTTGGCGGTGCTGTTGCCCACCATGGCCAAAGCCGTGTCGGCCAGGGCCACGCAATAGTCGCCCAGGTCCCGGCCGATCAGGACCGGTGCCAGCACGGCGTTAACTGCTTCTTCGATGGAGGCATTGGTCTCGCCCGTGATCCGGGCGGTCCCCACCACCTCGGAGCACCCGGTAACCCCGCCCTCGGCGAGCACCCTTACGGTGACAACCTCGAAGTCCTTGACCTCCCTGAGGGCGGTCCGGAAGGGCAACCGCAGATGTACTGGCCGCCGTCCGGTCTCAACACTCGTGATCCGCATCCTTGTCCCTCCCGATGAAAAGGTAGTTCTCGGGCGGCCACGTCTCGTTCAAGCGCGCCGGCCGGAGGCGGGCACGCGGCCAGAGATCGGACAGCGTCCGGCCTAAGAGTTTGCTGCTCACGCATATTTGCGTGTCACGTAGGTTGTCGGTACACTGTGAGCAGTGACCTCGACAACCCGCGTAAAGAACGGCCCGGTGCCGGCGCACCACGGGGAAGCAGACCAGGACGTGTTGGTGCCGCCGGCACCCTCAGAGCCGGCGGCACCCGGCCGCCCTTCCATTGCCGGCCTGCGGGAACGCAAGAAAGAGGCGACCCGCGAGGCTCTCAGCATGGCGGCCCTGCGACTGGCGCTCGAGCGTGGTATCGCCAATGTCCGGGTGGGCGACATCGCGGCTGCCGCCGGGGTTTCGCCCCGCACGTACAACAACTACTTCTCCAACCGGGAGCAGGCGATCTGTGCCCTCGGCGCCCAACGGGCGCTGCTCATCGTTAGCGCTCTCAACGAGCGCCCGGCCTCCGAGGCGCTGGCCGAGGCGTTGGTACACGCCATGGTGGACCGCAACGACGCCCAGAGCGAGCCGGACAAGGACGTTTTCCGTTTGATGATGTGCGACGAAGTGGTGCGGGGGGAGTGGTTCAAGGCCACCGCCGCCATACACCGTCCGTTTGCTGACGCCATTGCTGCACGGGTGGGGATGGGCACCGCCATCGATCTTCTGCCCAACATAGTTGCTTCTACCTACGAAGCCGCAGCCCGGGCGGCCATGCTGTTCTGGCTGCGCCCAGAGTGCACGCAGCCGTACGCCAGCGTCCTGCGCGACGCCCTGACCGTCCTCGCCCCGGTGGCGGAGGCGCTCGAGCACGCCGGCAAACAGGCGGCGGCCGACCAGACAGGCGCCGACCANNCCGGTCCTGAGCAAAGCCGTATAGGCGCCCTCGATGCTCCTGCGCCTTTTGCGCTTCTACCTGCGCCCGTACCGCAACGCCATCATCGTCGTAGTGGTCCTGCAGTTCCTACAGTCTTTGGCCAACCTCTACCTGCCCACGCTCAACGCCGAGATAATCGACAACGGTGTCGTAACGGGGAACTCGGGCTACATCCTGCGCACGGGTGGGGTCATGTTGGCCGTGACCCTGGTGCAGGTGGTCTGTGCCATAGGGGCGGTCTACTTCGGCGCCCGCACCGCCATGGCCCTGGGCCGGGACGTGCGGGGTGCCGTGTTCCATCAAGTCCAAACCTTTTCCGCCCGTGAAGTGGGCCATTTCGGGACGCCCACGCTCATAACCCGCACCACCAACGATGTCCAGCAGGTCCAGATGCTCGTCCTGCTCAGCTTTACCATGATGGTGTCGGCGCCCATAATCGGCGTCGGCAGCGTGATCTTGGCGCTCAAACAGGACGTGCCCTTGTCGTCGCTCCTGGTCATCATCGTGCCCGTATTGGCGGTGATCGTGGGGCTGATCGTGTCCCGCATGCGGCCCCTTTTCCGCCTGATGCAAAAACGGATCGACCGGATAAACCAGGTGCTGCGGGAGCAGATCTCCGGTGTCCGGGTCATCCGTGCCTTCGTGCGCGACGATTGGGAACGCGAACGCTTTGGTGGTTCCAACACCGAACTGTTCGGCGTCTCGCTCGGCGTGGGCCGGTTGATGGCGTTCATGTTCCCCTCGGTCATGCTCGTGGTCAACCTGGCCAGTATCGCCACCCTCTGGTTCGGTGGGCACCTCGTGGTCAGCGGCGGGATGCAGATCGGGGCCCTGACGGCCTTCCTCAGCTATCTCGTCCAGGTGCTCATGGCGGTCATGATGGCGACCTTCATGTTCCTCCTGGTGCCCCGGGCCGACGCCTGTGCCGAGCGCATCCAGGAGGTCCTCGGCACCCCGACCAGCGTCCTGCCTCCGACCGAGCCCATTGTCCCCGAAAAGGTCGAGGGCCGCATCGAACTACGGGATGTCGAGTTCCACTACCCGGGGGCGGAGGCGCCGGTGCTGCGGGGCATCAACCTCGTGGCGGGGCCTGGGGGCACCACGGCGGTGATCGGCAGTACTGGCAGTGGGAAAACGACCCTGCTCAACCTGGTGACCCGCCTTTTCGATGCCACAGCCGGTGAAGTGCTGCTCGATGGGGTCGACGTGCGCCGCCTCGACCCGTCGACGTTGTCGGGCCTGATCGGCCTCGTACCGCAGCGCCCCTACCTTTTCTCCGGCACCGTCGCGTCCAACCTTCGCTACGGCGGGCGCGAGGCCACCGACGAGGAACTGTGGAAAGCCCTCGAGATCGCCCAGGGCCGCGCGTTCGTCGAGCAAATGCCGGGCCAGCTCGAGGCCGAGATCACCCAGGGGGGCACCAACGTCTCGGGCGGGCAGCGCCAGCGGCTGGCCATCGCCCGGGCCCTCGTGCACCGGCCCGCCATTTACCTTTTCGACGACTCGTTTTCAGCCCTCGACTACGGGACCGACGCCGCCCTGCGTGCCGCCCTGGCCCGGGACACGGCCGGCGCCACCGTCGTGATCGTCGCCCAGCGGGTCAGCACCATCCGCCAGGCTGACCAGATAATCGTCCTGGACCAGGGCGAGGTGGTGGGGACGGGGACCCATGAGCAACTGATGGTGGCCAACCAGACCTATCGCGAGATCGTCCTTTCCCAGCTCACCGAGGAGGAGGCGGCGTGAGCGCCATGGCCGTACGCCGGGGGCCGGGCGGTGGCGGCGGTTTGGGCGGGCGGGGCCTTATGGGCGGCGGGGGCCCGGTCGAAAAGTCCCTCAATTTCGGCCCTTCGGCCCGGCGCCTGCTCGGTGAGCTCCGCCCCGAACGTCCACTGATCAGCGTCACCATGGGGCTCGGCGCCGCCAGCGTCGGCCTCTCGGTGCTGGGGCCCCGGTTGTTGGGAGACGCTACCAACCTGATCTTTTCCGGTGTCACCGCCAAAAAACTTCCGGCTGGCGTCACCAAAGTCGAAATGGTGGCCCGGTTGCGCCACGAGGGGCACAGCACGCTCGCCTCCATGCTCGCTTCGATGAACCTGGTGCCGGGCCGGGGGGTCGACTTCGGCCACGTCGGCCAAGTACTGGGGTTGGTGCTCGCGATCTACCTCGCAGCGTCGTTGGGGAGCCTGATGCAGGGGCGGCTGCTGACTGTGGCCGTCCAGCGTTCCGTCTTCCGGCTGCGCCAGAAAGTGCAGGCCAAGCTGTCCCGCCTGCCGCTGCGCTATTTCGACGGACAACCGCTAGGCGAGATACTGAGCCGCGTCACCAACGACATCGACAATATTTCCCAGACCCTCCAGCAGACCCTGAGCCAGGTCGTGACGTCGTTGCTGACGATCGTCGGCGTCCTTATCATGATGTTCCTCATTTCTCCTCTCCTGGCCGTGATCGCCCTGGTGACGGTCCCGGCCTCGGCTGTCGTCGCCACCCAGATCGGCAAGCGCTCGCAGCCGAACTTCGTCCAGCAATGGAAGACCACCGGGGAGCTCAACGGCCATATCGAGGAGATGTACACAGGTCACGCCCTGGTGCAGGTCTTCGGGCACACCCAGGAGGCGGAAGAAACCTTTGCCGAGCATAACGAAGCGCTGTACTCGTCGAGTTTCAAGGCCCAGTTCGTGTCCGGCATCATCCAGCCGGCCATGTCGTTCATCGGCAATATCAATTACGTCCTGGTGGCCGTGGTGGGCGGCCTACGGGTGGCCTCCGGGCAGCTCTCACTGGGCGACGTGCAGGCATTTATCCAGTACTCACGCCAGTTCACCCAGCCCCTCACCCAGGTGGCGAGCATGGCCAACCTGCTGCAATCGGGGGTCGCTTCGGCCGAGCGGGTTTTTGCCCTCCTCGACGAACCCGAACAGGGCCCCGACCCCGAGCGCCCCGAGGTCCTGGAGACGGCCCGGGGGCGGGTGGACTTTGAGCACGTGTCGTTCCGTTACGTCCCCGACACCTCTCTCATCGAGGATCTTTCCCTCACTGTCGAGCCGGGCCAGACGGTGGCCATCGTGGGGCCGACCGGTGCCGGAAAGACGACTCTGGTCAACCTTCTCATGCGTTTTTACGAGCTGGACGAAGGGAGCATCACCCTCGACGGGGTCGACATCGCCAAGATGACCCGTGAGGGCCTGCGTTCCAAGACGGGGATGGTGCTGCAGGACACGTGGTTGTTCAGCGGGTCGATCGCCGACAACATCGCTTACGGGGCTCCCGCCGCCACCCGCGAGCAGATCAAAGCCGCCGCCGTCGCCACCCATGTAGACCACTTCGTGCGCACCCTGCCCGATGGCTACGACACGCTCATCGACGAGGAGGGTTCGTCTGTCAGCGCCGGGGAACGCCAGCTCATCACCATCGCCCGCGCCTTTTTGTCCGAGCCCGCCATCCTCATCCTGGACGAGGCCACCAGTTCGGTGGACACCCGTACCGAACTGCTGATCCAGCGAGCCATGAACACACTGCGCCAGGGCCGCACGAGCTTTGTCATCGCCCACCGCCTTTCGACCATCCGCGACGCCGACCTGATCCTCGTCATGGAGGGGGGGCACATCGTCGAACGCGGCACGCACCACCAGCTGCTCGAAGCCGGCGGGCCCTATGCCCACCTATATGCGGCCCAGTTCGCCCAGGCCCTGTCCGAGGTGGACTGATCGCCCAGTACGCCCCTTAGTGGCGGACGATGACTACCGGGCACTTGGCGTGCGTGGCCACTTTCTCGCTCACCGAGCCGATCAAGAGGCCGGTGACCTCACCATGCCCGCGCGCCCCCACGACGAGGAGGCTGGCACCGACATCGGCGGCCGTGCGGACCAGAGCGCGGGCCGCCGGGCCCTCCACGACGTGGGTCTTCAGCACCAGGTCGGGATAATTACCGGCGACCGTCTGCTGTGCCTCTTGGAGGACGTCCCGGGCGGGCTCGAGGGGGTCGAAGCCGGTCGGCAGCGGTAGCGGCATCCCCAGCATGAGGGGCAGGTGCCACCCGACCACCACGTGGAGGTCCAGCTTTTTGGTGCTGGCCTCTTCCGCCGCCCACTCCAAGGCCTTGAGGGACGGGGCCGACCCGTCTACGCCGACCACGATCGGGCCCCTTCCCTGCGCCACGGGCCTGACTGTACTCCCGCCGGGCCGCTGAGTGCCTCTTTGGCCCCCACTACCGTTTCCATGGTCATGACCCTCTCGGGTGGGCAGGAGCTCCTGCTGGTTCTGGCCGGCCTCGGTGCCGGGGTAGTCAACGGGGCTGCCGGCGGCGGCACGCTCATCTCTTTCCCTGCTCTCCTGGCTGTCGGTTACCCCGCCCTTACCGCCAACGTCACCTCCACGGTGGGGATCTGGCCCGGCTATCTCGGAGGGGTGGCCGGGTTCCGCAGAGAGGTGGCGCAGCAGGGCGACCAGCTCCGCCGCCTGGTCGGCACCGCCGTCGGCGGGGCCGTCCTCGGTGGCGTCCTGCTGCTCACCACCCCCAGCGGCGACTTCCGTTCGCTGGCCCCCTTCCTCCTGCTTTTTTCCTGCCTGCTGTTCGGGGCACAGCCCTGGCTCGCCTCCAGGCTTCGCGTCTCCGAGAGCGGCCGCCGTTCGCATGTGGTCTTCCTGCACGGCGGGTGCTTCCTGGCCTCGGTCTACGGTTCGTATTTCGGCGCCGGCCTGGGAGTAGTCCTCCTGGCGGTCCTCGGCCTGGCCACCTCCGAGCCCTTGGCCCGGGTCAACGGCCTGCGCAGCGTCCTGTCCCTGATAGTCAACACGGTGGCGTTGGTCATCTTCGTCGCCCACGCCCACGTGGCCTGGGGAGCGGCGGGGCTCATGGACGGCAGCGCCCTGGTGGGGGGCTATATCGGGGCGCGCGTGGCCCGCCGGGCCCCCACGGTCGTGCTGCGCTCCGTCATCCTGGTGCTGGGCTTGGTCACCGCCGTCTACCTGCTGGTGGACTGACCGTCTAGATTGACGCTGTGCCCGAGCCCAGTCCGAGCGTGCTCAACCTCCTCAGGCTCCTCATCGACGCCACTCGCCGGGGGACGCTCAGCTGGAAGGTGGCCGGCGAGTCCGCCTTCGTCGCCACCCGCCCGCACGGCAGCGTCGCCGTGGCCAGCCTCGACGGCGACGGCAACCCGCCGTTCGTGTTCCAGCTCCTAAACCAGGAGAACACCGTGCTCGAGGAGGTAGCCGAGGACCGGGGCGCCATGAACACCTGGGACCAGACCGTCGAGCAGCTCTACCGGGTGGCGCGTGACAATGCCCTCAGCATCAGCACGACGGTCGCTCTTTGGGTGGCCGACCTCCGCGGGCCTGAGGAGCCTTCCTAGTCTGCCCTTGCGTCTAGGCTTGCGTATCCCTTGCCCGGCACTACACTGGGCTTAGGGTGGGTTTCTCCGTCCGTGGCAAGGCTCAACCGGAGAGGTGCTGTCGTCCTTGGTAGGCCTCGTGCCAGGCTTGTACCGCTTCCTGGACGCCAACTTCGCTGGTGGCGATGCCCTGCCAGATGGCTTCACGACGTTCGCCGCCCTCGACCCCTTGTGACTGGTCGAACACCGCCCAGGTCCACAAGTTGGTGCTCGCAACTCGCCAGTACTCGGCTTCGAGGTCCGGCGATAAGTGGGCGCGCGTGGCATCGGGCGCCCTGACCCAATCAAGCGGCGCTGACGGCCCGGCTTGACTATCGCCGACAGTGATGTCGGAGGTTAGGTCGATCATCTGAGCGCGCAAATCCAAGCTGCCCGAGGCGCCGCGGTGGCCGCGGGCTCGCTCCTCTCCTCGAGTAGCCGTTGGGCCCGCATGGCCCGCCCGCCCCGGTTGCCCGGGCCATTGGCGACCCAGGCCACGGGCCAGGCGCCGTCGCAGCCGGACGATGAGCGGCTCACGGTGAGCAGACGGGCTAGCCATTCGAGGACGCCACCGACGGACAGCCTAAGGTCCGAGCAGGCGTTGTCTTCGGCGGCGTAAGGCATGACCAAAGACGAAGCAGGGAGCGTCCTTAGGTGCCAGGCGCGACATGTGACAACCGAAGACAGGAAACCCTTAAAAGTGGTCATAGGCCCACCTGCAGTGGCTGCCGTCCTTCGGCTAGGTTATTGGGTGCTTCGCTGTGGAGACGAACTTACCGGCTGCACTTTCCAGGTGTGACGGCTGCGGACGCCGACCAAGCTGGCCATGGTCGAGGTCCGCGCCGGACCGACCTGGGGGTCTGGCCGGACAGGGCCGCCCTACCGAAGCTCGGTGTGGAGGTGGGGCACGGGAGGGTACGTCAAGAGGCATAGCACCGGAGGAGAGACTGACCAACAGCTGGAAGTGGCAGGAGGAGCTGAAGCGTCTCAGTCCGGGTCGCGCGGTGGGCGCCTTGGCCTGTCCGAGAGGGTGAAGGCCACGCTCAACCGCTTGCGTACCCGTCGCGGGCGCGTCGTGCTGTCCGGCGTCGCCGTACTGCTGGTGGCCGCCATCCTCGGTCTCGTGTTTGCCGACGTGCTGGCCAAGCCGGCGAAGACCGACAACGGGGTCGCGACCCGAGGTGCGGCGGTATCGGTCACCACTACCACGACCGTCCCCGAGGCCAATCCCAGTACCCCGGCCGGGACCCAGGCGCCGGCCGAAACAATGCAGGCCGCTGCTCAGGCCGTAGTTACCGCCGTCCAGGCCGGCCTAGCCGATGCCACCATTCGGCCGGGGGCCGGCCACTTCCTCATCGACCTGGTGACGCCCTTGGCGGGCAAGCCCTACGACCACACTCGTGAGGTCCAGCGGTTCAACGTGCTGGCGCAGACGGTGTACAAGGACTTGACCAGGGGTGCCATCAAGGGCAAGACCGCCACCGATGCGTTGGCGAGCGGCGTGGCCAGCCTCGCTTTCGCGCTCGGGACCCCGGTCCCATACCCGACCTTGACGACGTCGACGACGGTCCACCTGACCCCGAAGATCATCCACAAGGCCAAGAAGAAGGTCCACTCGCCCAGGCGGGCCCCTTCCAAGAAGAAGGCCCACTCGCCGAGGAAGAACCCTCCGCCTCCGAAGCAGACGCATAGGACCGCCCCGAAGCAGGCGTCTA
>PMWT01000036.1 GCA_003166025.1 Acidimicrobiaceae bacterium | reverse complement strand
CTGCCAATGCCTCGGTGTCCACGCGCTGGAGCAGGAGCACAGGCACGAGGCTAACCTCGGTGCGAAAACTGGCGCAGTGCTCGCAAATGTTCGCGTAGGTGCAAGGCCCCTGGGCGACACTGCGCAGGCAGTAGCCACCTGCCAAGCGGGCCTTTATGAGCGGGGCGGCCTTCCAATCGGTCTCCAGCTCGAGCGGCGCAGCTCCGGGCAGCACCGGCCCGAGCCTGGCTTTGGCTTGCGCCAGCGCCCGTTCGTACTCGGCCCGGACCGTAGCGTCGAACAACTTCCCATATCGAAGGCTCATTTCGGCCGAGACGTGCCCGAGCAGNNCAGCTTGCCGAGCGGCACCTTCAGCCACGCCCCTTGGCCCGGCACCTCGTGCACACAGTCGAGCTCCAAGTCGACCAGCTCACCGATGCGCACCCCCGTGGCCCGCATGAGCAGCAGTGCGTCAGCGTAGAGGCGGTTGGGGGAGCGCTCCAGGGCGCCGAGCAGCGCTCGCTCCTCCTCAGGTGGCAGGTAACGGGGCAGGGCGTGAGGCAGCCGGGGGGCGTCGCGGGGGAAGACCAGGCGCCGGGGCGGCGCCTCGGGCCAGCCCCACTCGGCCATGGCCTCGAGGAACCGGCGCACAGACTGGACACGGCTCTTGGCCGTGGAGGCGGCGATCGGCGAGCCGGTGCGGTGGTTGAGGGCTGCCCCCACCTCGTTCAGGTAAGGCTCGATGTGACGGCGCCGGTCGAGCAACGCCAGCGACTCGAGGCCTGAGTGGGCCCGGGCGAGGTAACGGCCGAAGTGGGCGAGATCGGACGCGGTGCCCTGGACGGTGGAGCGCGACAGGGTGGCCTCCAGGCGTTCGAGGTATGCGACCATCGGCCCGAGCACGGCTGGCTCGACCCCTTCGAGGTGGCGTGCCCAGCTCCAGCGCCAGGACGTCGGGAACTTGGGGGTTGGCCCAGCAGGGGCGCCCAGGTGGTAAATGACGGCCCGCGACGCGAACAGGGCGTTGCGGTAATGCGCCAGGCGCCGGTGCTCTCGAGCCTCACGCTCACTGATCGCCGCCTCGAAACTGGCGAAGTCCTCGTCGGCGAACTTGGCGAGGGGTTTGGTGGTCTGGACCAGCATCCGTAGGGCGACCTCCGAAGCCATGCCGGTGCGGGCGCGCACCGAGTAACCGAGGGCGTTGGCACCACCTATAAAGCGAGCCAGGTCGGGCCCGAGCGGGCTCGCCGGCGCCTCCCGCAGGACCGCGTGCAGCTTGCGACAGAGCAGGTAGTCGTAGCCGGGGCACAAATAGCCTTGCAGCATCAAGAAATTGAGCAGCGGCTGCAGGTGAGGCTTGGTGCCCTCCAGGCGCGCCCAGAGAGGCAAGGCGGCCCAGAGCTGTGGGTCGGGGAAACGGGCGAGGAAGACCCGCGCCCCGTTGTAAAAAGTCTTGTTACCAACTCCTCGGGCCTGCAACCAGTCGAGGTAGTCGCCGTAGATATCAGCAGCCTGATCGGGGACCGCCATAGCAGCATGCGCCATCAGGTCCGCCCCCAGGAGCGCTGGCGGGCGCGAGCCGCGTCATAGGCGGCCCTTAAATGAGCTGGGGCCAGGTGCACGTAAACGGCCGACGAGTCGACGTGGTCGTGGCCCATCAGCTCTTGGATGACAACCAGGTCGACGCCGGCTTCGGCCAGGGAAGTGCCGAAGCTGTGGCGCAGGGCGTGAGGGTGCCCGACGGCCACGCCCGAACGTTCCCGGTGGTAGCGGAACACGCGCCGGAGACCGGCGGACGTCAACGGCTGTCCCCGGTGCGGCCCCTTGGCCACTACGAACAACACCTTGGTAGCCGTTTCGGGCCGCTCGGCAAGCAAGTAGGACTGCACCAGGCCGGCCACGTCGGGGTCGAGGGGCACCCGGCGCTCTTTGTCACCCTTGCCGACCACCCGCGCCCATCCGCGCCCAATGTCCACGTCGGCCACCTTGAGGCCCAGCACCTCGGCGGAGCGCAAGCCGGAGAACAGCATCAGCCCGGCGATGGCGCGGTCCCGTTCGCTGCGGAAGCTTCCCACCAATGCGGCCGTCTCGCGCCGGTCCAGTCCGCGGGGCAGGCGGCGAGGCACCCTCACCCGTAGCGCCGACCTTGGGCCCGGCCGGGCCAAGTGGGCCAACAAGCCGCTGCGCTGGCCCTTGGCCGCCCGCCGAGCCGCGGCTCCCCGGGGCACCGGGTTGTGGGCACCTGGGTCGCGCATGCAAAGGAAATTGAACAGGCCCGATATGGCCGCAAGGCGCCGGTTGACCGTGGCCGGGGCGAAACCGACCGCCCGGCCGGTTTCGAGCGAGATGACGTTGTAATGCTGGCCGGACAATTGTGCAGAACGGCAGTCGGCCAAGTACCTCAACAAGGTCTCTGTCACCACCGCGGCCAATGCCACCCTTTGGTCGCTCAACCAGCGGGCGAAATGCAAAAGATCGAAGGCGTACGAGCGAACAGTTGCTGGCGAGTAACGGCGGTCCGCCAAGTAGCCGAGGTAGTCGTTGAAGGCCACCAGGTCCTCGTGCTCCCCGACGAGCTCCCAGCGGTCCCCACTACCTTGGACGGCCAGCTTCTTGGCCATGTGCCATATGTAACGCCAAGTGCCCTGCCCTGGTCAAGAGGATAACCCTGTGGATCTCTCGGAAAGTTATCCACCATATCCACAGTTTCCACAGGCCACTACTACAACAACTACCTATATTGGCCGGTTAACAGGGGTCGTCCGGGCTTGGAGTGC
>PMWT01000195.1 GCA_003166025.1 Acidimicrobiaceae bacterium | reverse complement strand
CCCCGACCCCTGGCGCGCCTAAGGATGATTTCGCTTTAGGTCCCCGGCGCATCCCGGGCACAGCAAGCGATCGGTCCCCATCATTAGAGTGTCGGCGCTATCATGCCGCCACCTTGAGAAGTCCCCGCGAGGCCTAAGGTGGCCTTATGTCTCTTCAGGAGACCGTGCGCTACGAAGGCCTTAGCCCTAAGTCCTATGAACACCCGGCCGATCGGGCCGCCACCGCAGCCCTGCGGTCGATCCCGCTCATGGACAAGGTGCTCAAACGTCTGGTGGGTTTCGGGCACGAGCGCCGGTTGCGCCAGGTGCTCATAGGCAATGCGGTACAGATATCGGACGAGCAGGTGCCCAAACTATGGGCACGCCACCAATGGGCCGCCTCCGTGCTCGACGTCGCCCCCGTCCCTCAGCTGTTCGTGACCCAGACGCCATTGGCCAACGCCCTCACGGTGGGTGCGCAACGACCGATGGTGATCATATTCTCAGGCTTGGCCCGGGATTACAGCTCGAGCGAAGTGGACTCTGTCCTGGCCCACGAAATGGGCCACGTCCTCTCCGAGCACTACTACTACCAAACGGCTTTGCAGTTCCTCTCGATGATCGTCATGAGCTCGAGCAGCGCGGCCGGCGCTTTGGCCGGCCTCCCCCTGAAAGCGATCTACCTGGTCCTGCTCGAGTGGTCCCGGGCTGCCGAGCTATCTTCGGACCGGGCCAGCGCCCTGGTCGTGGGTGACCCGCTCATTACCTGCCAGATGTTGATGCGCATCGCCGGTGGTGCCCTCGAGGGGATGAGCCTCGACGCCTTCCTGGCCCAGGCGGCTCGCTATGCAGAAGAAGACGATGTCGTCTCCCGATGGTCACGGGCGTGGGTCGAGGCCAGCCTGACCCACCCCTTTGCCGTAAAGAGGACGCGGGAGCTTATGAACTGGGTGGACAGCGGCAGTTTCGACCTGGTGCGCAGCGGGACATATACCCGTCGCGGCCAGGAGCCACCAGTCACGGCTGAGGTACAAAAGGCCATAGCCCACTACCGCGAACGCTTTTTCCGGATCCTGGACGTTGCTTCGGGCGGCGTCGACCGGGCGCTGCGGCAGTTGGAGGACTGGCTGAGACCCGGGCGCGACGGGGACGGCGACGACGACGGCGACGACGACGGCGACGACGACGGCCCTTTGACCTGAGGCCGGCCCTTAGCCAGGCGAGACACTAGTTTGCCCTTATGAGCACAATGATGCCGGTACGTCAGATCGGGGCCCTCGACGTTTCGCTCGTGGGGCTGGGCTGCAACAACTTCGGCGGTCGCATTGACGAGCGCCAGAGCACTGAGGTGGTGGAGGCGGCCCTGGACGTCGGCATCAACTTGTTCGACACGGCCGACGTTTATGGCGGCACGAAAAGCGAAGAGTTCCTCGGCCGGGCCTTGGGCAAGGAGCGCTCCGAGGTCTTGATAGCCACCAAGTTTGGTTCCCCACTGGACGAGGACCGCAAGGGGGCGGCCCCGGCCTACGTGAAGAAGGCGCTGGAAGACAGCCTGCGTCGGCTGGGGACCGATTACGTCGACCTGTACCAGTTGCACCGGCCCGACCCGGCAACGCCGATAGGCGACACTCTTGGCGCGCTGGCGGACCTGGTCGGAGAGGGCAAGGTGCGCGAGATCGGGTGTTCCAACTTCTCCGCCGCCCAGCTTCAGGAGGCCCAAGAGGCGCTGAAGCAGGGCGCCCCCAGGTTTGTCAGCGTCCAAAACGAGTACAGCCTCCTCGAGCGGAGCCCCGAGCTTGAGGTCCTGCCCGAGTGCGAGCGTCTGGACATCGCCTTCATCCCTTACTTTCCCCTCAAGTCCGGCCTGCTGTCAGGTAAGTACCGCGCCGGCGAGCCACCCCCCGTCGGTACCCGTTTGGCGGGCATGCCCGCCGACCGCCAGGCAGCGGTCCTCACGGCGGGCAACCTGGAGATCGTGGGCGCCCTCGAGCGCTTCGCCCAGGACCGGGGTCACAGCATCCTGGAGCTGGCCATCGCCTGGCTGGCGGCCCACCGCCCCGTCGCCTCTGTGATCGCCGGGGCTACCAAGCCTGAGCAGGTGTGGGCCAACGTCAAAGCCGCCGACTGGGTCTTGACCGAAGAGGATCTGGCCGAGGTCGACGCCATCGTCCCAACGCCGGGGGCGCGCCGCTGAGTCCCGTCGTCGCACTTAGTCGCGCATCGGGTCCTGGGGCGCCCTTTTGAGCACTTCGTGTAGCGGGTTCAACATGGCCAGTCGCCCCTCGTGCTCGCCTATCGTCCCCTCGGCCACCAGTTGGGCACCCGTTTCGACGCCAGGCACGTCGCGTCGTGTGAACACCAGTGTCATCTGGCCCGTCTTGTCGACCAGGGTGCAGCTGAGGACCTGAGCGCCCCGCCAGGGCTGGACCTCGACCGAGGTTACCCGCCCGGCGATCTTGGCCCTCTGCCTCCACTCGACCTCGCCCATGGGTAGGGTGCCCTCGACGGGCAGCATGCCGTCGTCGCCTATCTCGTCCCGTGCCCGCCGTCTCTGTGCCCGCTCCGGGCGAGGCTTGCCTCCCGGCCCGGTGCGGCGCCGCCCCGGGCGGGACTTGGTCAGCTGGAAAGGTACGACGGTGGCGTTGGCGTGGGGGAGGCGGCCGACGACGGCGGCCAAGCGGTCGGCCGTGCGGTCGTGCAGTAAATGGCCCCACGCCCAGGAGTACAAGCGCCGGGGAAGAAGGACCGAAACCTCGGTGTCCCCGTCAGCCAGGGTCGATGCCACCAGCTCCACGGCGGCCCGGCCCAGACGGCGGTCACGGCACTCCCTGATCTCGAGCGGGAGGCGGCGGATCATCAGCCGTTCCCACGCCTCCCGGAGCTGTTGAGCGGCCTGGTTGTCAAGCAGGAAATGGACGGCCCGGATCTCGTCCGGGTTGAGGCTGCGGGCGTACTGGATGGCGCGCGCCGCGGCCAGGTCCAGACGGTCCACGAACACCAGGACGACATGGCGGCGCAATATGGGCAGCTCGGAGGCTTCGGCTGCTCCCTTTTCCAGTTGCTGCGCCTCCAAGCGGTACTGGCGGTTCAGCCGTATGAGAGCCACCGTCAGGATGGGGAACAGGACCACCACCGTCCACGCTCCCTGGGTGAACTTGGCCACGACCAGGACGCCGACCACGACAAGGGACAGGACCGACGCGCTGGCGTTGATGGCCAGCTTGTGCTTCCAGCCCTGCGCCCGGTGGAGCAGGTGGTGCTTGCTCATGCCCGCCCCGGCCATGGTGAACCCCGTGAACACTCCTATGGCGTAGACGGCCACCAGTGAGGTGACGTCCGAGTCAGTCGCGACCAGCAAGGCGATGGCGACGACAGCGAGGACGATGATCCCATTGGAGAAGGTGAGCCGGTGGCCACGCTTGGTGAGCTGGCGGGGCAGGAACCGGTCACCGGCCACGAAACTGGCCAGGAACGGGAACCCGTTGAAGCTGGTGTTGCCGCCGGTGTACAGGATCATGAGCGTCGCCAGCTGCACCATGTAAAACAGGAAGTGACCGCCCCCGCTCGAGCCGAAGACGACCTGAGCTTCTTGGGAGATGACCGTGGGCGCCCCGGCGACGAAGGGAGCAGCGTGCGTCCAGCGGGCCAGGAAGGAGATCCCTAGCACCAGGCTGCCCAGGGTGACGCTCATCAAGATGTAGACGTGCCGGGCACGCGGTCCGGCGGGAGGCTTCAGGGCGCTGACCCCGTTGGAGATGGCCTCCACCCCGGTGAGCGAAGCGCCGCCGTTGGCAAACGAGCGCAACATCACGAACAGGGACGCCCCCATCAGCAAGCCGGTGCCGGGGTGGCCGAAGGGATAAAGACCAGGGCGGTGGATGGACAGCTGGGGCAAGCCGCCCAATGCAGTACGGACGAGCCCGGTCACTATCACGCTGCCCATGGCGATTATGAAGAAGTACGTCGGGAAGGCGAAGACACGTCCCGCCTCGCGTACGCCCCTTAGGTTGCCGTAGGCGATGATGAGCACGACGGCCACACTGATGATGAGGGCCAGGTGGTGGCCGCCGAGGAGGGGCACATTGACCGAAAGCAGGTTGGGGAAGGCAGAAACGAGGGCGTCAGTCCCAGCCGCCGTCTGCACCGCCACCGTCACCGTGTAGTCGATGAGCAAGGCGACGGCCGCCACCTGGGCAACTGTCGGGCCGAAATTGTCCCTGGCCACCACGTAGGACCCACCAGCCCGGGTGTAGACCATCACCACTTCCCGGTAGGAGAGGGTGACGAAGGTGAGCACCAGCAACAGCGCGAGGGTGACGGGCAGGACGAGGGCGAAAGAGGCGACCCCCACGATGCGCACCAGCTCGACCAGCATCTCCTCGGTCCCGTAGGCAGACGAGGAGATGGCGTCGGGCGACAGGACACCCAGGGCCATGAAGGTCCCCAGCCGTTGGTTGGCGAGCTGCTCGCTGACCAGGGGCCGGCCCAGGAGGACCTTTTTTATCTTGTAGCTCAGCAGTTCGGGCAGCTCCGGGGCGACCGGTACGGCGCGACTGGGTTGCGCTTCCGAACCTGTCCCCGCGATGCTCACTGGCGCTTGTGCAGACCTCTCGTGCCAGGCACCGTCACGGGCGCCCCCTCACTGCGTGCGCCCGCTCACCAGGAGAGAGCTGCCGGACGAGCGTAGCTCGCCGGGCTTGAGTTGTGCCAAGTAGCCCCACAGTGTTGCATGTTCTTGATGAGGGTGGTCGTGGTCGGTTGCGGGCGGGTCGGGTCCGAGCTCGCTACCATCCTGTCGCGCGAGGGCAACGAGGTCGCGGTCATCGACAAAAACCCCCGCGCCCTGCAGCGCCTGGCCATGGACTGGGGCGGCAAAGGGGTGACGGGCTTCGGCTTCGACCGCGACGCTCTGGAAGAGGCCGGCATCGACGGGGCGGACGCCCTGGCTGCGGTTACGAACGGCGACAACTCCAACATCCTTACGGCCCGGATCGCCAAAGAGACCTATCAGGTCCCCAACGTGGTGGCCCGCATTTACGATCCCCGTCGGGCTGTGATCTACCGCCGGTTGGGCATACCGACGGTGGCGACGGTCACCTGGACGGTGGACCAGGTCATGCGCCGGCTCCTGCCCGAACGCACCGTGACCGAGTGGGCCAGCCCTACGGGGGAAGTGGTGATAGTCGAGCGCTCGGTGCCCGGTTCGTGGGTCGGTTACCGCCTGGACGAGCTGGAGTCGCCCGGCCGGGTCAGGATCGTGGCCTTGTCGCGGGCAGGAAAGTCGGTGGTCCCCAAGCCGGGCCTGATAGGCCAGGACGGGGACGTCCTGCACATCGCCGTCCTCGAGACGGCTCTCGACGACCTGGAGGACGGCCTCGAGAAGGGCTCGCGCCCATGAGGGTCGTGATGTAGTGAAGGTCGTGATCGCCGGTGCCGGCAACGTGGGCACTTATCTGGCCGCCGACCTGCACCGCGCCGGGCACGAGGTCCTCCTGATAGAGATAGACCCCGACGTCGCCCGGCGGGGAGCAGGGCTCGGGGTCGAATGGATGGTGAGGGACGCCTGTGAGGTCTCGGCCTTGGACGCCGCCGGCCTGGCCACCGCAGACGTGGTCGTGGCCGCCACGGGGGACGACGAAGACAACCTCGTCGTCTCCCTGTTGGCGAAACAGGAGTTCGCCGTACCCCGGGTGGTAGCCCGGGTCAACCATCCCAAGAACCACTGGCTTTTCAACCAGACCTGGGGCGTCGACATAGCCGTGTCGACCCCGCACCTGCTGGCCGCTCTTGTCGAGGAGGCGGTATCGGTGGGGTCGTTGGTCCGTATCTTGCAGCTCGAATCGTCGGGCGCCCATCTCGTGGAGGTGACGCTGGCCCCCGGCTCTCCGGCCGCCGGTCGGGAGCTGTCGCGCCTGGGTATGCCCCGTGACGCGACGGTGGTGGCAGTGGTTCGTCGTGCCCACGTGGTCGTTCCTCGAGGGGACACGGTGCTGGAACCCGGCGACGAGGTCCTGGTGCTGGCTTCGCCTGATTCGGAAGATGCCGTACGGTCCCTGCTCGTGGCCGAGGGCCAGCCACCCAGCGGGTTATCGGCGTTGCGCTCTGCTCCGCCGGCCCCGCCGCCGGCCGGCGAGCCCCCCCACGTTTAGGAGGACGGGCACGCCGCCAGCGGAGCCCTTCAGCGGGCGTCGCCTGAAGCCGGGCTGGACGAGGCCTGTCTACGGCTCGGTCTTGGCGGTGGCCATGGCAGTGGCCCTTAGCGGCCTCATGGTGCCGCTACGAGGCCACATCAACGCGGTCACACCGGGGCTGGTCTTGGTCGTGCCCGTCGTGGCCGGGGTCACCGTGGGCGGCTTCGGCGCCGGGCTGGTGGCCACGGCGGCCTGTTTCCTCATTTACGACTTTGTCTTCTTGCCTCCGTACTACACCCTCTACGTGGACCGGGAAGACGACTGGGTCGCCCTGGTCGTTTACGTGGTGGTGATGGTCCTCGTTTCCCGGGTCGTGGCTGCGGCCAACATGGCCAAGGCCGAGTCCGAGTTACGGGCAGCGGAGATACGCCGGCTTTTCGACCTTTCGGAGATGTTGGTGCGCGAACTGCCGGCCCCGAAACTTCTCGACACCATCGTCAGCTCCGTGAAATCGGGTTTCAACCTCGAGGGCGTTTCGCTCCTCCTGCCCGGGGCCGACGGCGGGTTGGAAGTCGCCGCGTCCGCAGGGGCACCGCTTTCGGAACTGGACGTTCAAAGGCTTTCCGCCCGGGCCGAGGGCCCGGTCCACCTGGCCCCGGTCCCGGCCGAGGGCGGCAACTTCCAGACCGTCGCCCTGGTGGCCACGGGACAGGCCATCGGCCTTCTGGCGGTGAGGGGCTCGGGCGGGTCCAAGGCCGAGCAGGAGCTGTTACGGGCCTTTGCCAACCATCTTGCCCTCGCCCTGGAACGGGCGCGACTTCGTGAGGAGGCGGTCCGGGCGCGCTTGTTGGAGGAAATCGATACGCTGCGCCGTGCCCTCGTAGGGGCCGTTTCACATGACCTGCGCACTCCTTTGGCCACCATAAAGCTCTCGGCATCGGCCTTGGTGGAAAGCGGCGCTTCGCTCAGCCCCGACGACATCAAAGAACTGGCCGAACTGGTCGACGCCCAGGCGGACCGCCTGGACAGGCTCGTTTCCAACCTGCTCGACATGACCCGGATACAGTCGGGCGCCCTTGAGCTGCGCCGGCAGCCTGCCGCCTTGGGCGACCTGGTGGACGAGGCCCTCCTGGTGCTCGGCCGCTCCGGCCGCAGCGCGGAAGTGGACTGGCTGGTCCCCGACGACCTTCCTCTGGTCGACGTCGACCACGTGCTGGTGCGCCAGGTGTTGGCCAACCTGCTGGACAATGCCCTGCGGCACTCTCCGCCCCGGGGCGCGGTGACAGTTTCGGCCACGTCTGGCGCTGACGGCAAGGTCGAGGTCCGGGTCACCGACAGTGGCCCCGGCGTCCCGCCCGACGAGCGGGAAAGGATTTTCCAGGTGTTCAACCGCCGCGAAGCGGGCGGCCGGGGGGGGCTCGGCCTAGCTATCGTGCAGGCCTTCTTGGAGGCCCACGGTGAGCGGATATGGGTGG
>PMWT01000227.1 GCA_003166025.1 Acidimicrobiaceae bacterium | reverse complement strand
CAGCGCCGATGGTACTTGGGGGGTAGCTCCCTGGGAGAGTAGGACGTCGCCGGGATAATTGTTAGAAGGTCCGTGCCATGGCGGTGGCACGGACCTTTTGCGCGTTCGGGTTCTCACACGAGGAGTAGTGATTATGCTGGCAGACATGGCCTCTGAAAGCGGTCGGGCAGGCGAACCGCGAGGAAGCCGGGCCGGCGGGGAAAGAAAGCGTGAGTCGACGTCCGGGGGAGGCGCGCCCCGGGAGAGGCGGGCAAGCGGTAGTCGGCAGGCCGGGGCAGGCCGGCCGTCGACGGGCTCGAGCCGCGGCGGCGGGACATGGTCGGCAACGACAAGGGCGCCGCGACCGTCGGGCGCCGGTGGGACTGGTAGTAGCGGCCGTAGCGGTGGCGCGGGCAGGAGCGGTTCCTCCTCCGGAGGACCTCGACCAAGCCGTGATTTCGGTGCCGGGGCAGGCACCGAGCGAGGTGGGACGGGCCGGTTCGCGGGCGCCGGGGGGGCAAGCAGCCCCGACCGCCGCCCGAGCGCGTCGGGCAGGCCAACCGGGCGGGTAGGCGGCCCTGGCGCGGGGGCAGCAGGACGGGGTCGTCCCCAGTCAGGTGGCCGTGAGCGCTACGACAGAGATCGGCCCGGGCCGTCGGGTGGCTTTTCTCGTGGCGGGGACAGACCTGGGCGACCGGGCGAGGGTCGGGGGGACCGACCGTGGACGGGAGCCGGGAGCAGCTCGCGGCGACCAGACGATGGCGGGTTCACGAGGCCGGACGCGTCGGCGGGACCGCGCTGGGGACGTTCGGTAGACAGGAGCTCGGGTGGCTTGCCGGCTTCCGGTTCGGCGCGCCCTCGGCCGAGGCCGGCGGGGTCGGGACAAGGTTGGGCGCCAGGACCGCCCCGGCCCGGCGCCGGTGCGCGGGGCGCCGGCCGGTACGAGGCAAGAGACGATGGCGGTAGCCGGGGGCCCGAAGGACGTAGTTCGTACCCCAGCGCCCGCCGAAACAATGACTGGGACCGGGACCGTCCCTCGGCCAACCGGGGTGAGGGGGCTGCGGGCCCGAGCGCCGGGCGCGCCCTCGGGGGTGGCTATCGCACCTCGGGCCGTGAGGACGACCGAGGAGCAGGCGCCGGTCGTGGGCCGCGCCCCTACCAGGCAGACGAGTGGCGTAGCCGTGACGGGGACCGCCCCCGCCCCGCTGGTGCTCCTTACGGGCGCTCCCGGGAAAGTACTTTTGGCTCAGGGCCCCGTTCGAGCGGCGGTGACCGCCCTCGTCCCGCCGACCGCACTCCTCGCCCTGACGACCGCAGTCCCCGCCCCGCCGACCGCCCTTGGGTTGCCGGGCGCGGTGACCGGGCCGTCGGTGGTGCCGGCAGCCAGAGTTATGGAGACCGCGATCGGGGGCGAACCGCCCGACCGGACCGCAGCGGCGCCCGACCGGACCGCAGTGGCGCCTGGCCGGACCGGGAGCAGCCCAGGGCGTGGTCGCCCAGGCCCCGCCGGGCGTTGCCGGCCGGGTGGGGGAGCGTCACCCGCCATGGCGCCTGGGATCTGGAGGAGGGCCCGTCGGCATCGGAGATCTGGACTGAAGCCGGCCGGCAACAGCCCGGGGCTAGGCCCGTCCGACCGGCGTTGGCCAAGGATTTTCGGCCCGAGCGCACGCCGTGGGCCGGGGAGCAGGCCCGAGCGCGCGCTGTCAGCGCCGGCAACGCTCTGATCGGGTCGGGGGACGGCCCTGGTCCGGCCGTCAAGCCGCCGGCCGCCTCCGGACCGCCGTGGGAGCGTCCCTCACGCGCGTCCGGGCGGGGCAGTGCCGGGGCCACCAAGGCCGGCCGGAAGGTTGGGCCCGCCCGCCAGGTGGTGACCGGCCGTACCGTGGGCCGTTCGGCTGACGAGGTCGCCGAGGCTGGGCGGGTCACGGCCAAGCTGGCGGACGCGGCGAGGGTGTACTCGGCCGACCGTTACCAGGACGCCCTGAGGATGCTGCGCAAATTGTCGACCCAGGCGCCGGGCTCTGCCGCTGTCAAGGAACTGCTTGGCTTGACCCTCTATCGCCTGGCCCGATGGCCGCTGGCGTTGCGGGAGCTCCAGGAGCACCACGAGATGTCCGGCAGCTACGACCAGTTCCCCGTTATCGCCGACTGCTACAGGGCCATGCACCGCTACGTGGAGGCCGAGGCCACCTGGTCCGAGCTCCGCCAGGCCTCCCCGAGCCCCGAAGTGGTGGCCGAGGGCCGGCTGGTCGCCGCCGGGTGCCTGGCCGACCAGGGCGACTTGCGGGGCGCGGTCAAGTTGTTGGAGTCCACGCTGCGGCGCACACGGCCCAAGCCCCTCCACCTGAGGCAGTGGTACGCGCTGGCCGATCTGTACGAGAGGGCGGGCGAACTGCCCCGGGCGCGCGACATCTTCATCCAGATCGCCGCCGTGGACCCCGACGCCTACGACGTGAAGCAGCGCCTCGTCGCTCTGGGCTGACGACCACCTGGCCACCTGGCCACCCGGCCACCCGGTCACCGAGGCGCCAGGTGGCGCTGGCTGCGCCGCCTACAGCCCCTTAACCGTCCCAGCCCCCTGTTAGCTTCTCGTCCAGAGCCACCTTGCTCCTTCGGGTGGACACTCGGCGCTACGGCGCCCCTGGTCCCTTGCCGACCCTCAGTCGGCGCGGTGCGGTCCGGCCCGGACAGGGCCGGCACCCGAGAAAAGCGGGAGCGAAAAACGTGCTCAATATGGCAATTGCAATGGGCAACTTGGCCAAACCGGCCCAGGTCCGGGCCCTTCCGAGCGGCCTTATGTTCGCCTACTTCGACCTCCAGGTGCGCACCGCGGACCAAGTCCTGGAGACAGTACCGGTGGCGATCTTCGATGCGCCGGCGCAGGTCCCGGAGTGGACGACGGGCCAGGGGCTGCTGGCCGTCGGAAGGGTCAGGCGCAGGTTCTTTCGCAGCGGTGGTGCTACCCAGAGCCGCACCGAGCTGGTGGCCGACCAGGTCTGGCCGCTGACGCTGGAGGAGGAGGTCCTCACCGCCTTGGCCTGCGCCGGGGGCGTCATCGCCACCGCGGTCGAGGACGCCCGGTCACGCCCGGCCCGAGACTTGGGCCCGGGCCCGGTCGGCGCCGTCCGCTTGGAGCGGCGACCATGAAGAGCGGGGGCGGGTTGTAAGGACCGGTTGTAACCGCGGGCGTGGCCGCCCTACCCTCTACGCCCCCCGTGCCACCGCCTCGGCCGTCAGGCCCTCCAGCAGTTGGGCGACCCCATCGTCCTCGTTGGACGGGACGACCTGGTCGACGGCGGCCAGCACTTCGGGGATGGCGTTAGCCGGGGCGGCGGCCCAGCCGGCCCAGCCCAGCACGGTGAGGTCGTTGTGGTTGTCGCCGATAGCCAGGACCTCGCCCACACCGATCCCCATACGAGCACATATCCGCTCCAGGGCGTACGCCTTGGAAATCCCCGGCGCGCCTATCTCGACCCAGTCCAGCCCCGACGAAGTCACGTGCCCTTTTTCGGCCACCTCTCGGCGCAGTTCGGCCAGCAGCGTCCCGGCGGGCCAACCGGGACGGCGCACGATCACCTTGATGCAGAGGGGGCTGACGGCCTGGAGTATGTCGTCGACCTGCTTTGTCACCTCGTCCCAGTACCAGTCGGGTTCCATGAACCCGACTTCGTGGGTGAAGGCCTCCATCTCCTCAAGGGCGAACCTGACACCGGGCACCCGCTTGCGCAACAGCTTGACCAGCCGAGTTGCCACCTCCGCGGCCACGGTCTCGAGTTCGAGCACCTGCGTCGTGGGCAGGTCGACGACCACGGCACCGTTGCAGCACACCCCGAGCGGGCCCAGGCCGGCCTGTTTGGCGACGTCCCAGGTGACCCGGGGCGGCCGGCCGGTGATGGGGATGACGTGGAGGCCGGCCTGCTGTGCCGCCTGTACGGCGTCGACGGTGCGCTGGCTCACGGTCCCGTCGGGCCGCAACAGAGTGCCGTCGAGGTCCGTGGCGACCAGTCGGACCGGGGGCCTGGGACGCGCCGACAAAGAGGGAGAGGTTGAGGTTGCGCCCACCTGACCGAGGCTAGCCAATGACTTGGCCAATGACCCTGCCCCAGCGCCCGTTCCACCCTCCGACCAGCCCAATCAGTGACTTTTGGCCCTGTACGGCCGGGGGCGGCTTGCCGCTAGAATGGTTCGCACGAGCCCGCTGCCGTCGAGCCTCGTCGGTTCGCGCTCTGGCAGGGGCGCCGCCCTTCTGGTCTCTCACCAGTACTAGCAAGTTAGGAGCGATCTCGAATGGACCTTCATCAGCTACTCGGTGACGAAACTGAGCCTCTGCTCTCCTACGAGTGCAAGGGGATACCGCGTGAGGACCTTGTCCTGCCCGGCCCGGACTTCATCGACAGGGTTTTTTCCCTGACGGACCGGACCGTGCCCGTGCTCCGCAACCTCGGTGTGCTCCTCAACACGGGCCGCCTGGGCGGCACCGGGTACATCTCGATCCTGCCCGTCGACCAGGGCATCGAGCACACGGCGGCGGCGAGCTTCTCGCCCAACCCGATCTATTTCGACCCGAAGAACATCGTCGAGCTGGCCGTGGACGCCGGTTGCAACGCCGTCGCCACCACCCTTGGGGTGCTCGGCGCGGTGGCCCGCCGTTATGCCCACAAGATCCCGTTCATCGCCAAGGTCAACCACAATGAGCTGCTGACCTACCCCCAGGAGTACGACCAGGTGATGTTCGGCTCCGTGCAGCAGGCGTTCGACCTCGGAGCCGTCGGTGTCGGCGCCACCGTCTACTGGGGCGCTGAGGAATCGCGCCGCGAGATGCAGGAAGTCTCCGAGGCCTTCGAAGAGGCCCACCAACTGGGCATGTTCACCGTCTTGTGGTGCTATGTCCGCAACAGCGCCTTCAAGAAGGACGGCGTCAACTACGAGGCCTCCGCCGACCTGACGGGCCAGGCCAACCACCTCGGCGTCACCATTCACGCCGACATCATCAAGCAGAAGCTGCCCGACAACAACGGCGGGTTCCCGGCCATCGGCTTCGGCCCCACGTCCAAGCTCGTCTACAGCGACTACACGACCGATAACCCGATCGACCTCGCCCGCTGGCAGGTCGTCAACAACTACATGGGCCGCATACCGCTGATCAACAGCGGTGGGGCGTCCTCGGGCGCCGGCGACATGGCTCAGGCCGTGCGGACCGCCATCATCAACAAGCGGGCCGGGGGATCCGGGCTCATCATGGGCCGTAAGGCCTTCCAGCGTCCTATGAGCGAAGGCGTGGCCATGATCAACGCCGTACAGGACGTCTACGCCGACACCGCCATCACTATCGCTTAGCAGCGCCGCCTAGCGGCACCGGCACCGCTTAGCAGAGCCAAGACCGACGGCCATCAGCGCCGCCGTCAGCCAGAGGCCCGGCCCCCTCCCGGGGCCGGCCGGGCCCTTTTCGTACCTTCCGGTCGGGACCGGCAGGTACGGGTAAACTGTCACCCGGACTGACGACGAGGGGACAGGGCTTTGGCTGACGTAGTTACTAAAGGGCACCCGCTGACCACCTTGGACCGGGTCGTCATCCGGTTCGCCGGTGACTCGGGTGATGGGATGCAGCTCGTGGGCGACCGTTTCACGGCCAGTTCCGGTCTTTTCGGCAACGACCTGGCTACGTTGCCCGACTTCCCGGCTGAAATACGGGCGCCGGCCGGTACGGTCGCCGGGGTGTCGGCGTTCCAGATCCACATATCGGACCACGACATCTTCACTCCCGGGGACCATCCCGACGTCCTCGTCGCCATGAACCCCGCCGCCCTCAAGGCCCACATCGTGGACCTCCAGCCTGGGGCCTTGCTATTGCTCAACAGCGACGCCTTTGACGACCGCGCCTTGCAAAAGGCCGGTTATCTCACGGACCCTCGCTCCGACCGCAGCATGGACGCGTTCAACGTGTACGAGGTGCCGATGACCTCGCTCACCCTGGAGGCGGTAAAGCCGAGCGGCACCAAGGCCAGGGACGCCGAGCGGTCGAAAAATTTTTTCGCTCTAGGCCTGGTCAGCTGGATGTACAGCCGCCCGCCCGAACCCACGCTGGACTGGATAAACAAGCGCTTCGCCGGCGACGACAGGGCAATGGTGCGGGAGGCCAATTCCCTCGCCTTCAAGGCGGGGTGGAACTTTGGCGAGACCGCCGAGATTTTCCAGTCCCAGTACGAGGTGAAGCCGGCCAAGTTGCCGGCCGGTACCTACACCAACATTTCGGGTAACACCGCGCTGGCATGGGGGATAGTGGCTGCCGGGCACCTGGCCAAGCTGCCTGTGTTCCTCGGCAGTTACCCGATCACGCCGGCTTCGGACATCCTGCACGAGCTGTCCAAGCACAAAAACTTCGGTATCCGCACATTCCAGGCCGAGGACGAGATCGCCGGTGTCAGCGCCGCCCTGGGCGCCTCGTACGCCGGGTCCCTGGGGGTCACGACCACCAGCGGGCCCGGGCTCGACCTGAAAACCGAGGCTCTCGGCTTGGCCATCTCCCTCGAGCTCCCCCTGCTCGTCATCGACGTGCAACGGGGCGGGCCCTCGACGGGGCTGCCCACCAAGACCGAGCAGGGCGACCTTCTCCAGGCCGTCTACGGACGCCACGGGGAGGCGCCGCTGCCCGTCGTGGCGGCCATCACGCCCGGCGACTGTTTTTACATGGCGATCGAAGCTGTCCGCATCGCCCTCAAGTACCGGACCCCGGTCATACTGCTGTCCGACGGCTACCTGGCCAATGGGGCCGAGCCCTGGCCGATCCCGGACGTGGAGCAGTTGGCGGACCTGTCGGCTGAGCTCAATTTCGCCACTGAGCCGAACAAGGTCATGGCGGACGGGTCGGCGGTGTTCTGGCCCTACTTACGGGACCCAGAGACATTGGCCCGGCCTTGGGCGCTGCCGGGTACGCCCGGCCTCATGCACCGCATCGGCGGCCTGGAAAAGGCCGACGGTAGCGGCAACGTCTCCTACGACCCCGTGAACCATGAGCTGATGGTCCGGCTGCGGGCACAAAAGGTGGCCGGGATAGCAGGCGATATCCCTCCCGTCGAGCTCGACGACCCCGACGGCCTGGGCGGTGCCGAGCTCCTGGTGCTCGGATGGGGCTCGACCTACGGGGCCATCCAGGCCGCGGCCCGGGCCGTGCGTGGGTCCGGCCGGCGCGTGGCGCACGCCCAGTTGCGCCACCTCAACCCTTTCCCGGCCAACCTGGGCCAGATCGTGAAGGCCTATGAGAGCGTGCTCGTGCCCGAAGTCAACCTGGGACAGCTCAGGAAAATAGTGCGGTCGGATTTCCTGGTGGACGCTCAGGGCCTCAACAAGGTCAACGGTCTTCCTTTCCGGCGGGTGGACATCGAGCTCGCCATAATTTCTCAATTGGACGCCCTGCACCACGGTGCGGGCCGCCGGCAAAACAATGGCCACTCCGAGGAGCAAAAATGACTGACCTGGCCGTTCCCGTCACCACCCGGAAGGACTGGTCCAGCGACCAGGAAGTGCGTTGGTGCCCGGGATGTGGGGACTATTCCATCCTGACGGCCGTGCAGTTGCTCATGCCGGAGCTCGGTGCCAAACGGGAGGACACGGTGTTCGTTTCCGGGATCGGCTGTTCGAGCCGGTTCCCCTATTACATGAACACTTACGGCATCCATTCGATACACGGCCGCGCTCCCGCCCTGGCCACCGGTTTGGCCGTGGTCCGGCCAGACCTGCACGTGTGGGTGATAACGGGCGACGGTGACGCCCTGTCGATAGGTGGCAACCACCTCCTGCACGCCTTGCGCCGCAACGTCAACATCACAATTATCCTGTTCAATAACCAGATTTACGGGCTGACCAAGGGCCAGTACTCCCCGACGTCGGAAGCGGGCAAGGTCACCAAGTCCACTCCGTTCGGCTCGCTCGATTATCCCTACAACCCGGTGTCGTTGGCACTGGGCGCCGAGGCGTCGTTCGTGGCCCGGACCCACGACTTGGACCGTAAGCACATGATGGAGGTATTCCGCCGGGCTTATGAGCACAAAGGCGCCGCCCTGGTCGAGGTTTACCAGAACTGCAACGTTTTCAACGACGGTGCCTTCGAGACCATCACCGCCAAGGACAACCGGGCATCGATGCTCGTCCCCCTCGAGCACGGCAAGCCCGTCCGCTTCGGGCCCGACGGCGAAAAGGGCGTGATCATCGCCGAAAACGGGAGCGCGGTCATCGTCGACGTCGCCGAGGTGGGCGAGGAGCGCATCTTGGTCCATGACGAGTCACGTCCCGACCCCAGCTTGGCTTTTGCCCTTTCCCGCCTCGCCACCGGGCCCTATTCACCGACGCCCATCGGGGTGTTGAGGGCCGTCGACCGCCCTGACTACGGCTCGCTGGCCCAGGACCAACTAGTGGCCGCCGCGGCCCGCAAGGGGCCCGGGGACCTGGCCGCCCTGCTGCGCTCGGGCACCACCTGGACCGTCGAATAGGTCTGTTCGGGCCAAATCGGAGGCGGCGCCAAGCTTCGCCGCCTTTGGTCGGCCGGCGAAAGGTCGGCCTCCCTCAACTCTTTTCGCGGTGACAAAAGTGCAGCGAGTGGCTTTCTTTGTCCATCCGCGCAGGTCACTAGGCCAGCCGCTAGCTTGGCGTTTACAGTGTGGCTTCCTCGGACGAGCACCGGTTTTAATTGGCGGCGGCGTCGTGGGACATGGACGTGTTGCGGTTGGGGGCCGGCCTGTATGAAAGGTGCCCGAAAGGAATGAGGTCTCCTAAATTGCTTAGGCGCACGAGCGGCCTGGGAGCTCGAGCAGCCCTGGCCGCCTTGGTGGCGGCGGGCCTGGTGGGGCTCGTCCTGGTGGCTGACAACGTACCGGGCGGCCCAGTGCCGGCGGCGAGCGCTTCGTCCACCGATGGCTCGTTGTCGGGCGTTGTCAGCGAGGCTGGTAATGCGGGGACTATTACACCGGCCGTCTGCGTCTACGCCGCGGCCGAAGGCGTCCCCGATGTTTACGACGCCACGACGGCGACCAACGGCACCTATGAGATCCCGGACATGGCCGCCGGGCAGTACAGCGTTCTGTTCGACCCGACCTGCAAAGGCACGCAGACCAGCACCTATGCCACTCAGTATTACAATGACGTCCGCGACATCTCTGCAGTGACGTGGGTGACCGTGCCGGCGGGCGGCAGCGTGGGCGGCATCGACGCCAATCTGCAACTGGCAGGGACTATTTCCGGCGTCGTCGTCGGCAGCCAGAGCGCGCCGCTCCAGGGTGTGTGCGTGATCGCCTACGACTCCGTTGACGGCTATGAAGTCGGCGCCACGACGACGGCGGCGAACGGTAGCTATTCGGTGCAGTTGCCCTCGGGCGGGTACCTCGTGCAGTTCGACCCGACGTGCCGTGCCATCAATACGTACGCGTCGCAGTTTTACAACGGCGCCCCCGACGCCTATGCCGCCAACGTGATCGAGGTGACGGGCGAGGCCACCCAGACGGTAGATGCGACCTTGCAGCAAGGCAGCACCATCGAAGGCACCGTGGTCGCCACTGGCGCCACCAGTAGTGCGGGGATATGTGTGTTCGCCTACGACGCCGGCGGCAACCAGATCGGTGGGGTGCTCACCGATGCCAACGGCACCTATCAGCTCACCGACCTACCGGCCCAGACCTACCGCGTCGTTTTCGACCCGACCTGTGACGACGGCCAGCCGAGCGACTACAAGTCCGAGACCTACGGCTCGCTCTCCGTGCAAGCGGGCCAGACCGTCACCGGCATCAACGGCACCCTGGGCCTGGCGGCGTGCCTGGTGGCCCCTTACGTCACTACGACGTCGCTGCCGGCGGGCTCGGTCTCCTCCCCCTACTCCGCCACCCTGCAGGCCTCCGGCGGTACCGGGCCGTACACATGGACGGCCGTCGGGCTGCCCACCTCGTTGTCGCTCGACGCGGCAACGGGGGTCATCAGCGGCACCCCATCGGCCCCCTTCGACGCGACCGTCGCCGTGACAGCGACCGACTCGTCCCAACAGCCCCTGGCCAGCAATCCTCAACAGCTGGCGCTGGCGCTCACAGGGCCCAGCCCCACGACGAGCTCCACCACGACGACCACGTCTTCCCCCACGTCCTCCACGACCACGTCCNNCGACCTCGACGACCTCGACGACCACGTCCTCTAGCACGACCACTTCGACCACCTCGACCACGACGACTTCGACCACCGTCCCCGCCGGGAGCTGCCCGGGTAGTAGTGGCAGTGGTGGGGGGGTGGGGTTCCCGGTGGTGAGCCCGACGACGACCACCTCGACGGTCCCGAGCACCAGCACGACCACTGTTGCCCAAACGACGACCACCGTGCTGAGGCTCCCGGTACTGCCCCCCGGGGCGCCCCAGGGGGCCTACGCCGCGCCGGTCACGGCCATGGTGACGACGGGCCTGGCGAAGCTGGTGGACACAGCCGGTGCTGCCAGTGCCAACCTTTCGGTGCCGGTGGGGGCGCTCCCGGCCGGGACGACAGTCAGCATTGCCGCCGTGAAGGACGCCAGCGCCCTGAAGAGCGAGGTCCCCGCCGGCCAGTCCTACCTCACATCTTTCGCCGTTTCCTGGGTGACGCCGGACGGGACGTCCCCGGTGGCTTCTAAACCCATCACGATGACGATCACGGACCCCGCCATCAAGGCGGGCGACACCATCTACGCGCTCACGTCGACGGGCATACGGGCGGTCGGGACGGCCACCACCAATGGCGGAGCCACCGTCATGTTCACCAGCGACCCCGCCTTTGTCGTGGCTGGCGTCCCCAGGCTGGGCACGGTGGGGGCGCAGGGGTCGTTAAAGGGCTCCAGCATTCAGGTCGGCGTGTCCTGCGCGGCCGGGACCAGGTGCACGGGGACGGCCAGGCTCAGCGTGGCCGTGGGCCGGGCCGGGGCCAAGCGAAATGTGCTCTTCGCAAAAGGGGATTTCGCGCTGAACGGCGGGCGGGCCGGGCATCTTTCGCTATCTGTCTCGGGCGCCGGGCGCACCCTACTGCGCTCGGGCGGTGGCAAGCTGGAGGAGCTGACGGGCAACTTGACGATCGCTCTTCTCGGCGGCAAGAAGAGCGAGCACCGTGTCGTCGTCCGTTAGTGCCCCACTGCGACGCGGTCTGTACCTCTGCTTGGCGCCGGTCGGCTGTGAGCGTTGGGACGGGACCGTTGGGTAGTGTTGTCAGATAACTGATACCAATAACAATCCCGTACTTGCTCTTGACGAGACCAGCACCGTCAAGCGCATCTTGGTCGTGACGGCCCATCCTGACGACGTGGACTTCGGGGCCGGGGGGTCGGTGGCGACCTGGGTCAAAGCCGGCATCGAGGTTGCCTACTGCATCGCCACCGACGGCGACGCCGGCGGCTCGGACCGGTCGGTCTCCCGGGCGGACATGTCCCGCATCCGCCAACAGGAGCAACGCGCCGCCGGCGCCGAGCTCGGGGTGAGCAATATTACTTTTCTCGGTTACCCGGACGGTCGTTTGGCCCCGACCCTGGACTTGAGAAGGGACGTGAGCCGGGCCGTGCGCAGTTTCCGGCCCGACCGGTTGGTGTGCCAGAGCCCGGACCGGAACTGGGATCGCATCGGCGCCAGCCACCCTGATCACCTGGCCGCGGGAGAAGCGGCGGCGTGCGCCGCGTACCCTGACGCCCGAAACCCCTTTGCCCACCCTGAGCTCCTGGAAGAGGGGCTGGAGCCCTACGCCGTCAAGGAAATGTGGCTGATGGCGGCGCCCCAGCCCAACCGGGCCGTGGACATCACCGACGTGTTCGACCGCAAGGTCAGTGCCCTGCGCCGGCACGAAAGCCAGATCGGCGATGGGGCCGACCTGGAGGAGCGGCTCCGGAGCTGGGCTACGGCCAGTGCCGCCGGCGCCGGCCTGGCGGACGGGCGTCTCGCCGAGCTCTTCCGGGTCGTCGTGATGCCGCCTTCGGGACCGGCGTGAACGGCCCGGCCAAATCGGCCCACCGGAGCTGAGCGTGCGCATCGCCACCTGGAACGTAAATTCTCTGAAGGTCCGCATGGAGCGGGCGCTGGAGTGGGTGTCGTACGCCGGGCCGGACGTCCTGTGCCTGCAGGAGACCAAGTTGGGCGATGCCGCCTTCCCGCATATGGCCTTTTCCGCCCTCGGTTACGACTCGGTGCACCATGGCTCGGGCCAGTGGAACGGCGTGGCCATTCTCTCCCGTGTCGGCCTCGAGAGCCCCGTCATGGGTTTTGCCGACGGTGCCGACCCCGACCCTGACACGAGGCTGATCTCCGCCCGCTGCGGCGCGGTGCACGTCTCCAGCGTGTACGTGCCCAACGGGCGGAGCGTGGGTTCGGACCACTACGTCTACAAGCTCTCGTGGCTGGCCCGTCTGGAGCGGCACCTGGATGTCCTGACTTCCCCCGAGGAGCAGGTGGCCGTGTGCGGCGATTTCAATATCGCGCCGGAAGACAAAGACGTTTGGGGCCCGGCGGCGTTCGTGGGCTCGACCCACGTGACGCCCGAGGAACGCGCCGCCCTGGCCCACCTCGAGGACTGGGGACTGGTGGACGCCTTCAGGTCCCGATGGCAGGACGACCGGCTGTACACCTATTGGGACTACCGGGCCGGTGACTTCCACGAGCACCGGGGCATGCGGATAGACCTGGCATTGGTCAGCCGGCCTTTGGCGGACAAGGTGACGTGGTCGCTGGTCGACCGCAATGCCCGGAAGGGGAAACTACCTTCGGACCACGCCCCGCTTTTCGTGGACATCAACATCTGAACCTCGGGTACCTGGTTCCTGGTCGCCCTCGACGTCGATGGCACCGCGGCCCGGTCGCGACCTACCTCCGCTGTCGGTGGTGCGGGGGGTGGAGCTGGAGCCGGAGAGGCGTTAGGAGCGCGACAGCAACCGGGAGCCATTGCCCAGGCCCGGTCCACCCATGGCAGCCAGCAGGCCCCTCGGCCGTGAGGGGAGGACGGAGAAGCCCTCGTTGTCCCACTGCCAGGGCAAGGGCAGGGCCGCGGCACCGCTGCCAACCATGGGCAGGGGCCGGCGGGGCCGCGGGGCTCCGCTGCTCCCACCGCGTCCGCGGTAGACGATCAGGCCGCTGACGGGATCGGGGACGCCGTCCAGGGCCGCCTGTACATGCGCCAGTGCCCGCCACGCCTCCCACGCCTTCACGTCCGCAAATGCCAGTTCGAGCACGACGCCCCAGCTGTGGCCGTGCCAGGACCAGTCCTTGGCCCCCGACAGTAGGGCTGACTCCAGCAAGGTGTCACCGTGCAAGTCGGCCCACAAGGCCGCTGAGGAGGCGCCGTCGAACACCTCGATCGAGTACCACTCAGACATGTCTGGTCCATTGTACCGACTAGCGGCGTGGACGTCTACGAGAGTGCCGGCGAGGGCCGAAAAACGGGGCGCGAGGACCGTTAGGCGGCGGCAACGACCTCCAGGATGGCCGGGCCGTAGCGAGCTACTTTCACCGGTCCGAGCCCCGGTACAGCCAAAAGCTCCTCGGCGGTGGCGGGCCGGCGGGCGGCGATGGCCTGGACGGTGGCATCGTGCAACAGGACGTGGGGCGGCACCCCCGAGGCCCGGGCCAGGCGCCGCCGCCACTCCCGCAAGCGCTCGGCTATGGCGGCACAGGCCGGGTCGACCGTAGGTCCGCCGACGGGCACCCGGGCGTCGGCGGAGTCGGACAAGCGGCGGCGGGCCGAAGAGAGGAAGTCGAGAACGGCTCCTCCAGGTCGTGGCGACGGGGGCTGGCCCAAGGCCTCCTCGGTGGCCTGGGTGCCGGCGCAGTGCGGCGCCAGGCCGGCCAACCAAGGGCTCGGGGCCCGTCGCAGGGCGGCACCGTTGCCCGCCCGTCTCTGCCTGGCCCACGAGCAGTGAAGCTCGGTCTCGGCTCGGGTAAGGGCCACGTAAAGGAGCCGTCGTTCCTCGGCCAGAGCCGCCGAGTTGGTGGCATAGGCGATGGGCACGAGGCCGGCTTCGAGCCCGCATACCCAAACCGCGGCCCACTGGAGGCCCTTGGCCCGGTGGAAGCTGGAAAGGGTGACGGCACCGGTCGCCTGTTGCTCTTGGCGGGCCCCGTCCTCGGGGCGGAGCTCTTCTTCTTCCAGGTTCGCCATGGCCCGGAAGGGGACACCGGCACGGCTGAGGGCAGCAGAGACCACGCTCAGCTGAGCATTGGTCCTGGCCAGCACGGCCATGCTCTCCCAGGCCAAGCCCTGCGAACGTGCCTGGCGAAGTTCGGAGGCGACGCCCGCCGCCTCGGCGTCCTCGGACGGGAAAGAGCGCAGGTTAGGTAGGGGACCGTCAGGCCGGCTGGAACGCACGGCGGTGGGGCCGGCCTGGCGACCGAGGACCGCCGCCGCGGCTGCCACCACCTGCGGGCTGGAACGGTGGTTGTCGTCCAGGCGGACCACTTCGGCATTTGGCCATCGACGCGGGAAGTCGGCCAGGAACCCCGGGTCGGCGCCGTTCCAACCGTAGATGGCCTGGTTGGGGTCGCCCACCACGAACAGGTCTTCGTTGTCACCGAGCAGCGCGAGCAGCAACCGGCACTGGAGGGGGTTGACGTCTTGGAGCTCGTCCACGAAGACGTGCTGCCAGCGCCACCTCTGGGCGGCGGCGAAGCGCCCGTCGGTCTCGAGGGCGTCGGCGTAGCGAGCCAGGAGGTCGTCGAAGTCGACTAGCCGGCGTCTGCGCTTCTCGTCTTCGTAACGGGCGAACAGGGCGCCGATGGCCTCAGCGTCGGCCGGGAGCTCCCGGCCGGCCTCACTGGCGGCCACCGCGAACGAACCCGGCGCCACCAAGCGGGCTTTGGCCCACTCCAACTGGCTGGCTAGGTCGGCGATGCTCGCGTCCTGAAGGCCGGGCCTCCCAGCGACTAGTTCGCCCAACAAGCGCCCTTTGCGGGTGAGCAACGCCGGTTCCGGCGCCCCCCGGTCCGCCCACCAGCGCCGCAGCTGGCCCCGGGCCAGGGAGTGGAAGGTCCCGCCCGTCACAGGGGCGGCCAAGCCCAGCGTGGCTAGCCGGTCGTGCAGCTCACCGGCCGCCTTGCGGGTGAAGGTGATGGCCAGCGTGTGCTCGGCGGTGGCGGTGCCGGAGGCCACCCGGTAACCGACCCTTCGCGTCAGGACGCGGGTCTTGCCCGCCCCGGCCGAGGCCAGGACGCAGACCGTGGCCGCCGGGGTCGTGACGGCCTGGTGCTGCGACGGGGTGAGGTCGCTGTCCAGAGTCACAATCATGTAGTTCACCCTACAAGGGGCCGGTGACCGGAACCGCGCAATGGCCTCATCAGATCTTTGCCGAGAGACCCCGGACCTTAGGCCGGGGAGGGATAGGCACCGGAGCGATAGCTTCGGGTCGTTGCTGGTCCTCGATGTACTGGGAAAGAACGCTCAACGGGGCACCTCCAACGGAGCCGGCGAAGTAGGACGGGGACCATAGGTGGCCATGCCAGAAGCGCCGGCCAAGCTCGGGGTGGTCGCGGCGCATAACTCGGGCCGAGACGCCCTTGAGGCTGTTGACGAGGTGGGACACGGAGACCTTGGGCGGGTAGTTGACGACAAGGTGGACGTGGTCGGTGTCCCCGTTGAACTCGGCCAGCTCAGCGCCGAAGTCGGCGCAGACTTCCCCGAAGACCGTCCCGAGGTGGCGCAGGTGCTCGTCGTTGAACACCGGCGCGCGGTACTTGGTGACAAAGACCAAGTGGACGTGGAGGACGAATACGCAGTGCCGGCCATGGCGTATGTCGTTGTCGTTGGGCACAGACCAAGTATACTGGGGGGATGGAGGCGAGGTACACGTACAGGCTGCAGGTCAGCCCTGCCCAGCAGCGAGCGCTCCAAGAGGTCTTCGACTCCTGCCGGTTCGTGTGGAACACCTCGCTTGGCCGCTGGTCCGACCTGTGGCGCTATGAGCAGGTGCCGCTCGGGTATGTATCGATGGCGGCCGAGCTGACCGACTGGCGTGGGCGGTACGAGTGGCTGGCAGCAGTGCCCGTGACCCCACAGCAGCAGGTACAGCGTGACCTCGACAAAGCCGTCCGGGCTTTCTACGACAAGGAGCACCCTGGCCGGCGCCCTCGGTTCAAGAAGAAGGGCTCGCACTCCACGGCGTCGTGGAACGTCAATGGCTTCTCGCTCCGGGGGGACCGGCTTTGTGGCGCAGTCAAAGGTGGGCGTACCCCTCTGCGGGTCGTCTGGTCCAGGGCGTTGCCTTCGGTGCCGAAGTCGGTAACGGTCTATCGGGACGCCGCCGGGCGTTGGTGGGCCAGCTTTGTCGTGCGGATCGGACCTGAAGACCTCGGCGCTACCGGGGCCACCACCGGGCTTGATGTGGGCTTGGCCAGGTTCGCCACTACCGAGTTCGCCGACGCGGACATACCCAACCCACGGTTCGCTCGCCAGGCGGCCAAGGCGCTGGCCCGGTCCCAGCGCAACTTGTCCCGCAAGGTCAAAGGGTCGCACAACCGGGCCAAGGCGAAGACAGCTACAGCGAAGGTGGCCGCCCATACCGCCAGCCAGCGCAAGGACTGGCAGCACAAACAAGCCTGCAAACTGGCCAGGCGGCTCGACCGCATCGGCGTCGAGGACCTGCGCATCAAGAACATGGTGCGCAACCGGCGCCTGTCCCGAGCGATCAGCGATGCCGGATGGGGCGACTTTCTCAGCGTCCTCGCCTGGCAGGCCCGCAAAGTCGGCCACGAGGTAGTGAGGCTCGACCCCCGCTACACGACACAAACCTGCTCCGGGTGTGGTGCGAAAGCCAAGCACCGCCTCGGGTTGGCCGAGCGGACCTTCTGGTGCGACGGATGCGGCCTGGTCGAAGACCGGGACCGCAACGCGGCACGGAACCTGAACCCGGACCGGTGGGACAAATCCGTACGGGTAGGTCAGGGCGTCGACGGCCGTAAGACCTTGGTCCCTGCGGGGACTGAGGCCGCCTGAGCCCCAGGATCCCCGCCGTTTACGACGGGGAGTTGTCAACTATGCCGAGGTGCAAGGCGGCGACGACGAGGTGCAAGGCGACGAGGTGCAAGGGGAGTAGTCTTTGCGCCTGAACTTATGGCGCTCAGCACGTTTGCCCGTGGGCGCTTGTGGGGTTCCCGTTATGGGACCGGCGAGCCGTGGTTACTGGCACTGCACGGCTGGGCCCGCGACCATCATGACTTCGACCCGGTGCTCGCCGGCCTGGACGCCGTGGCGCTCGACCTGCCGGGTCACGGCGTGGCCCCTGAGCCGCCGGAGCCGTGGTCCACGGCGGAGTACGCGCAATGGGTGGCGCCGGTGCTCGACGACTTGAGGCCCGGCCCCGTAGTCGTGGTCGGGCACAGTTTCGGCGCCCGGGTCGCCGTCCGCCTAGTCGGGGAGATCGGGGCCTACGGCGGGACGGGGCGTGTCGGCGCCCTGGTCCTCGTGGGCGCCCCGCTGGCGCCACCGCCTGGGAGCGGGCCCGGACGGCCTCCGCTCGCCTACCGCGCCGGGCGCGCATTGCACCGGGCCGGGCTTGTCCCCGAGGCTCAGATGGAGCGACTGCGCCGGAAGTACGGGTCGGAGGACTACCGGCGAGCGAGCCAGACCATGCGGGGTGTGCTGGTCAAGTCCGTGTCCGAGACGGCACGGGCCGCGTACATGCCTGCGGTCCGCTCCTGGGCCAGTGCCGGGCGGTCGCTCGAACTTATATGGGGCGAGCACGATACCGTCACGTCCCGGGCCGGTTGCCAGTCCGCTCTGGAAGTGCCGCCCGCCATAGTGCCCGAGACCACGGCGTCTGTCCGCATCACCGTGGTCCCTGGGGCCGGCCACCTCATGACACCGCCGGTGGCCGCCGAAGTGCGGGCCGCCCTGGTCCGCCACCAACCGCGGCCGGGGCCATGAGCACGATGTTCGTGAACGGCCTCGGTCTCGGGCTAGGCGTCGTAGCCCTGGCCCTGGGATGTGTGCGCTGGCTCCGGGTGGCCCAACGGGAGCATTACCTGGCCGGGATGACGGTGCGTTTCGCCCGGCGCTGGTGGCTGGCGTCAGGCGTCAACCGTGCCCTGGCCGTGGCCGGCGCAGCAGGAGCCGTAGCCTCGCTGTGGTACCCACCGGCAGGCTTCGCCGCCGTAGTGGTGGCCGCCGTGGGGCCCGTAGGTCTCAAGCTAAAAGGCACGACGTCGCGCCTGGCCTGGACACCGAGGCTGCGCCGCCTGGCCGGGACCAGCGGCCTAGTGGCCGCCGTCGTCGTGGGCGGAGCCGCCGTGGCCGGCCTGCACGCCGCCTTCAGTGCCGTTGTCATCTTCGCCATGGGTGCGCCCGTGCTGGTAGACGCGGCGCTGGTGGCGGTCGAGCCGGTCGAAGCGCGCCTGCTGCAGCCCTACGTCGACAGGGCCCGCCAGCGCCTGGGGGCCGTCGCCCCCCGGGTCGTAGCCATCACCGGCTCCTATGGCAAGACGACGACCAAAGGCTATGTGGCCCACCTCATAGCCGGGAGCTTCTCGGTGGTCGCCACGCCGGCCAGCTTCAACAACACGGTCGGGTTGGCCCGGTCCGTAAACGAGCACCTGGCCACGGGCACCCAGGTGTTCGTGGCCGAAATGGGGACCTACGGCGTCGGCGAAATATCCGCCATGTGCGCATGGGTCAAGCCCGAAGTGGCGGTGATCACCGCTATCGGGCCGGTGCACCTCGAGCGCATGCGCAGCCTCGAGCGGATCGCCGAAGCCAAGGCCGAAATCCTGGACCAGGCGTCAGTGGCCATCTTGAACGTCGACTACCCGCTCCTGGCCCAGCTGGCCCAGAAGGTCGAAGAAGAAGGAAAGACGGTATGGCGGTGCTCGTCTCAGGGGCCTCGTGCGGACGTCAGCGTTATCGCCGAAGCCGGCGGGCTGCGGGTGCGAGCGGCTCACTTCGGAGCCCAGATGGACCTGGTGGTGACGGCCGGTCCGGAGGTGGAGCCCGGGAACGTCGCTTGTGCGGTGGCGACCGCGCTTTGCCTCGGGGTGCCGACGGTCACGGTGGCGGCGCGCCTGGCCTCTCTGCCCGGGGCCCCCAATCGCCGCAGCGCTCAGCAGGGGGCGAACGGGGCCCGGATCATCGACGACACCTACAATGCCAATCCTGCCGGCGCCCGGGCGGCCCTGGCGCTCCTCGGCGTGATCGGCACCCCGGGGGGCAAGAGGGTCGTCGTTACCCCGGGCATGGTCGAGCTCGGTCGCCTGCAGGGGAGGGAAAACGCCAATTTCGCCGCCGGGGCCGGGGCCGTGGCCACCGAGCTCGTCGTGGTTGGCCGGACCAACGCCCAGTCCCTGATGGCGGGGGCCAAGGCCGCCGGAGTGCCCGTCCGGCGCGCCCGGGACCGCAAAGCGGCCGTCGGTTGGGTGTCCGCCGAGCTCGGCGCGGTCGACGCCGTCCTGTACGAGAACGACCTCCCTGACCATTACCCCTAGTCCCGATCGCCACCCGGGAGCCAACTACCCTTGGAAAGGTGAGCGCAGCGGACGCCCCATCGGGGGCCGGGACGGTAGCAGTTATTTTTGGTGGGCCGTCGCCCGAGCACGACGTGAGCATCCTGACCGGCCTCCAGGCCGCCCGGGCCCTCGTCACGGCGGGCCGGGCCGACGTGCAGGCGGTCTACTGGACCAAGGGAGAAAGGTTTGTGGCCGTCGAGCCCACGCTGGAGGCGTCGGCGTTCCTGGACGGCGCCCCCAAAGGGGCCCGCGAACTGCGTCTGGTGGCCCAGCCCGGTGGGGGGTTCTTCACGTCCAAGCCCGGTGTCCTCGGGGCGAAAGAGCGCCGGATGGATTTCGACGTCCTGGTCAACTGCTGCCACGGCGGCCCAGGTGAGGACGGTACCCTCCAGGCGGCATTGGACCTGGCAGGCGTGGCCTACACCGGCCCGGCGGCGGCCGCGGCGACCCTGTGCATGGACAAGCTCGCCTTCGGGGCCGTCGTGCAAGCGGCCGGGTTGCCGGCGCTCCCCCGCAGGCTCGTGCTCCCGGGGAGCGAAGCGCCTGGTTGGGACAGCGGGGATGGCACCTATATCGTCAAGCCTCGTTTCGGTGGTTCCTCCATCGGCATCGAAGTCATCGAGGACTGGGCCGATGTTGTCAGGTATGCCGAGCTCGGCGGTCCCCACACTGTCCGGGGGGTGGTGGCCGAACCTTTCCGGGCCGAGGCGTACGACGTCAACGTGTCGGTGCGTGGCTACCCGGTGATGGCGCTCTCGCTTTTCGACCGGCCCCTGCGGCCCGCCGGCGCCGGCCCGATCCTGTCCTACTCGGACAAGTACCTGGGTGGGGAGGGGATGGTCAGCGCCCCCAGGGAGCTCCCGGCGAAGCTCGAGCCGGGCCTCGAAAAGGAGTTGCGGGACGCCGCCATGACGGTGGCTGCCCTGGCCGGCGTGCGAGGTGTCTGGCGCATCGATTTCCTGGTCGAAGACGGCGGGAAATGGTGGGTCAACGAGGTCAACACGATCCCCGGCTCGCTGGCGAAGTACCTTTGGTCAGGTGACGCGGCCGTCGGTTTCTCCACCTTGTTGGCCGACATGATCGGTGAGGCGAGACGTTTGCCCAGCGTTCAGTGGGGGTCGATGGGCGCCGACGGGTCCGCTCTGCGCTCGGCCGCGTCTATAGCCAACAAGCTCGGATAGTGCCACCGACCCCCAGCATGGAAATGGCCTGATGGGCTATCCGACCAAGCTCCTGAACCCCGGTGAGCAACTGGCCGTCGATGTACGGCCGCACTGGAAGTACCTGGCCGGCCCCGCCTTCGCGTTGATAATCGTCCTGGCCGGAGCGGTGGCCGCCCTGGTCGAGGACGTCCCTCAGTGGGCCGAGCTGGCGCTGGCCGGGCTTCTCGTCGTCTGCGTGCTCTGGTTGGCCGCCCGCTATGCCCGCTGGGCCACGACCTCTTTCGCCGTGACCAGCGAACGGCTGGTGCTGCGCAAGGGCGTCCTGCGGCGCACGAGCCGAGAGATCCGCCTCGACAGCTTGACTGACATTTCTTGCAGCCAGTCATTGACGGACCGGCTGCTGCGGTGCGGCGACATCCTGCTCGAGTCGCCGGGCCGCGACAGCCAAGAGGTCTTTCCCGACCTGCCCCGCCCCGTCGTTATCCAGAACGAGATCTATCGCCTGCTCAACGAGCGCCGGGCTATGCGCGGCAGTGCCTGGCAAGCCGCCGACTCGTCCGCGGGCGTGCCCCCGGGCCCCGGAGTGGTCCCGCCGGCGGGAGCGGACATGGGCGGCGGCGGTGCGCCGGTGGCCGGCGGGCAGCAGACCGTGGCCGACCAGCTCAGCCAGCTCGACGACCTGCGCCGGCGGGGCGTCATCAGCCGGCGGGAGTTCGCCGCCAAGAAAGCCGAGCTGCTGTCGAGGATGTAGGGCAGGACCGGCGAGTAAAGTCGGGCGCCAGCGATGGCTGGTGATGCCGGCGAAAGCCCCCGTCCGGGAGAGCACGAGGCGTTGGCCCGCCTGCGCCAGCTGCTGCCCGGCGCGCCCGAGGGTGAGGTCTGGTTCGGCGACGACGCCGCCGTCGTAAGGGCTTGCCCCGCCGGGCCCTTGCTCCTGTTGGCCACCGACACCGTGGTGGGGGACCTCGACGCCGACCTTTCGCTCACGACCCTGAGCGACCTCGGCTGGAAGGCCATGGCCGTCAACCTGAGCGATATCGCCGCCATGGGCGGCACGCCGGCGCAGGCCGTGGTGAGCGTGGTCGGTCTCGGGCCCGATGACCTCGAGCGCCTCTACGAGGGCGTCGTTGCCGCGGCGAACGAGTACCGCTGCCCGGTGGTGGGCGGGGACCTGAGCGCGGGGCGCCAGATCGTGGTGACGGTGGCTGTGACGGGGACCGTGGACGGCCCGCCCGTCCTGCGCCGGGGCGCCCGCCCCGGCGACGCCATCTGGGTCACCGGTCCACTGGGTGCCTCCGCCGCCGGCCTGCGGGTGCTGAGAGCGCGTGGCTTGCCCGACCAACGTAACGAGCAGCCCAACGGGCCCGGTCAGCCTGACGAGGAGGAGAAGGCCCTGATGGCTGCCCATGCCCGGCCCCGGCCGGCACTCGCGGCAGGCACCGTGGCCCGCCGGGCGGGGGCCACCGCCATGATCGACGTCTCCGATGGCCTGCTGGCCGATGTGGCGCAGTTGACGGACCAGTCAGGTGTCGGCTTCGAGCTGGAAGAGGTGCCCGTCGCCGCTGGTGCCACCGGGGAGGAAGCCCTGGCCGGCGGGGACGACTATGTGCTCGTGTTCACATTGGGGCCAGCCCGCGCCGAGCCGGTCCGCAAGGCCTTCGCGGCCGCCGGTCTGCCCGGCCCATGGCTTATCGGCGGGTGCGTGGAGGATCCGTCCCGGCACTTTCTCGCCGGTGCGCCGGTGCAGGTCAGAGGCTGGGAACACACCTTCTAGCGCCCGCCCGCACCACCCCCTCGCGAGGATGGTCTGCCTGTCCGGGGGGCTAAACTCGAGCTTGCGAAGTAGGGCCTTAGTGCCCAAGAATGCGTAACGTTCTTCCGGTTTCTCCGTCCTTACCTCAAGAGGCCCCATCGACTGACCGACGTTTGCTGTGAGCAGTCTTCGGGAACTGCCCGGGAACAAGGAGGAGACCGGGATCGTGCGTGAAGCAACCCCTACCGTGTTGCAGGCCAACTCGCGTCTGGAGCGGGGGGCCGAGACGACGCTCACGCGCTCTCCGGTCCCGGTGGCCCGCCGGCCTCTTCCAGGCGTTCTTAATTTAGGTGGTCCTGGGACCCAAACAGTAGCGCCTCGGCCCGGCGGCCGGCGCGACGAGAGCAACGGTGTCAGCCAGGCTGGTCAAGCCTTCGCCGACCTTCTTCTGGTCGGCTCCACCGCTTCGCGATGCCCGCTCGCCCTCCTCACCGTGATGCGGGGAGAAGGCTGGAGCACACTGTCGTTCGGAGCCGAGCGTGAGGCTCTGGAGGACCCTGAGCTCTTCTCCATAATCGCCGGGCGGCGTGAGCCAGTCGAGGTCACAGACCCGGGCAGCAACCCGGCCTTGGCTCACAGCCGGCTCGCCCGGTCCAACCTGGGCATCCGCTGGCTGCTCGCCATCCCCTTGCTCGGTCCAAGCGGAGAAGTCAATGCGATATTCTCCGTGCTCGACACCGAGCCCCGGGAGCTTTCCCGGCGGGAACGGGCGGCCATGGTCGCCATCGGGCGTCTGGTAAGCGGTGCGCTGTCTGCCCACCGGGCCACGGACAGCCTCCCCGGACCTCCGGGTGTTGCCGACCACTCTCCGACCAGCACCAAGCCGACGGCCGACGGGCATTCGCTCCTGCGCAGCCACGAAGTGGCCGCACTGTTCGATGTCACCGAACGCACCGTCATCAACTGGGCCGCTTCGGGAAAGTTGGCCTGCCTACGCACGGTGGGAGGCCACCTGCGCTTCCGCAGCGAGGACGTCATGTCCTTGCTCGAGGCGAACTCCCTAAGACGCCCCTAACAACAACGGTCCGACGCGCCGGTCGAATGGGGCCGGTGCGATGCGGTGCGGACCGCCCGTCGGGGCCTGGCCGGTGAGGGACTACCTGGCTGGTTTGGTGACCTTGCCTGCCCGGATGCAGGAAGTGCAGACGCTGAGACGGCGCGGGCTCCCACTCACGATCGCCCGCACTCGCTGGATGTTGGGGTACCAACGCCTCTTGGTCCGCCGGTGCGAGTGGCTGACGCTCATGCCGACGGACGAGTGCTTGCCACAAACTTCACAAACCGCTGCCATGGGAGGGTAAGGATACCATCCTCGGCGCGCTTGTACCTAGCGGGTACCCTGACTACGGTCGCTGCTCCGGTCGTTGCCCCGGTCGTCGTACCGAGGCACCACCAGGAACTACCGCACAGACAAGGGCCGCCCCCATGGGAGTAGCAGACAATCTCACGGCACCTGAGCGCCTGACGGCCGTCGACCTGGCCTGCGTCGTCCGCACCTACCGCGACGCGCTGGTAACGCACCGGGCCGCCCTCAACCGCCTCAACGTCTACCCGGTGCCCGACGGCGACACCGGGACCAACATGGCCTTGACGCTGGAAGCGGTCCAGAAGGAGATCGACGCCCTCGGCGGCCCGCTCGACATGGAGAGCTTGGCGCTCTGTCTCAGCCATGGCTCTCTCATGGGTGCCCGCGGCAACTCCGGTGTCATCCTGTCCCAGATCCTGCGCGGCCTGGCCGGGGCGTTCGGCTCGGTGGAGACCATCGGGCCGGTCGATGTGGCCGAGGCTTTCTCCCGGGCCAGTGACAGCGCCTACGCCGCCGTCAGCAACCCGGTGGAAGGGACCATCCTTACGGTCGCCAGGGCCGCCGCCAGGGCTGCCGGACCAGCCGCTCTGGAAGCCGGGCAGGCCTCTGGGGAAGCCGGCCATGGTGGCGCCAACGTGCTTGTCGAAGTGCTCGAGGGCGCCCGTGAGGCCGCTGCCCGGGCGCTCGAGGGGACCACGCAGCAACTGCCCGCGTTGCGGGCGGCCGGGGTGGTGGACGCTGGCGGGGCCGGGCTGCTGCTGCTTTTCGACAGCTTCCTTCACGTCCTGGCCGGCCGGGAGATCGAGGCGCCCCCGGCACCGGCCGGGGCGGAGGCTATGAGCTCGGCACGGCCTGGGCCGGCTGAAGAGGGCTGGAGGCCAGGGCTCTACAGCTCGACCGGCCACGGCGTGGCGGGGGACGGGGGCGCGGGCGAGCTGCGTTACGAGGTGATGTTCTTCCTGGAGGCGCCGGACGAGTCGGTACCCGCGTTCCGCTCCGTCTGGGAGGGCTGCGGGGGCTCGATCGTGATCGTGGGGGGCGACGGCCTGTACAACTGCCACATCCACACCGACGACGTCGGCGAGGCCATTGAGGCGGCCATCGAGATCGGCCGGCCCCGCCGGATAAGGGTGACCGACCTGCGCGACCAGGTGGAAGAAGAGCGCTGGGTGCGCGACGCGGAGGCGTCGGGCGGCCAACTTGAAGCGCCGGAAGAGCCGGTCAACTGCGCGGTGGTAGCGGTCTGCGCCGGCGATGGGGTCAAACGCATACTCCGTTCCCTGGGCGCCCGCCGGCTGGTGTCGGGCGGCCAGTCCGCCAACCCGTCGACGGCGGAGATACTGGACGCGATCGCCGCCGTACCCGCCGAGCAGGTGATCGTCCTGCCCAACAATGTCAACGTCGTGCCGGTTGCGGAGCAGGCCGCCGCCTGCTCGCAAAAAAAGGTCCGGGTGGTGCCGACGCCCGGGGTACCCGAGGGTTTTGCCGCCCTGCTCGCTTACGACCCCGAGGCCGACGTCGACACCAATGCCGACAACATGGCGACGGCCGCCTCGCGGGTGGTGGCCGGCGAGGTGGCCCAAGCCTCGCGGCCGGCGGTCACCGGTGCCGGGCCCGTCAAAGAGGGCGACTGGCTGGGGTTGTCGCGCCAGGGGATAAAGGTGGTGACGCCCGCCTCGGGTGGACCGGCAGACGCCGCCATAGCCCTGCTCGGCCTGCTCGTGGCCGAGGACAAGGATTACGAGATAGTGACGATTATCGAGGGCGAGGGGTCGCACCCGGCCGACACGCGCCGCATCGTCGAATGGCTTTCCGAGAACCGGCCCGGGGTCACCTCCGAGGTCCATCACGGCGGCCAGCCGCTTTACCCTTATCTTTTCAGTATCGAGTGAGCCGTTGAAGAGCCTGGCCGAACTGAGCAGCGCACCCATTAGTGTTTTGCGGTCCGCTCAGCGCCCCGTGCGGGGGCCGCAGCGGGGCCAGAAAAAGACGCGGTCCGACGCCATGGAGGAGATGGGCATCCTCTCGGTGCTCGACCTGATAACCCATTATCCCCGCCGTTATTTGGACCGGACCACCCAGGTGCCCATCTCGGAGCTCACCGAGGGCGACGAGGCGACCGTTGTGGCGGTGGTGCGTCGCGTGCACCGCCTTCCGTCTCGCCGAGGGGCCAAGCCGGTGGTTATCGTCGACGTTTCGGACGACCAGAGCTATCTAAGCCTGTCATTTTTCAACCAACCGTGGCGGGCACAGTCGCTGAGCGAGGGGATGGAGGTCGCCGTCTCGGGAAAAGTCACTACCTTCCGGGGCCGGCGCCAGATGGCGAACCCGTCGGTGGACGTGGTCGAAGGGGAATGGAAGGGCCGGGTCATCCCGATTTACCCGCAATCGGAAAAGGCCGGGATTTCCTCCATGGAGATCGCGTCCTGCGTCCTCGAAGCTCTCCAGTGGGTGGGGGGGCTCGAAGATCCGCTGCCGGCCAGGACTCTGGAACAGTACGGCTTTACCAGCCGGGACTGGTCCATGTGGCAGGTGCACCAGCCCGAATCGGTGGGGGCCAAGAACGCCGCCCGGCGGCGGCTGGGCTTTGACGAACTGCTGCGCCTGCAATTGGTGCTGGTGATGCGCAAGCGGGCTGTCGAGCGCGAGGCCAAAGGCATTTCCCACCGGACCGGTTCACCGCTGATGGAGCGCTTCCGGGGCGACCTCCCCTTCCCTCTGACGGGGGCGCAGGAACGGGCCATCGCCGATATCGAGGCGGACATGGCCAAAGCCGTGCCCATGCACCGGCTCCTGCAGGGCGACGTGGGCGCCGGCAAGACCTTGGTGGCGTTGTGGTCGTTGTTGACGGCGGTGGCCGGCGGGTACCAGGGGGCGCTGATGGCGCCGACTGAGGTGCTGGCCGAACAGCACCACATGTCACTGTCGGCCATGCTCTCGGGCCTGACGGTGCCGAGCCCGGCGTCCCTGTGGGGCGACAGGGCGCTGCGCACCGAGCTGCTCACCAACCGGACCGGGGCCGCCGACCGGGCCAAACTGCTGGCCGGCCTGGCGAGCGGCGACGTCGACCTGGTGGTGGGGACCCACGCGTTGTTGACTGAGGCGGTGCGCTTTTCCCGGCTTGGCATGGTCGTCATCGACGAGCAGCACCGTTTCGGGGTCGAGCAGCGTTCGGCCCTACGGGAGAAATCCGAGGGTTCCGTGCCTGACGTGCTGGTCATGACGGCCACGCCCATTCCCCGCACGGCGGCGATGACGGTCTACGGCGACCTGGACACCACGGTCCTCGACGAACTGCCGCCCGGGCGTACGCCGGTGAAGACGGTGTGGGCGCGCGGCCCCCTCGACGTTGAAGGGGCGTGGGCGACCGTGAGGGACGAGGTCGCTGCCGGCCATCAGGCCTACGTCGTCTGCCCGCTGGTCGAGGAGTCCGAGCGGGTCCAGGCGGCCTCCGCCAGCGAGGAGCTCGTCCGCCTGGCCGGCGGGCCTTTGGAGGGCCTGCGCCTCGGGCTCTTGCACGGCCAGCTCCCGGCGTCGGAGAAGCAGGAGGTAATGGGCGAGTTCCGCGCCGGCCGTGTCGAAGTCCTGGTGGCCACGACCGTCATCGAGGTCGGTATCGACGTGCCCAACGCCACGGTCATGGTCATCGAGGACGCCGACCGTTTCGGCATCGCCCAACTGCACCAGCTGCGGGGACGGGTCGGCCGTGGGGCCGCCCTGTCCTGGTGCTTCCTGCTGGGCGAGGCGGCCACCCCCGAGGGAGCGGAGCGGCTGGCGGCGCTGGAGCGCACGAACGACGGCTTCGAGCTGGCCGAGGTCGACCTCGACCTGCGGGGCGAGGGCACGATACTCGGCACGCGGCAAAAAGGGGTCAACGACCTGAAGCTGGCTTCTCTACGCCGGCACCGCAAGTACGTGGCCCTGGCCCGGGAGGTCGCCTTCGAGATCGTGGGCGAGGGGACCGACCTTTCCGAGTACCCGGCCCTGGCCCGGGAGGTGCGGGCGTTAGTGGACGACGAGGACCGTGAGTACCTTTTCAAGAGCTAGGCGTCCGGGCGCCGGCCACGCTGGTAGTGGGAGCGGAGCTGACCTGCCGTGCGGGTGATCGCGGGCGAAAAAGGGGGCCGGCGCCTGATCGCGCCGGCCGGGCGAGGCACGAGGCCCACCGGCGACCGGGTGCGGGAAGCGGCTTTCTCCATGTTGGAAAGTGCGGGCGTCCTGGCCGGAGCCCGGGTGTGGGACCTGTTCGCCGGTAGCGGGGCCCTCGGGATCGAGGCGCTGTCGCGCGGGGCGGCCCGGGCTACCTTCGTCGACCAGGCCCGCAGCGCCGTGTCCGCCGCCCGAGCCAACCTGGCCAAGTTGGGTTATGGGCCCGACAGGGCCAAGGTCGTCTGCGGGGACGCTCTCACCTGGGCCCAGGCCCGGGGCCTCGAGCATTCGTGGGGCGAGGCGGACGCCGGCGAGACGCTGGAGGAGGTCGACCTCGTGCTGGCCGACCCTCCCTACGCATGGCAGGAGTGGGCGGCTCTGTTGAGCGAGCTGGCCCGTTATTCACCGCTCTTGCTCATGGAGACGGGCGCCGAGCCGGAGTTGCCCCCGGCCTGGCTGGCGCTGCGGTCCAAGCGCTACGGGGGTACCCTCGTAACATTGGCACGTTTGCGCGATAGAGGCGAGGCATGAGGACAGCGTTGTTCCCAGGGTCGTTCGATCCCTTCCATAATGGGCACCTTGAGATCGTCGAAACGGCCAGCCGCCTGTTCGAGCGCATTGTTATAGCTCCCGGCCCGAACCGCCAGAAAGCGCCCGCGGTGTTCTCTATCGAGGAGCGCCGGGCGATGATCGAGGCTTCGGTGTCTCATCTGGACAATGTCGAAGTGACCCGGCATGACAGCCCTGTCCTGGTTGTCGACGTGGCCCGATCGGTAGGCGCGGAGGTCATCGTCAAGGGGCTCCGCGTCTCGTCCGACGCGGAGTCCGAACTGCAACAGGCGCAGATCAACAAAGCCGTCTCGGGCATGGAGACCATCCTGGTACCGTGCTCGTCGGCTTATTCGTTCATTGCCTCCAAGTGGCTCCGTGATTTCATGAGCTACGGGGGCGCCGACCGGGTGGGTGCTATGGTCCCGGCACCGGTATTCACCGTAATGAAGGAGAAGTTCGGTCTATGAGCTCTGCGAGCAATGGAGCCGGCGGCGGAGCTCCCCTCCCTGAGACGGAGGCCCTCCTCAACCGGGTGGCGGGAATGATCTCCGGGGCGAGGGCGCTGCCGTTGTCGTCATCGGTGAAACTCGACAACAAGGAAGAGATCCTCGAGCTCTTGAGGGAGGCCAGCGAGCGCCTGCCCGAGGAGGTCCGCCAGGGCCGGTGGATGCTCAAAGAGCGTGAGGAGTACCTGGCCGCCACCAAGCGCCAAGCCGAGGAACTGGTGGAGTCGGCCCGGTCGGAGGCTCAACGGCTCGTGCAGCGCACCGAAATCCTGAAGGAGGCCCAGGCGCAGGCGCGCCGGGTGATGGAAGAGGCGCGCGACGAGGCCCGGCGGCTGCGCCTCGAGGCCGAAGACTATGCCGACCAAAAGCTCGCCCACTTCGAGATCGTGCTGGAGCGGACGCTGAAGACGGTGGCC
>PMWT01000016.1 GCA_003166025.1 Acidimicrobiaceae bacterium | reverse complement strand
TCGACGGCGCTGGCGTTGGGGAAACCTGTCCCCGAGAAGCCGGTGCCCGTTATGGCCACAGACGTGCCTCCGGCCAGGGGGCCCGCCGTCGGGGTGACGGCGGTGACGGTGGGCCCGGTCACGTAGGTGTACTTGTCGGCGGCGTTGGTGGCGCTCGGGCCGGCGACGTTGACGACGGTGACGTCGACCGTCCCGGCGGTGCCGGCCGGGGCGCTGGCCGTGATCGAGGTGGCCGAGTTGACGATGAAGGCGGCGGGAGCCGAGCCGAAGTCGACGGCGCTGCCACTACCGAAGCCGGGCACGATGAAGCCCGTACCGGTGATCGCCACCGAGGCCTGACCGGCCACAGGGCCGGAGCTGGGGTTGACGTTGGTGACCGTGGGCGGGACGACGAACGTGTACTGGTCGGCCGGGCTCGTGGCGCTGGTGCCCACCGCCGTGGTGACGGTTATGTCTACCGGGCCCGCGGCCTCGGCCGGCGAGGTGGCCGTGATCGAGGTGGGCGAGTTGACGATGAACCCGCCCGCGCCAGAGCCGAAGTCGACCACAGTGGCCCCGGTGTAGCCGGTGCCGGTGATGACCACCGTGGTGCTTCCCAACGTCGAGCCCACGACGGGGCTGACGGCACCGACGGTCGGCGCGGCTTCGTAGGTGAAGTGGTCGGCTGTTGTCATGGCACTGGTCCCGACAGGCGTCGTCACGATGACGTCGACCGTGCCGGCGGCCTGCGCCGGGGCGGTGGTGGTGATCTGGGTCGACGAGACGACGGTGTAGTTGGCGGCCAGGCTTGCTCCGAACATCACCGTAGTGGCATTGGTAAAACCAGTCCCGGTGATGGTCACGACGCCGCCCCCCGCCATCCGGCTGGAGACCGGGTTGACGGCGGTCACGGCGGGCAGCGCCTCATAGGCGAACTTGTCGGCCGGGCTCGTGGAGCTGGGACCGTCGCCGGTGGTGACGACGACGTCGACAATGCCCAGGGCACCGGCCGGCGAGGTGACGGTGATCGAGGTGGTGGAATTGACCAGGTACTGGGTGGCCGCGGTGGAGCCGAAGCTGATCCCGCTCACGCCGCTGAACCCCGCGCCGGTGACGGTGACCGAGGTACCACCGCCGGGCACGCCCGACGCCGGGCTGACGGCGGTGACGCTGGGAGCACCGATCAACCAGGTGTCGCTCATGGGGGTGCTGTTGTTGGGGCTGCCCCCGAAGAAGACCATCTGGCTGGTAGCGGGGTCGTAGGCCATGGTCGAGTAGTAACGGGCGGAGGGGGTGGTAGCCGGGGAGAGCTTGGACCAGGCCCCGTTCCAGGCCCACGTATCGCTCTGGGCCGTACCGGTGAACCCGCCGAACAGGACCAGGGACGATATGGCGGGGTCGTAGGCCATGGTCGGCCCGTAACGGGCGGAGGGGCTGGTGGAGGGGCTGAGCTGGGCCCACGTGGAGCCGTTCCAGTCCCACGTGTCCCCGAGGTAGGAGCCGCCGGAGCCGCCGAACAGGACAAGCTGTTGGCTGGCCGGGTCGTAGGCCATGGCCGCCACACCCCGGGCCGGCGGGCTGTCGGTGGGGGTGAGCTGCGCCCAGGCGCTCCCGTTCCAAGTCCACGTGTCATTCAAGGAGCCGCTGCCGGTGCCGCCGAAGAGGACCAACTGGCTGGTGGCCGCGTCGTAGGCCATCGACGCCTGGTAGCGGGCCGGCGGCCCCGTGGTGGCCACCTCGGTCCATGTGGTCCCGGTCCACGCCCAGGTGTCACCAAGGGCGCTGCCGTTGTAGCCGCCGAAGAGGAGCAGCTGGCTGGTGGCGGCGTCGTAGGCCATGGTCGTGAAATAGCGGGGCGAAGGGCTGGTGGCGGGGCTGAGCTGGGCCCAGGTGGAGCCGTTCCAGTTCCAGGTTTGGGAAACGCCGCCGCTCCCGTTGTCCCCTACGAACAGGATCGTCTGGCCCGTGGCCGGGTCGTACGCCTCGACGTTGTTGAAGCTCGGGGTCGGGCTCGTCGTCGGCGCCGCCTGGTACCACGCCAGGGCCCCGGCATAGGTGTACTGGTCGAGCGACGTCGCCGGGCTCGTGCCCGCACCGCCGACCACCGTGACGTCGACCGTGCCGGCGGGCTCGGAGGGGGACGTGGCGGTGATGGACGTGGACGAGGTGACCGTGTAGGTCGTGGACGCGCTCGAGCCGAACATGACCCCGCCGGTCGCGCCGACGCCGGTGAAGCCCGTGCCCGTGATGGTCACCGAGGTACCCGTTGCGGCCGGCCCGCTGCCGGGACTGACGGCCGTCACCGACGGGGCCCCGATTATCCAGGTATCGGAGAGCCAGGAGCCACCGGCGCCGCCGCCGGCGAACAAGACCAGCTGGCTGGTGGCGGCGTCGTAGGCCATGCCGGCCCGGTAGCGGATGGGCGGGGACGTCGCCGGCGCCAGTTGCGCCCAGGTGGGCCCGGTCCAGTTCCAGGTGTCGTTCTCGTTGACGGTGCCGTTGAAGCCCCCGAACAGGACCATCTGGCTGGTGGCCGGGTCATAGGCCATAGTGGCGCCGTCACGAACGGCAGGGCTGGTACCCGGGGATTGAAGGTCCCAATTGGCGCCGTCCCAGATCCATGTGTCGTTGTCGAAAGTGGTGCCATAGCCTCCGAACAGGACCATCTGGCTGGTGGCGGCGTCGTAGGCCAGGGTCGCCGAACCGCGGGCCGGCGGGCTGGTCACGGGGACGAGGTGCGTCCAGGCCGTGCCCGTCCAGCTCCAGGTGTCGTTCTGGGCCACGCCGCTGGCATTGGAGCCGCCGAAAAGGAGCAGCTGGCTGGTGGCGCTGTCGTAGGCCATTAGGGCAAAGGAGCGAGCCGACGGCCCCGTGGTGGCCATCTCGGTCCAATTAGTCCCGGTCCACGCCCAGGTGTCGGCAAGGTAGCCGCTGCTGTTGAGGCCGCCAAAGAGGAGCAGCTGGCTGGTGGCGCTGTCGTAGGCCATCGATGCAAAACCGCGGAGCGCTGGGCTGGTAGCCGGGAAAAGCTGGGCCCAGGTGGCGCCCGTCCAGGTCCACGTCTCGTTGACGTAGGTACCGCTCTCGGAGCCGCCGAACATGATCATCTGCCCGGTGGCCGGGTCATAGGCCTGTGCCGCGCCATCACGGGCCGTCGGGACGGTGGGCGGCGAGGCTTGGTACCAGGTCGTGTTGGAGTAGGTGAACTGGTCGGCGCCCGTCTTGGGGCTGGTGCCGGCGCTGCCGGTGACGGTGACGTCGACCGTGCCGGCCGCCTCGGGCGGGGAGCTGGTGGTGATCGAGGTAGACGACCAGACGGTGTAGCTGGCCGCCGCTGTCGTGCCGAACATGACGGCTCCGCTGGCCGCTAGCCCGGCGAACCCGGAGCCGGTGATGGTGAGTGGGATGTACCCCGTCGTCGGGCCGGAAACGGTGCTGAGGGATGTGACGCTGGGGGCGCCCATGATCCAGGTGTCGTTGTAGTAGGTAGCGGACGTGTTTATACCGCCGAACAGGACCATCTGATTGGTGGCCACGTCGTACGCCATGGTGAGCGCGTAGCGGGCGCTGGGGCTGGCGGCCGGCAACAGCTGTGCCCAGGTGGCGCCGTTCCAGGTCCAGGTGTCGTTGTAGTCGGTGGCGCCGTAGCCACCGCCGAACAGGACCAGCTGGCCGCCGTTGGCCGGGTCGTAGGCCATGGCACCGAGGCTGCGGAGTGGGGGGCTGGTGGCGGGGGTGAGCTGGGCCCAGGTGTTGGTGTTGTCGTTCCAGGCCCAGGTATCGCTGAGGGCCGTAGTAGCGTTGGCGCCGCCGAACAGGACCAGCTGGCCGCCGTTGGCCGGGTCGTATGCCATCGAGGCTCCGTCGCGGGCTGGGGGGCTGGTGGAGGGGGTGAGCTGCGCCCAGGTACTGCCGTTCCAGGTCCAGGTGTCGTTGTCGTAGCCGGTGCTGCTATTACCGCCGAAGAGAAGCAGCTGGCCGCCGTTGGCCGAGTCGTAGGCCATCGACGCCTTTTGACGGGCCGAAGGGCTGTTCGTGCAGGCTGTCGTGCAGGTGAGGTCCCCGGCATTGCCGACCTGGCTCCAAGTGGAACCGTTCCAGGCCCAGGTGTCGTTGTCCCAGCCGGTGCTGCTAGTACCTCCGAAGAGAAGTAGTTCCCCCCCGTTCATGGCCGGGTCGTAGGCCATCGAGGGGCTGAAGCGCGCTCCTGGGCTGGTGGCGGGGCTGAGCTGTACCCAGTTGGCCCCGTTCCAGTCCCAGGTGTCGTTGTAATAGCTGGAGCCGTACCCAGTTAGACCGCCGAACAAGATCGTCTGGCCCGTGGCCGGGTCGTAGGCCTCCGCATATCCATAGCGCGCCGAAGGGGCCGTGGTCGGGCCGGCCTGGTACCAGGTCGAATTGGAGTAGGTGAACTGGTCGGCGCCCGTCTTCGGGCTGGTGCCGGCGCTGGCGGTCACGGTGACGTCGACCGTGCCGGCCGCCTCGGCCGGGGAGACGGCCGTGATCGAGGTGGAGGAGCTGGCCGTGACGCTGGCGGCCGGCGTGGTACCGAACATGACCGCGCTGGCGGGGGTGCTGGCGTTGAACCCGGAGCCGGTGATGATGACCGAGGTGTTCCCGGTCGTCGGACCTGAGAGCGGGCTGAGGGCGGTGACGCTGGGGGCGCCCATGATCCAGACGTCGTTGTAGTAGTAGGCACTGCCGTTGACGCCGCCGAACAGCACCATCTGAGCAGTGGGCACGTCGTACGCCATGGCGAGCCCGAGACGGGCGCTGGGGCTGGAGGTCGGGGCAAGTTGTCCCCAGGTCGCCCCGTTCCAGTCCCAGGTGTCGTTGTAATAGGTGCTGCCGTTCCGGCCGCCGAACAGGACCATCTGGCCCCCGTTGGCGGGGTCGTAGGCCATCGACGAAAACAAGCGGGCGGGGGGGCTGGTGGCGGGGGTGAGCTGGGCCCAAGTGTTGGTTGCGTCGTTCCAGGTCCAGGTGTCGTTGTAGTAGTAGGTGCCGGCACCGCCGAAGAGGACCAGCTGGCCACCGTTGGCCGGGTCGTAGGCCATCGACGCGGCGCTGCGGACCGAAGGGCCGTTAGTGCAGGTTGTGGTGCAGGTGAGGTCCCCGGCATTGCCGACCTGGCTCCAAGTGGAACCGTTCCAGGCCCAGGTGTCGTTGTAGTAGCCGGTGCTGGCACCGCCGAAGAGAAGTAGTTCGCCCCCGTTCATGGCCGGGTCGTATGCCATGGAGGCGAACGCCCGGCTACTCGGGCTGGTGGCGGGGCTGAGCTGGACCCAGTTGGCCCCGTTCCAGTCCCACGTGTCTCCGAGGTAGGCGGAGCCGGAGTAGCCGCCAAACAAGATCGTCTGGCCCGTGGCCGGGTCGTAGGCTTCCGCCGATCCATAACGCGCCGAAGGCGCCGTGGTCGGGGCGGCCGCGTACCAGGTCGTGTTGGAGTAGGTGAACTGGTCGGCGCCCGTCTTGGGGCTGGTGCCGGCAGTGCCGGTCACGGTGACATCGACCGTGCCGGCCGCCTCGGCCGGGGAGGTGGCGGTTATCGAGGTGGA